>JAISCU010000399.1 GCA_031265345.1 Bifidobacteriaceae bacterium
GGGCGCGGCCATCGGCTTGACCCGCCTTCAGTCCTTGGTCCAGATCGAGGTGCCGCAGGCCCTCTTGGCGATGCTTCCAGCCCTGGTGGCCCAACTGGTCGTGGTCCTGAAGGATTCCGCGCTCGGTTACATGGTGGGCTACCAGGAGTTGCTCTCCGGCGCGAAGCGCCTGGGCACCACGTCCGGCCAGGCCAACACCATCCAGACCCTGCTGACGGCCACCATCCTGTTCTTGATCATCAACTACGGCCTCTCGCTCCTGGCCGACCGCCTCGGCAGGCGCCTGCGCGGCCGGGGCAGCCGTTTCGGCCCGGCTCAGGCGGAAGACCTGCCGCCATCCGTCTCGACGGTGGTCGAATTGGCGGTGGTCGATTCGGCCGCGCTGCCCGAGGACCCCGATCCGGCCTACTACACCCGAGCCGAATTCGCGGGACCGGCCGAGCCGGAGTCGAAAGAGCCCGTCCGGGAGATGTGGCCCGACTGAGGGCGCGGCGCGGTAGCATACCGACCGGAACGGCCCACGGCGGGCAACGCGTCCGTTTCGGCGAGGAGGCAGTCGATGGCAACAGCGACCTACGATGTCGCGGGAGACCCCAGACAGGCGCGGGGCCTGCTGCTCGGCACGTTATCCGCCATGGGTTTCCGGATTCACCAGGACGACCCGTTCAAAGCGGTGGCCGAGGCGACCGTCGGCGGTTCGGGCTCCCTCTTCGGCGGAGGCTACCGCAGGCTCGACATCAATTTCGCCGCCGGCTATGGCGGAGTCAGCGTCATAACGTTGACCGCCGTCGGGACGGCGCGCGAGCGGGTGGCCCGCTACCACCGCTACGTCGAGTGGGACGCCGGAATCTTCAGCCGCATGCTGGGCCTGACCGGCGAGGACTTGCGGCCCCATGCGGGGTACGCCGAGAGGCTAGCCGAGGCGAAGGACTACGAGCAGGTGTTCGATGCCGTGAGCGCGGCATTCGCGCAAGCTGGGGTTCTCCGCGGCGCGCGCACCGGCCCTTAGTCCCGTTCCTCCGCCAGCAGTCGTTTCACGGTCTCCAACGCCACGCCGGGCGCATGGCCTTTGCGGGCCAACTGCGCCGCCGCCCGGCGCAGACGTGCTTCGGTCGGCAAGCTCCGGGTGGTCGCCAGTTTCTTCCTGGCCCAGCGCTCGGCGGCGGCGGCCTCGTCCTCCCTGGTGAGCTGGGCCATCGCCGTGGCCGCGACGGCGGGATCGATGCCTTTGCGACGCAGTTCGACCGCCAGCGCCTGTCCCACCAGGCCGCGTTCGGCGTGCCTGGTGCGGACCAGCGCCTCGGCCAGGGCTTGGTCGTCGATCAGACCGACTTCCTCGAACCGGTCCAGCACCCGCGCCGCCGCCTCGGGCGGGACCTCCTTGCGGGCCAGCAACTCCTCGAGCTGCGAGCGCGTGCGGGGAGCGGCGTCCAGCGCCCTCAACGCGACCGACCGGGCGCGCTCCTCGTCCTGGTCGACCTTCACTTCGCCTTCGGCGCCGAGGCTCGCGCGGTCTTGACGGCTCCGGGGCCGCCCGGCGCGTTGCCGGCGCCTGCCTCCAGAGCCGACCCAGCGGCATCGTCCACCTGCGAATCGCCTTCCGCGCCCGGAACTATGCCCAGGACGGTGAGGATCTTCTGCTCGATCTCCTCGGCCAACTCCGGGTTGTCCTTGAGGAAGGACCGGACGTTCTCCTTGCCCTGGCCGAGCTGGTCGTTGCCGTAGGTGTACCAGGCCCCGGACTTGCGGACTATGCCGTGCTCCACGCCGAGGTCGATCAGACTGCCCTCGCGCGAGATGCCCTGGCCGTAGAGGATGTCGAACTCCGCCTGCTTGAACGGGGCGGCGACCTTGTTCTTGACCACTTTCACACGGGTCCGGTTGCCGACCGGCTCGGTGCCCTCCTTGAGGGTCTCGATCCGGCGCACGTCGAGACGCACCGAGGCGTAGAACTTCAGCGCTTTGCCCCCGGTCGTGGTCTCCGGCGAGCCGAAGAACACACCGATCTTCTCGCGCAGTTGGTTGATGAACACGGCGGTCGTGCCGGAGGCCGCCAACGCGCCGGTCATCTTGCGCATGGCCTGGGACATCAGGCGGGCTTGGAGGCCCACATGGCTGTCCCCCATCTCGCCTTCGATCTCCGCTTTCGGCACCAGGGCCGCCACCGAGTCGACCACGACTATGTCCAGAGCCCCCGAACGGATCAGCATGTCGGCGATCTCGAGGGCCTGCTCGCCGGTGTCCGGCTGGGAGACCAACAGATCGTCGGTGTTGACGCCGAGCTTGCGAGCGTACTCCGGGTCGAGCGCGTGCTCCGCGTCGATGAAAGCGGCTATCCCGCCGGCCTTCTGGGCGTTCGCCACCGCGTGCAGGGCGACCGTGGTCTTGCCGGACGATTCCGGGCCGTAGACCTCGACGATCCGCCCGCGCGGCAACCCCCCGATGCCGAGCGCGACATCCAACGCGATCGAACCCGTCGGTATGACGTCGATCGCCGCGTGGGTCTCATCCCCCAGCCGCATGATCGACCCCTTGCCGTATTGGCGATCGATCTGCGCCAACGCGCTGGCCAATGCCTTGTCCTTGTCTACCTGTGCCATACCCCTGCCCTTCCAGCGTGGAAATCGAACCGAACGCTATCCAGGGTAGAACCGACCTCTGACACTGTGATGGCAGAAACGCCAGGCCTGTGGATAACATTCATCTGGCGAGGAGTATAGCGAACGCTTGTTCGAGGTGCGCGAGGGCGCGGGGCGTGTCGCGGGATCAGCCTGCCTGCACGGCCGCCCGAGCCGACGGCAGGACCGATTCGGCGTGTTCCAGGTCGGATTGGGCCAATCCACGCGCCACCTGGGCGGGGACGGTGTGGGCCGCCGCCATGAAGGCTAGCTCGCGGGCGGCATCGGACTCCTGCTCGGCCTGGGCGACCCGGCACCTGAGGCTGGAGGCCCTGGCGACGGCATCGTGCAACCACCAACCGTCCAGATTCCAGGTCGGCTGCGCGGCCAAGGACAGCAAAGACTGGGCCTGGTCGATCGCCTCGACGGCGGCGTTGAACTGGTCGACGAGGTGGCTGGCGGCCAATTCCGCCATCGCGGCGTGGCGCTCGGCCTCGGCGACCTCGTCGGTCAGGCGGCCGGACAGCAGTTCGCGGGCCTCGTCCAGGTTGTGCCCGTCGATCAGCATGGACACGATCTCGGCGTCCGATTCGGCCCGCACCGACCAGCGGCGCGCCTGATCGCAGGCGTTGATGACGGGGTCGAGGGGCGCGTCGGGGCTGACGGCATCCGCGGCGACGACTCCATCGACCGCTTCGGCGGCCTTGTTCAGGCGCCATTCGACGGCTTCTGCCAGGTGGCCGGCCAGCTTCGGGTTCCGGGTCACCGCTGGGTTTGCGGGAGCCGGGTTTGCGGCCTCTTGGACCGGGTTTGCGGGGGCTATTGGGGACATGTTCAGGTCTCCTTCGGTGTTGCTTGTGGCGTACACCGAATCCCAACCGGATCGGCGCCGCGGATATTCCCCGGTCCCCGTTGACTTTGGTCGGTCGGATGGACGATGCCGCGTGGCCGTCCGCCGCCGTCCGTCCGCCCGGTCCGTGGGCACCAGGTAAGATATGTTGGCTCGCGGGATCAGCGCGGGCATGCGGGCGTAGCTCAATGGTAGAGTCCTAGCCTTCCAAGCTAGCTACGCGGGTTCGATTCCCGTCGCCCGCTCGTCGTGGTTCTCCGGCGCCGGGTCGGCTCGGGTTGGTTGTCGGCCATTCGTTTCGGGGCACATGACGGGATGTGGCGCAGTTTGGTAGCGCACCTGCTTTGGGAGCAGGGGGCCCCGGGTTCAAATCCCGGCATCCCGACAGAATTTGGGCTCTGAAACACAGCCAGCACGGCTGCCTCATACCAGGCCGATCGCGTTCTATCGCCACATCTTGGTCGATATCGCGTGTCCGTGGCGCGGAGGACCGGCAAGGAGCGCGTCTCCCTACGCGCTGACCGCCCTGACCGCCGGTGGGGTTGGGGCCAGAAGCGCGGCATCGTGCACCTGGTGAAAGCCCTGTCGAAACGACCCGTGCGTCACGAGCCGACCAGGACGATTATCTTGCCTCCCGCGTGCCCTTCCGCGAGGTAGGCGAACGCGTCCTGGACCTGCGCCCAGTCCAGTTCACGGTCGATCACGGGGGCGACCTGACCGGCCTGGACCATCTCCGCGAGGACCCGCACATGGTCGTCGTTCCAGTTGTCGACCGCCAACATCGCCACACGCTTGGAGGCGCGCTTGTTCAACGCGGACAAGCCGAACCTGGCTATCCGCCGCAGGCTTGAGAACCCCACCGCGACGATGACGCCGCCCGGCCTCAGCCCTTTCCGCAAGTCCCGCACGCTCCGGCTAGCGGCCACGTCGACGATGACGTCCCAAGACTCGCGCGCGCTCGTGAAGTCCTCCGCCCGGTAGTCGACCACCGCGCCCGCCCCGAGGCCGGACACGAGCTCTGCGTGGTTGGCCGCGCAGACGCCCGTCACCCGCGCGCCCAGAGCCTTGCCGATCTGGACCGCGAAGGTCCCCACACCGCCAGCCGCGCCGTTGACCAGCACGTCCATGCCAGCGGTCACAGCGCCACTGTCACGCACCGCGATCAACGCCGTGCCGCCCGCCATCGGCAGGGCCGCCGCCTCCGCGAACGTCATGCCGTCCGGCATCAGCGCGAGGCCGGTCTCCCGCGCGGCCACGGACTCCGCCAGGCCGCCAGCGGCGAGACCGGACGCGCCTGAACCCTCCAAACAACCGAACACGCAGTCCCCGACCCGGAACCTGGTGGCCCGGGCTCCGGTCGCCTCCACCACGCCCGCCACATCCGCACCCAGAATCCGGTTCTTCGGCCGGAACAGCCCGTTACGAAGACGCACCAGGAACGGCGTGCCGCTCAGCATCCGCCAGTCATAGGCGTTCAACCCGACCGCTTCGACCCCCACCCGCACCTCGCCCGGACCCGGCTCAGGTCGGTCCACCTCGGCCGTCTTGAGCCGTTCCGGGCCGCCATAACGGTCATACATGACTGCTCTCATGACTTCTCTCCTGTCTCGGCGGCCGCCTTGGGCGGGTCGCAGTGGAACACGTCGCCGATCGGCACGTCGAAGGCCAGCGCGATCCGGAAGGCCAACTCCAACGACGGCGTGTACTTGCCCGCCTCCAATGCGATGATCGTCTGACGGGAACAACCGACCTTTTCGGCCAGATCGAGTTGAGTCATCTCGTCGGCAAAGAACCGCAACCGCCGGATGCTGTTCGCGATCTTCAAGCCTCTAGCCATTGCGGACCCCGCGCTGGTGAAACCAGATCGCCATGACACCCTCCGCCAAGGAGCCTGCCCCGCAGCACCACAGCATCAGATGAAGACCCAGGGCCGTGCCGCCGCCACAGGCCAGGGTCACGAGCAGTGCGATGATCCCGACCCCGGCGCCGACGGCGGCCGCCCGCGACGCCTTCCAGGCGACCAGCTTCTGCATCTCGTCCTCGACCATCTCAGAAGCGATCAGCCGGTCGATCCGTTCTTGGTCGCCGTCACCGCCGCCCTCGCGCACCGCGGCGCGGATGGCTGCGAAGACATGGAATCCGATCTGGACCAGGATCGCCGCCCCCACGCCTATCCCGATGAACACCAGCATGGCCACGGCCACCCGCTTCACGTCAGACGACCAGACCAAACCAGTGCTGACCGCGTAAACGGTGTAAGCGGCCAACAGACCGACCCTCGCCACCAGGCTTGCCAGCGTCCGTTGACTTGAGAACGACACCGGCCCTTCCTCTCACGCCCTGTGTCATGTCGCACTTATACGACATGAAGTACTGTGGAGCATACATTATGTCATGACCGACGCACAACCCTCACCGAAACAGCCTCACGCTGCGAGGACCCATGCGTGCCACGCGCGGGCTCTCCTCTCACGCCGGGAACGACGCTCGTGACACGGTCAGCAGGAGGCCGCGAACCGGGCCTGGACCCAGACAGCCTTCGCTTTCCAACGGGCGATCCGGTGAACACACAACGTGCCATCACCTTGGCGTGCAACCCCAGGGGCCTGTGCCCCGAAGGAGACACCAGCCGCAGCGCCGCGCGACTGCCGCTGCGATGTCCGTGCCGGTCCATAGGATTGCTTCATGCGATCCAGCGCCCAGGCCTTCCTCCGGGAGTTCGCGGCCTCTTCGACCCCTGAGCGGAACAAGGGCGACCGGTTCTTGACGCTGGATGCGCCTTGGGACAGCCGACTCCTGGATCTGCGTCGGAGGTGCGACCGGCCAAGACCCACGCCTAACGGCGCCTGGCGTTCTGGCCCAGGCCCACAACCACTGGCTCGGCACTCATTCGCCGGTGGGCTCGGTCCTGAAGCGCCACCAGCGCACCGCCTGCCAGACGGTCGCTGTCGTCGACGACCCAAGCGACTGGTTCCGCGAGCACGCCGAGCCGCGTTACATCCTGGACTTGCTGACCCGCGTGGTAACAGTCAGCGTCGGCACGGTCGAGATCGTGGAATCGCTCTCCAACCTGGAATTCGGACCCAAAGAAGCGCCTATCCCCTGAGTGCCAGCGCTGGGTATAGGCAGCCCACCCTGAAAACACTGGAGGTCAAATAGTGCTCGCGACATACATGGCCGCGCTCGAAAGGGAACTCATCGCAAAGGTCGAAAGGTCAGCCGGCGCAAGCCACTCGGGAGACAAGGGAATGGCGCGCGAGGCCTTTGTACGTAATTTCCTGGAGAATCATCTGGGTGCCAACGTCGCCGTCGGCCAAGGGGAGATCATCGACGGGAAGGCAAGACCAGGAGAGAAACGGCACCAGCATGACGTGGTGATCTACCGGCACGAGTTTCCAAAACTCGACTTCGGAGGGTCTGTTTCTGGTTTCCTGATTGAATCTGTGGTCGCAACGATTGAGATTAAATGAGGTTTTCTCACCAGGGGTAGTTTGATGGGTATTTCAGATGGGTGAGGACGAGTATCGCGGCGACGATCAGCCCGATCTTTTGGGGGCACATGGTGACGTGGCGG
>JAISCU010000045.1 GCA_031265345.1 Bifidobacteriaceae bacterium
CGACCTCCCCGGTCGGGAGCCACGCGGCGGCCTCCGGGGGAACCTCCGCGGACACCCGCCCCCAGGCGTCCGCGGGCAGCGCGCCGGCGACGTAGGCGACCAGGACGTCCTCGCCCGCCTCGAACCCGTCCGCCGCCGCCGTCGGCCAGCCCCCGCGCTCCGGGGCCGCCGCGGGCCGCGGGTCGGGCGAGGCGGCGTGCCTGGCCGGCCTGGCCGGCCCCTCGGCGGGCGGCCCCCACAACGCCTCCGCGCCCGCCCCGGCCGCCGGCGGGTAGCCCGCCCGCGAGTCGTCCCGGCCCGGGCCGGCGGCGCCCGATCGGGGGGCCCCGGTTCCGGGGCCGGCGCTTGGGGCGGCGACCTGCGACAGGTCCACGACCCCTTGGCGCCTGGTCCCGTCGGCGTCGAGGAGCTCCACCGTGAACCACTGCCCGAACCGCTCCCACAGCCGGTCCATCGCCCACCCGAGCTGGTCGCGCCGCAACGGCGCCGGGCAGCCGTCCGGGAGCCACGGCTCCCCGAACACCCGCACCTCGACGGCGTCGTCGCCGCCGACCGCCACGGTCACGGTCGGCTGGTCCGGGGTCCACCCGTTCGCGTCTGTCATGGTCGTGTCTCCCATCTGATCTCGGTCAAAGACGGCCCCGGCGGCGCGCCCCGCGTTGGCCCTTCGGCCGCCCGGAGGTGTACGCTGGACCCGGACGTGCCGCCGCCGCCGTTCCCGCTGGCCGGGTTCGGGTTGTGTGTACGGTTGTTCATGCGGGCTGTGGTGTCGAACAGGGCTAGTTCGTCGGGGTGGAGCTGGTGCTGGACCACGAAGCTGCGGTCTTTGATGCGCCACAGGCCCTGCCCGGTTCCCAGGGCGGGCAGGACGGCGCGTTCCGCGCCGGTCAGGCCGAGGGCCTCCGCGGCGCCTTTGGTCTGGTCGGACTCCTGCCGGTAGACGATCCTGGTCTCCGCGTTCGCCAGCAGGGACGAGGCGAGGGCCCGCATGGCGGTGCCCTGGTCGCCGACGTTGTCCAGGTCGGTGAGCTTGTGGAAGATCAGCATGTTGGCTATCCCGTAGTGGCGGGCGAGCCGCCACTGCGCGTCCATCCGCCGCAGCAGAGCCGGGTGGGACATGAGCCGCCACGCCTCGTCGTACACCACCCACCGGCGACCGCCGTCCGGGTCGGACAGGGCGGCCTCCATCCACGCCGACGAGCACGTCATCAACACGCTGATCAGGGTGGAGTTCTCGGCGACGGCGGACAGGTCCAGGGACACCATCGGCAGGGACGGGTCGAACCTGACGGTGGAGGGCCCGTCGAACAGGCCGGCCAGGTCCCCGGCGACCAGCCGCCTGAGCGCGTGCCCGACTTGGCGGCCGTCCTCGGCGAGGCGCCCGTCCGGGTCGTCGGCCCGGTCGGGGGCGAGGACCCGGTCCACGACCTGCGGCAGGACCGGCTCCGGGGCGGCGGCGACAGCGCGGGCGAGGGCGGCGTCCACGGCGGTGTGCTCCAACGGGCCGAGCGGCCGCCCGAGGACGGTCTCGGCGAGGGCGCCGACGAGGTCGCGGCGGCGGGCGGCGACCCGCTGCCGCCACTCCGGCTCGGGGACGCTGGCTGGCCGGTACCCCTCGTCCAGCGGGTTGAGCCGTGCGGCCCGGCCGTGGCCGAGCTGGATCGCGGCGCCGCCGACCGCCCGCGCGACGGGGGTGTGCTCCCCTTTCGGGTCGCCAGGCACGTACACGCGCCGCCCGAACGGCATCGACCTGGTGTAAAGCGACTTCGCGAGGGAGGACTTCCCGGAGCCGACGATCCCGGCGAGCACCACGTTCGGCGCGGTGATCAAACCCGCCTGGTACAACACCCACGGGTCGTAGACGAAGCTGGCGCCCCCGTAGAGGTCTTGGCCGACGAACACGCCATCCGCGCCGAGGCCGCCCTCCGCCAGGAACGGGTACGCGCCGCCCAGGGTCGCGGTCGTGTCCTGGTGCTTCGGGAGCCGGAACCGGCCCGGCGTCCAAAGCTGCGCCGCGCCCGGCGCCCCCGCGGCGGGCAGGAGCACCGCCTCCCGCGCCTCCCGCCTGGCCCGGTCAGTTGCCGTGCGCGCTGCGGCGCGAGCCTCGGCCTCCGCCTCGCGCAGGGCCCTCCTGGCGGCCCGGTCCTGCGCGCGGCGCAAACGCCTCGGCTGCCCCGCCGGGCGGGCCAGCACCGCGGCATGAAGCCGGTCTCCGGATTCCACCATTCAGAGGTGCGCGGCCCGACCCCGCGCCGCAGAGGTCCCGCGCCGTTACCGTCCCCGCCTGCGGCCGGATCCGCGCCGCCACGCCTCCACGACTCGGGCGAGGTCTCTCAGCCCGCGCGTGCCCCCGGTCTTGTGAACCAGATACGCGCACAGCCCAAGCAACGACACGAACGGAGCCGCGCCCGCCACGGCCAGAACCACCATCCCCCATTCTCCGAATTCCATGTCAGCATCCTCTCTGGGGCCCTCCCGACATGGCCCGGAGCGGTCATGCCGGGAGAATGGCCCACCTCGCCCGGCTGCCGCCAGGCGGGTACCCGAGACACGATCCGTGCTGGTTTCGATGCGGATGCGGCTGGCTTTCACTCCCAAGAGGGACTCCGGGCTTGCTAAGGAGCCGACGGCGTTCCACATGATCCGAGTCCTGAGGCGCGGCGTCGCGCGCGACCAAGCGGAATAGACTCGCAACGTCAAGGGCCGCCATCAGGTCTTCCAGTTGCTGGCGGGCTTCGCGGACGCCGCCGGGGCCTTTGCCCGGGGCGGAGTCGTCTGCCGCGACTCCCTGCGGGCCGCGCCAGCGCAGCGGGCGGCCGAGCACAAGAGACGCGACCGACGCAATAAACAACACCGCCCTGTGGCCCCATCCCTCCCGCGACCGTGCGCCCTTCTCGGGCGACCCCCAGTCGAGACCGCGTGTCAGCTCCTCGGCGAGTGCTGCCGCCATGTCGGCGCCGTGGCACGAGCGCGCGACCGATAGCGGGACCCCGCGCGGTGGGCGCGTCCCGCTCGCCGCTACCATGTTCGGCCGCGAGACCAACATGACACTCAGTCTAGTCGCAAGTGCCTGAGGAACGATGGGGGACCTGTAGCGTTCCAGTACCGACGGAGCCGCGAGTCACGCCTCCCGGCAAAGGGGGAGGGCGGCGGCGGCGAAGGCTTGGGCTTGCTGGCCGGCGAGGAGCCTGGTCTCGCAGGACGCTTGGATCGCGGCTTGCTCGACGGCGGCTTGGGCGGCTTGGAGCCGCTCGGGGGTGTCGGCGGTGACGGCGATCAGGCCGGTGTAGCGGGCGACGCCGTGCCCTTCGGCGAGGTCGGCCTCTTGCTGGAGGACGTCCCTGTACTCGGCTTGTTGGGCGGCGTCCTCGATCTGCCCGATCTTGGCCCGCTGGGCTTGGTCGGCGATGTGCTCGGTCTTCTTCCGGCGCAGGTCCCGGGCGGCCTGGTCGGCGCGGAGCGGCTCCACCGTCAAGCTGAACGACCGTCGGATCCCGGACGACAGCAGCAGCGGCGCTAGGAAACCGGGGTAGACCTGCGCGCGGGGCCATTCGGACACCCACAGCACGGCGTGCCACCCCGAGTCGGAGCGGAGGTTCGACCAGGTCTCCCTGACCGCGACCGGGCCCGCCTCCCCCAGGCCGCCGCCGGTTCGGGGGTCGGCGGCGGCGGGGTCGTACGCGGAGCGGAGCATCGCCGCGAGCTGTTCGGCTTGGAGCGGCGGGCCGGGGTTGAGGTCGGCGGCGCGCAGCGCGGCGGTCAGGGACGCGACCTCTTGGGCGAGGACTTGGGAGGCTCCCCGCGTCCCGCCGCCGGCGGCTTTGACCGCGCGGGCGGCGGCTTTCAGGTCCAACGCGACCGAAACGGTCACGGCGTGCCTCTCGGAGGCGGGCCCGGCCCGCTCGATCAGCTCCCGGTAGACGCGCGCGGTCCACGACCCGTCGTCCACGCCGCGGCGCGCCCACCAGCCGGCCAGCGCCGACCCGGAGTCCGGCAGGGTCCGCTCCAGCACCTGGAGGCGCGCTATCCGCCCGGACCGGCAGCAGCCGGCCAGAACCCTGGACCAGGCCCGCACCCGCCGCTCCTGGTCCGACGGGTCGAGGAGCGTGAACCCGGGGTGGTCGACGGGGATGACCGCGGTCAACGTGGCGGCGTGCGGGTCGTGCACCATGACCGCCCCACTGTTGGGGTCTTCCAGTTGCCGCAGGGCGGCGGCGGAGCCGGGCAGGGCGAGCGTCCCCGCGGGGCGGGGTTTAGAGATTCGGCGCAGGTACACGGTCTGCCCCCTCCTGACTCTGCGGCGCCACCGCCACGCTATGGGCGCCCATTCGATCAGTTTCCTTCCCCCGGCCCGCGCCAAGGCGAACCCGGCCAGGGCGCCCCAAGCGGGGGACGCCCAGGCCAGCGCCCCGGCGCCGCCGGAGTACAGGGCGGCCACCGCGACCAGGGCGGCGGCCGCGACGCAGCCGAGCTGCGCGCCGGACAGGCCCAGCATCACCCCGCGCCTCGCAAGCCGGGAGAACTTCACCGCCCCCAACCCGCCCGGCTCCTCCCGGCCCACGGAACCGGTCATCTGTCAGCCCCCCGCCGCGGGCGGGCCCTGGCTCGGGCTCGGCGGCGCGGGGGGCGGATCCGGGGTCCGCGGCGGCGGCGGGCTCGGCGCGGCCGCCGGTTGGGTTGGCGATGCTGGAGGCGGCGTGGAGGCGGCCCCGGCCTGGGCGTCGGCGGCGCCCCCAACCGCACCGCCGGCCCTCGGCCCCGAGGTGACGACCTGGCGGGCCACCTGCGCGCCGACCACCACCGCCGCGCCGATCCCGCCCCCAGCCGCGCCCGCACCAGCCGCAGACCCGCCAGCCGCCCCACCCGCCGCCCCACCCGAGGCGCCGCCGGCGGCCGCCGCGCCCGAACCGGCCCCGCCGACAGCCCCGCCAGCGGCGCCGCCTCCGGGAGCGGCGGCCGCGGCCGTGGTCGCGGACGTGCCGCCGGACTGCGCGGACGGCGCCGGAGCGTTGGAGCCTCCGCCGGCCCCTCCGAGGACGGGGTTGGGTGTCGCGGCGGGCACGCGGACGGGGAGGGGCCGGTTGACGGCGTGTTTGGCCTCTTGCTCCGCGGACATGAGGTGGTACATGTCGCCGCCCATGAACGACACCATCTTGTAGCTCATGTACGGGGCGAACGCGGCGACCAGCATCAGCACGACCCCCGCGATCGGCTCGGACACGGACTGCAGGTCCGGGGCTATCGGGGACGCCGTCTGGGTGACCGCCACCAGCAGGGTCACCACGAGCACCAGTTTCGACAGCGCCATCGCGACGACGAACGACGCCCATTTCCCGAACCAGCCGCGGGCGGCGTCCCACGACTGGCCCGCCAGCGCGAACGGGGCGAGCACTATCGACACGAGCAGGAGCGCTTTGCGGATCAGGAGGGAGAACCACACCACCAGCGCCGCGCTGATGGCCAGCCCGGCGAGGAAGATCCCGACTATCGCTCCCGCGCCGGGCGCGGTCAGGCTGATCGCGCCGATCCCGGCGGCGAGCAGCGCGATCCTGGACCCCATCGACTCCATCGTCTCCCCGGCGGCCTGCACGATCCCGACGCACACCTGGTCGACCGCCTCCAGCAGCAGCCCCGTGACCGCCAGCGCCGCGAACGACCCGAGCACGGACTTCCCCAGCCCCGCCACGGCGCGGCCGAGCGCGCCGGCGTCTTTGCGGGCCAGCGCGCCGCGCAGCTGGAAGCAGAAGAACCCCAGCATCACGAACACCGCGACCCCGAACACCAGCCCGTACACCTTCCGGTACCCGGCGCCGGCCACGTCCACCAGGGTGGTGGTGTCGAACACCGCCCACACCTCCTCGAACAGCCACGCCGCCGCGGACCCCATCGCCTGCGCCAGCCAGTCGAACGGCGCGGACACCAGGGTCGCGGCGCCCTCCCCGGCCACGTCGCAGACGGTGGAGATCACCGGCACATCGCACACGCCCATCCCGGGCCCACCTTTCCCGGCCGCCGCCCGGCGGCCGCGTCAGACCGTCTGGCCGACGTTCCAGAAGAAGTTCACCAACGCGACCGACGCGCCGCAGATCACCGCGGCGGCGCAGGACACCACCACGCCGAGCTTCCCCCTCGACGCGAGGTGCGGGTTCGAGCTGTTCGCGCCGAACCCCCACACGATCGCGGACGCGATCAACGCGAGCACGGACAGCACTAGCCCGACCGTCATCACCGCCCCGACGATGTCTTTCAGCTGGGCGATCCCAGGCAGGCCCGAGTCGTTCGGGTCGATGTCGATATCCGCCGGGACCAGGCCCGCAAGGGCCCTCCCGGCCGTCCGCGCGGCGTTGAGCATCCGCAATCCTCCTTGTCCGCTGGCCCCCCGTAGAACCCGGGGGTGTTGGCAACCGCCACACAGGTGCGCCGCCCCGCCCAAACGCCGCGCCCGCCTGGGGCGACTCCCGCCGGCGGGCCGGGTTTTCGGGGCTTCGGGCCGCTGGGCTGTGTCGGAGCGGGCGGCTATCGTCTGGTGTGGCAGACGGAAACTCCCCGGGCGGCCGGGGGGATGGCGTGGAGAGGGGCTGGATGGTGTTCAGGTTGGGTTGGGCGGCAGCGTCGGCTGCGCACGGGTTGTCCGCGCGGTGGGGTCCGGTCAACCGGCTGATCGGCTGGGTAAGGGGAACCCGGGAGGGGTTGAGGTGGGGGGTGCCCGCGATGGGCCTCGGGGTGGCGTTCTTCTTCGCCGCCGCGGCCTTGGCGGCGGCGGTCCGGGGCGGGGCGCCCGGCTGGTTGAACCTGCTGGTCCTGGTGTTCTGCTGGGACGGGCTGCGGCTGACCATGCTCGGGCCGGTCAGCCTGGTCCTGCTGGCCCGCTGCCGGTGGGCGGAGCGCCGCGCCGCCCGCGCCGCCGCCAGAAGCTGACCCGGGGATTAGAAGCCGGATCCGGCGTCGATCAGGAAGTTCGCCCACGCGACGGCGCCGCCGGCGGCCGCGGCGGCCCCCAGCGACACCAGGGTCCCGGTCTTGCCTTTCGCGGCCAGCTGGTAGTTGCCGCTGGCCTCCCCGAACGCCCAGCACAGCCCCGAGGCGACCAGGCAGGCGACCGCCGCGACGAGCACGACTGTCAGCAGCGCGCCGACCGCCTGGGCGAGGGCGTCGCCCGTGACCGCCCCGAAGTCCGGGCCGACCCCCGTCCCCGCGCCCGCCGGGGCGGTGCGCCGGGTCACGGGGCGGCTCCGGGCTGACAGCCAGCCGGGCCGGCGGCCGGGTTTTCGAGTTCGGCGGCGCCGTTGGCGGCGAGCCAGGCGTGCGGGTCGATGGCGTCGGCTTTGACTCCGCCGGGGTGGATCTCGAAGTGGAGGTGGGGGCCGGTGGAGTTCCCGTTCGACCCGACGTCCGCGATGCGCTGCCCGGCCGAGACATGGTCCCCGGGTTTCACATACAGGTGCCCGTCCCACATGTGCCCGTACAGGGACGACACGGTCCCGCCGTCGGCGGTTTGGTGGTCGATGACGATCGCGTTGCCGTACCCCTGCGCGGGGCCCGCGAACCGGACCACACCGTCCGCGGCGGCGAGGATCGGGGTTCCGTCCGGCGCGGAGTAGTCCGTTCCGGCGTGGAACCGGCGGGTCCCGTAGATCGGGTGGACGCGCCACCCGAAGTCGGAAGTCTTCACCCACGTCCCCGCCGGCAGCGGGAACACCACCGGCCCAGAGCCGACCGGGTCGGGCGGGGGCGTCCCGCCGGGGTTGGGGGCGGTCAGGGTTTGGAGGATCTTCGCGGCGACGGGCTCCCATTTCTGGTACCGGTCGGGGTAGGCGGACACCTCCACCTGCTGCGCGGCGTCGCCTTTCGGCATGGCCTTCCACCCGGGGATGTCGAGCAGTCCCCTCGGCGACGGGTGGTTCGGGCCGGTCGGGCCGCCCATGAACGCCCGCGCCTGATACGCCGGGTCCATCAACTCCTCCACCGTTCCCCACCCCGTCGAGGGCCGCATCTGGAACAGGCCCAGGCTGTCGTGGTCGGAGCCGTCCCCGTCGTTGTCGTAATCAGAGGACTCGGGCCAGGCGGCCTTGTTGGACAGCATCCGCAGCGAGGATTCGGCCAACGCCGCCATCAACGCGACCACCACCGCGTCCCGATCCGTGCCCGGCACGCTGGAGCCGACGGCCACGATGGTGGCGGCCCGGCCCAGCTGCGCCCGGCTCAGCACCACCTTGCCGCCGTCGGCGGTCTCGGCCTCGAGGGTGTCGGGGATGTTCGTGACCACCAGGCCGCCGCCGACGGAGCAGGCCGCTTTCGCGGCCGGGTTCAACACGGCGCCCGCGCCTAGCAGCAGGACGGAAGGGCCGAGCAGGAACGCCGCCGCGGCGGCTAGCGCGGTTTTCACGCGGCCCTCATTCCAGCGGCTGGTTGGGTAGGGAGACGCGCAGGAGCCAGCACCCGCCCGCCTCGTCGCAGGCCGTGAACAAAGTGAACGCGACCGGCTCCCCATATCCGACCGGCTGCCCCTCCCACACGCCCTCCCGGCGGCGGACGCCGGCCACCGTCCACGCGGCCGCGCCCGCCGGGATCTGGCCCGCCCTGGCTCCGGCGACCGCGGCGTCCCACCCGGCGGGCTCCGCGACCGCGTCGATCTGGAGCCACTGGCGGGTCTGGTTGGCGCGCAGCCTGGCCCACATGTCCGCGTCCGGCA
>JAISCU010000204.1 GCA_031265345.1 Bifidobacteriaceae bacterium
CGCCGCCGCCGGGACCGCCGCCGGGACCGCCGACGCCGCCCAACCTCCGCCGAGTTCGACCCCCGCGCCGACCCCGCCCGCGCCGGGGCCCGCCCCCAGCCCGGCTCCGCCGTCCCAACCCCGGCCGGCGCCCGCGCCGTCCCCGCCCGCGTCGGCTCCGGGCGCGGGGAGCGTGTGACCGGTGTCCGCGTCAACGGCCGCGGAGGGCGGCGCGTTGCGGCCGGTGAAGTTCTCCCGGCTGCCGAAACGCGGCCGGCTGCTCGGCTTGTCCGGCCCGAGGCTGGCCTGCCTGGCCGTCGCGGCCGCCGCCCTGGTCGCCGGCCTCTACGGCGGCGGCGGGACCGGGGTGGCGTGGACCGCCCCGGTCTGGGGCGCGGGCGGGTGCCTCGCCTTGGCGGGGGTGGGGGGAAGGAAACTGATCGAGTGGGCGCCCATCGTCATCCGGTGGGCGTCGCGTGAGTGGGGAGGGCAAACCGTGTACCAGCGCCGAGTCTCGAAACCCCGCCCGGCCGGGACCCTGGCCCTGCCGGGCGACGCCGCCAGCCTGCGCCAACACCAAGACCCCGCCACCGGGGCGGTCATGGTCCACGACCCGCGCCGGCAAACCCTCACCGCTGTGGCGGAGGTGTCCCACCCGTCGTTCGCGCTGCTCGACCCGTTGGACCAGGAACGCCGCGTCCAGGCGTGGGGCCGGGTCCTCGCGTCTTGCTGCCGGTCCGGGCGGATCGCCCGCGTCCAGGTGTTGGAGCGGGTCCTGCCTGACTCCGGCACCGGCCTCGCCGACTGGTGGCGCGAGCACGGGCGCGACGACGGGTCGTGGACCGCCTGGGTGTACCGGGAACTGATCGACCGGGCCGGGCCCGCCTCCGAACGCCACCAAACCACTATCTCCGTCGCGTTGGACCTGAAGACCGCCGCCAAAGCCGTCAAAGGCGCTGGCGGCGGGATCAAAGGCGCCGCCCGCGTGCTCGGCCAAGAACTCGCCACCCTGACCACCGCGCTGCGCGCCGCCGACCTCCACGTGTCGAAATGGCTCGGCCCCGCAGACCTCGCGTTCGCGCTGCGCACCGCTTACGACCCGGACGCCGCCCGCCGCCTGGAGGCCGACCCGAACCTGGGCCGGGACCCGGCCCTGGCGGGGCCGGTCGCGGTCCGCGAGTCGTGGGCGTCGCTCAGGACGGACACCGCCTTCCACGCGGTGCTGTGGATCAGCGAGTGGCCGCGCTCCCAGGTGTTCCCCGGATTCCTCGCGCCGCTGCTCCTCTCCTCCGGGATCAGAAGGTCGTTCAGCCTGCTGGTCGAGCCGATGCGCGCCGACCAAGCCGCCCGCGACCTGCGGAAAAAGAAAACCGAACACCTCGCCGACCAAACCCAGCGCGCCCGCGTCGGGCAAATCGAAGACGCCGCCCAACAAGCCGAATACCAAGACGTCCTGACCCAAGAAGCCGACCTCGCCTCCGGGCACGGCGTCTGCCGTTACACCGGCCTGATCGCAGTGTCCGCCCCCACCGACACCGAACTCCAAGCCGCCCTCGCCGCCGTCGAGCAAGCCGCCGTCCAAGCCTCCTGCGAAACCAGGATCCTCGCCGGCCAACAAGCCCAAGCCCTCACCGCCGCCGCCCTGCCCCTCGCCCGCCCGGCGTAGAGCTGGCGCGGCCTGCGAGAAGGCCCCGGTCCCCAGCGGCTATTCGCCCTCGATTGGGGGGATCTGCGTGCCGAGTCCATCCTCCACGTCGAGGTCGAAGGCCGCAGCGATGAGGCCGACCTGGAGACCGACACCCGACCTCAACTCGCCAAGCGCCGTCGCAAACCTGAAGTCCTCCCAGGCGAGGGCCGGATCACGGAACAGAAAGCGGCGGCCGCGCGCGAATCCCGGCGCTTGGTTGAACATCTCTTGCACCTGGTCGAGGAATCTGACGCAGTGGCGGCGTACCAGGCGCAACGAGCCTTCCAGTTCGGCGCCTATTCCTCCCCGGCCGATGACCTCGGTCATCAGCTGCCGGATCTCAAGAACGGAATCGACGCAGCGGTCAGGTTCCTCCAGCGCGGACGAGTAATACAGGACCCGCCGGTCTTCAAGGAATGTCACGACCCTCTTGGCCACGGACCGGTCAGAAACGGCCGGTTCCCAAGACAGCCCGAAGAACGGAGTGCTGAACCCGGTCAACCGCGACGCGATTTCTGAGGCTTTCACTTTCCCATCGTACTGAGCCAACCTGGCGCAGCCGGGTGAGCGGATCGCACTTGCTCGACATGCACCCCGACGAGCGCGTCCACGCCGCCGTCCTCGCGCGCCCGCCACGGCAGGGCCGCCGGGATCGGAGGGCCCAGGCGAGGGCCGCCCGGAGCGTGGTCGAGGAGGCCAGCCGCGCCGAGAAGGGCAGGGCGAGGGCCGCGGCGGAGGCGGCCCGCGAAGAGGCCAGAGCCGCCGCGCGCCTGCCGGCGGCGGGGGAGCCGGGGCCGGCGCAGCTGCGCACCAGGGGGAGGCTGCGGCTCGCGAAGCACCAGGACACGACCGCGGCTTTGGCGGGCGCGTACCCGTTCATCGCGGAGGGCGGCCTCGGCGCGAGGGGCGTGTTCGTGGGCGCGGACCTGTACGGCGGGTCGTCGTTCGCCTACGACCCGTGGGTGCTGTACCGGGACGGGGTGATCACCGCCCCGAACATCGTCCTGGCCGGGATCGTCGGCTCAGGGAAGTCCGCCCTCGCCAAGAGCCTCTACACCCGGTCGATCCCGTTCGGGCGGCGGGTGTACGTGCCGGGAGACCCGAAAGGCGAGCACGCCGCCGTGGCCGAGGCTGTGGGCGGGGAAGCGATCCACCTGGGGCACGGGCTGGCCGCCCGGCTGAACCCGCTGGACGAGGGGCACCGGCCCCGGCGCCTGTCCAACGCGGAGTGGGCGGCCCAGGTCGCCGCGCGCCGCCGGGACCTCGTCGGCGCGCTCGCCGAGACCGTGCTCGACCGGCCGATGAGCCCGCTGGAGCACACCGCCGTCGACGTG
Source organism: Bifidobacteriaceae bacterium (assembly GCA_031265345.1). The sequence continues at coordinate 3,001 of JAISCU010000204.1, forward strand.
GCCCTGTCCCGGACGGTCGCCTCCGCTGCTGTGCCGATACTGCCTATGGTCGTGGAGCGGGTGCTCGCGCCCGACAGGGCCGACAGCCCGGACGGCAGGCTGGCCGAGGACGGACGCGAGGTGGGCCACGCGCTGCGGCGGCTCGTGTCCGGCGACCTGGCCGGCCTGTTCGACGGGCCGTCCACCGTCCGGTTCGACCCGTCCCTGCCGATGGTGTCCCTCGACCTGTCGTCCGTGGCTGAGAACTCCACGTTGATCTCGGTGCTGATGACCTGCTCGTCCGCGTGGATGGAGTCCGCGCTGCTGGACCCGGACGGCGGGCAGCGGTGGGTGGTCTACGACGAGGCGTGGCGGCTCATGTCCCACCCTGCGCTGCTCCGGCGGATGGACGCCCAATGGCGGCTCGCCCGCCACTACGGGATCGCGAACATGCTGGTGTTCCACAAGCTCACCGACCTGGACAACGTGGGCGACCAAGGAACCGCCATGAGAGCGCTCGCGTCGTCACTGCTGGCCAACGCGGAGACCAGGATCATCTACCGGCAAGAATCCGACCAGACCAAGGGCGCCGCCGAAACGCTCGGGCTGACCGGCGCCGAGACCCGGCTCCTGCCAACCCTGGCGACCGGGCAGGGCCTGTGGCGGATCAAAGACCGCTCCTTCGTCGTCCAACACCAGCTGCACCCCGCCGAACTCGCCCTCTTCGACACGTCCTCCAGGGCCTCAGGGATCTAGAAAACCGCAGGTCAGAGGCCTTTCCCCAGGGTGGGCGGCCGGTGTCTGGCTCACCGGGCAGGGCACCTCGTCCGGCCGTCGCGGGCGCCGGCGGGCACCTTGCCCAAAGCGGGCCCCGCCCGCCGAACCGATCCCGTTCTCACCGCGGCCTTTGAAGGAGCGCCCGTCATGACAACACCACCCTGGACGCCGGACCAACCCGACGTGTGCGTAACAGCCGACCACGACGGGGCGCTGACCGTCGAGTTGCGGGGCAGCCCCTACGCCCTGCCCGACACCGGAATGGGGCGCCGCGAGCAGATGGGCCGCCTGTTGGACCACTTCTGCCAGCTGCTCGGCGTCCCGTTCCAAGCCCGCGTCGTCGAGGCCGACGGGACCGTCCACCAAGGATGGGTGCCCGACCAGCGCGCCGCCGAACTCGCCCCGCCGGCGTGGCAGGCCGCCGCCCAGCCAAGCTATGACGCCAGGCATGTCGCCGCCCAGCCGGCGGCAGACGGCGGCGCCGGCGAGCCCGTCCTGATCGGCGGGGACGGGTTCATCCCCGGCGAGCAAGTCGCGTTCGCCGTCGTTGTGGCGGAGACTGCCGCCCAACCGGACGGGACCGCGCTGATCGAACTGCCGGCCGGGTACATCCGGGAACTGCCTTGCGGGGAGATCGCGCTGATCGGCCGCGTGTCGGGGACGCTCGCGGTCCGGCAACCGGGCCGGCAGCTGTGACGCCGCCGGCCGCGCCCGCCGGGCGGGACTCCCTCGCGAACCTCGGCATAGCCGCGATCCTCGGGACAGCCGCCGCCGGGCTGGTGTTGCGGGCCGCCGGCAGCCTCGCCGCCTTCTTCACCGGCCGGCCCCAGCCGACAGGACCGCTCGCGGCCGGCCTCGGGGTCCTGCTCGACCCCGCCCGCCCCGGCGCCGCGCTAGGCGCCGAAGGGCTGAACCCGGTCGCGTACTGGGCGTCGGCCGCGCTCCTGCTCGCCGGACTGGCCGCGGGGGGCGCGTGGGGATGGGTGCGCTGGCGGGCCCACAGCGGCCGCACGGCCCAGGATCCGCGCCGAATCGCGGGGACCGCCGGACGCGACGAGATCCGCCGGGCCGCGTCCGGGAAAGCCCTGGCCCGGCGGGGCGCGGCGCTGCGCCCCTCGGTGCCGGACCCCGCGCCCCGCGACGTCGGCTACCTGATCGGCCGCGCCCGCGGGCGGGAGGTCTGGGCGTCTGTGGAGGACAGCGTCCTGCTGATCGGTCCGCCGCGGTCCGGGAAAGGCCTCCACATCGTCATCAACGCCATATTGGACGCTCCCGGTGCCGTCGTGACCACAAGCACCCGCCCCGACAACCTGGCCGCGACCATCTCGGCGCGCGCCCGGAGGGGCCCGGTCGCGGTGTTCGACCCGCAACAACTGGCCGGGGGGCTGCCCGCAGGGCTGCGCTGGTCCCCGGTGCGGGGCTGCGAGCGGCCCCTGACCGCGATGATCCGCGCCGCCGGGCTGGCCTCCGCTACAGGGGTCGGCTCCGGCGGGGTCGAGAACGGCGGGTTCTGGGAGGCGAAGACCAGGGTCGCGCTGCAAGCGCTCCTCCACGCCGCCGCCCTCGACGGCAGAGACGCCGCCGAACTGTTCCGCTGGACCCTCGACCCGAACTCCGCCATCGACGCCGTCACCGTCCTCCGCTCCCACCCCGGCGCCGCCGCCGGGTGGGCTGAGGCGCTGGACGCCACCATCAACTCCGACCCCCGCACCCGCGACTCGATCTGGCAAGGCGTGTCCCTGTCCCTGTCCGCGCTGGCCGACCCCCGCGTCCTCGCCGCCGTCAGCCCCCGCCCCGGAGAGAAGTTCGACCCCGCCCGATTCCTCCAAAACAAAGGAACCCTGTTCCTCCTCGCCACCGGCGCCGGCGCCGGAGCGTCCGCCGCCCTCGTCGCAGCGCTCATCGAAGACCTCGTGGAAACCGCCCGGCATCTGGCCGCCAGGTCGCCCGGCGCCCGGCTCGACCCGCCCGTCCTGCTCGCCCTCGACGAGGTCGGAAACCTCGCCCCCCTCCCGTCCCTGCCGATCCTCATGGCGGAGGGCGGCGGCACCGGGATCACCACCATGCCCGTGCTCCAGTCCCTGTCGCAAGCCCGCGACCGGTGGGGCCAAGACGCCGCCGGAGCGATCTGGGACGCCTCCATCGTCAAGGTCATCCTCGGCGGCGCGTCCAGCCCGTCCGACCTGCGGGACATCTCAACCCTGGTCGGGGAGCGCGACGAGACCACCGCGTCCGACACCCGCTCCGAGACCGGCGCCCTGTCCACCCAACGCTCCATACGCCGCGTCCCCGTCATGCCGCCAGAGCAAATCCGAACCCTCCCGTTCGGGACCGGCGTGATCCTCCTGCGCTCCGCCCGACCCATCGTCGCCGACCTGCGCCCCTGGCCCACCAGGGCCGACGGCAAACAGCTTGTCGCAAGCCGCGCCGCGATCGAGCGTCAAATGGGCCTTGGCTTCGACCAATGACCAGGTTGTTTCTCGTCATGCCTTACCCGAACGCCGCCAGGAAGCAGCCTTTGGTTGATCGCTCTTCTCCAGCGCCGACCGCGGCGCGCCGCACCGGGCAACGGCACTTGCGGGCCCGGCGCTTCAGGCAAGACCGGACCGGCAGGCTCCCGCCGAGCCTGGAACTCGGAACGGCCGGACTCTTCGTCCGTCTCGCGGCAGCCACATGTGGGCCGCGGAGCGACGTCCGTCAGTGGCAACCAAGCGGTGCGTCGAGAACGCCGGCCGCGCCAGGTCGGAGATTCTGTCCAAGTCAGCACCGCCCAGGCGTCGCCCCAGACCGCCGCCTCGCAGTAGACGCGCAGACGCTCCAACCAGCCCGGTTCAGCACGCGCGACGACCCGGAAGCCGTCTCTCACCCGATACCCGCTCCCACCGCCTCCTTTCACTTCGGCGCTCTCAATCTGGGCGCGGCACCCGATCCCAACCGCGGACAGCCGATACGCGGAGCCGTCACCGACATTGGCGATCTCGGTCTCGGCCGTCGGGGGACCATCCGCATTCCCGTGGCGGTCGGCGGCGATCCGTCGCGACATCCCGGCAAAGGGCAAGAAGTCAGCGCGCGTCATGTCAACGCGCCACCACCTGATGGCGACCATCGTCGACGTTCCGGTCGCAAGCGCCGGCGCAATCGCGGCGGCCCAACCGACGGCCGGCCAGAACCCATCGCCGAAATCCATAATCCGAGGCTGCTGCCGACAGAAGACCCGCGCCGGAAAAGGCTCGGCCACCCCCCAAATGGTCGGAGCCTCCCCCAGGTCCCCGGCGGGACTACCGCAGGCGCTCCCGTCAACGCCCATTCGGCGTGAACGAACCGCCCGACGGGCGGCAGCGGAGGCCAGGCGCGCGCACCAGGCCGTTGACAGCGGCCGCCCACTCGGGGCGGCGGCGCGAGCAGCAAGGGAATCGTTGATGCCCATCAAGACCAACACGGCGATGAGCGGATTCATCGCCTCCGCACCGCGGCTGACCTTCTCCGAGCAGGGAACTCCCCGCATGTGGGCAAGAGTCGGCCAGCAGCGTTGGGCCCGCAACCCGGACGGGTCGTTCACGCAACTGGAATCCGCCTACCACGACCTGATCATGTTCGGCCGGGCCGCCCAAAACGCCGCCCAGAACCTCGCCAAAGGCGACCGGTTCATCGCCGAAGGCACCGTACAGGAATGCGAGCACACCAACCCCGACGGCACGACCGAGAAACGCGAGCAATTCCTTGCCAAGAGGATCGGCCACGACACCGGCTACCAGACCACCATCACCCGCACACCGAGCCCCCTCCGCGCCCAACAGGCCCCGACGCCAACCCAGGAACAAGCCCGGCAAGCCGCCGAGACCGGGCTCGGCCACCGCGACAGCTTCCCGCCCCGCCCAAACCCAGGCCAAGCGCCCACCGCCATCGGAATGTGAGGCACCCAGCCATGACACCACAGCCAAACCCCATCCCCGAACGTCACGACCTCGCACCAAACGACCCTGGACCAGACCACCGCGACGTCGGCGCCCGCCACGGCGCCGACCTGAACGACAACTCGTCGGCGACGGACGGGCCACCCGCCCCGATCATCTGGGCGGAACTGTCCTCCGACGAACTGGAGCACGAGTGGCTGGCGCTCAACGCGTGGGTCGAAGACGCCCGCCACACCTACCACCTGGCAGCCAACATCGTCCCCCCGTTCTGGCACCGCCACCAACTCCTCGTCGAGCACCTCTCCGCGCTCAGGACCCACTGGCAAGCCTCCCACCACCCCGAACAGGGCGGCTCCGGGCCGTTCGGATGGCTCCGCGACTTGGACGAGTGGAAAGCCCGCATGCGGGAAGCCGTCGCCACCCTCGGCACCAGAATCGACTCCGACCGGCCCGCCCGGCTCGCGCCCTGGCCCGGCGAACCCGAACCAGACCCTGAAGACCAACTCCCGCCCGTCAACCTGGACAACCGGTACGAAGACCTCGTGGGCGTCATCATGTGGCACACCGACCGCGTCCGCCGCCGCGAAGACCACTTCTACGAGGCTATCTCCGCCGCCATCGACCAGATCCCCCTCGAAGACACCGACGACACCGACTGGTGACACCCACCCGCCCCAAGGCGGCGACCACGGCAGAATCCGGCGGCCGCTCCGCAAGCCGGGGACTGGCCGAAGGGAAAAGCGAGGCCGGGCGCCCACCACCAAGGATGGGCGTCCGGCCTCGCTCGTTTTGGCCGCCCGGTCAGGCGGCCTTCCTCGTCGGCGCTTTCAGGCACGCCTCCTCGAACGCCTCCACATCGGAGCGACGGTAACGCACAATCCCGCGCATCTTCAAATAGGCCGGCCCGTAACCCAAGCTGCGCCAATGCGCCAACGTCGTCAAAGGAACCCCCCAACGCTCCGACAACTCCACCGCCGTCAACGAAACCCCGCACATGTCCACTTGTCTCCTTCCAGTCGCAGGGGAAGACGCGGCGCACCTTCCCGGCAACCAGGTGCAACAACGACACCCGGACAACCACCAGGAGGACGCGATGGCACGCGCGTGGGTCGAAGACCGCTGGAACGACGCCGCCGGCAACCCGTCGGCGCGGCACGGCACCGGGTCGCGTTGGCGGGTGCGCTGGCGGGAGAACACCGACGACGGCCCCCGCCTGCGCGACAGAGCCTTCCCCAAGAAATCCGACGCCGAGGAATTCGCCGCCAAAATCGACAACGACCTGCGCGCCTCCGTCTACCGCGACCCCGACCTCGGCAAAACCCCGTTCAAGGAAGTCGCCGAGCAATGGCTCGCCACCCACCTGTCGATCAGGGACTCGACCGCGCTGCGCTACGAACGCGAACTGCGCATGTACACCCTCCCGAAGTTCGGGCGCCGGGAGATCAACACCATCACCCGCGCCGAGGTCGCCAACTGGGTCGCCGACCTGCACCACGGCCGTGCCCGGGCCCGGTACAAGATCAGGGGCACCAACCCGCCTGAATACCGGCCAATCCAGCGGATGCGGAACCCGCTCGGCGCGTCCTCGATAGAGCACATCATCGTCAACCTCGGCGCGATCATGAAATGGGCGCTCGTCGAAGGCCGCATAGACCGGAGCCCCGTCGTCGGCCTGTCGCTGCCCAAGACCGAATCCGAAGAGCACGTCTACCTCACCCACGCCCAAGTCAGAGACCTCGCCGAAGCCGCCGAACAGGTCTCAAGGGAACACCAAGACGCGGTCCTCGTCTACGCGCTCGCCTACACCGGGATGAGGATCAACGAAGCGCTCGCCGCGAAAACCGGAGCCCTGGACCTGCCAGGCCGCAAACTCCGGATAGTCAAGACCTGGACCCAAGACAAGAACGGCGCCCGGGTGCTCGGGCCGCCGAAAAGCCACGAACGGCGCACCGTCCCGCTGACCGCGCACCTCGCCGAAGAACTGGCGGCCCTCGTCAAAGACGCCGCGCCGGGGGACTTCATCTTCCAAGCCAAACGCGGCGGCCCGATCCACGACCACAACTGGCGGCCCAGAGTGTGGGACAAAGCCGTCGAACAAGCCGGCCTCGAAGGCCTCGGCCTGACACCCCACAAAATGCGCCACACCGCCGCCTCGGCAGCCATAGCCGCCGGAGCCGACGTCAAAGTCGTCCAGCAAATGCTCGGCCACGCATCCGCCGCCATGACGTTGGACGTGTACGGGCACCTCTGGCCGAACCGCCTCGGCGAAGTCGCCGACGCCATGGAACAAGCCCGCCGCAAAGCCCTCGCCCCGCCCCCGCCGACCCCTGTTGAGCGTCGCTTGGTTCGACGGTGTTCGGGTCTCGCGTTCTGACGACGGCGGGGGTGGCGCGGGGCTGGGGGCCGCCGTCATGATTGTGGCGACCCGCTAGACGAGACGGGCCCGCCGGCGCAACCGTTTGAACCGCGCCGGCGGGCCCTGACGCGCATAGGAGTGCGCGCTGATGCTGACCGTAGCCGCAGAACCCGCCGTTGTCGAGGCGCTGCTCGCCGTCTGCTGGCTCTGCTGCCCGGACGCCGCCTGCCAGGGGACGCTCCGCCCGTGGGGATGGGCGCGCCCGCGGGTCGTCGAGGCCGGGCTCGACGGGCGCGGCTCGCACAGGGTGCGGCCGGTCCCCCGCCGGGCCCGCTGCGACGCGTGCCGGAGGACGCACGTGCTGCTCCCGGACGGGTTCTTGTCCCGCCGCGCGGACTCCGGGGCGGTGATCGGGCGGGCCGTCGAACTCGCCGCCGCCGGGCACGGCCACCGGAAGATCGCCGCCGCGCTGGGCCGGCCCGCGTCCACGGTCCGCGGCTGGCTGCGGTCCGCGCGGGCGGCGGCCGCGGCCGGCACGGGCGCGTTGCGGGCCGTCGCCGCGCAGGTCGCCCCGGACGCGGCGGCCGTGAATCCGAAGCCCGCCGGCACGCCCCTGGGGGATCTGGTGGCGGCGCTGTCCGCCCTGGCGGCCGCCGCCGGCGCCCGTGAGCGGCGGCAGGAGACGGCGCCGTGGCACTCGGCGGGCGCGGCGGCGTGCCGGTGCCGGCTGTTCCAGGCGTCTTGGTGGGCCGGGACCGCGCAACACGAACTGGCCCTTACGCCCGCGTGGCTGGCCCGGGCAGGCTCGGCCCGGGGCCCGTGAGGCGGGCCCCGCGCCCCGGGAGCGTCCCGGGGCGCCTCCAGCGAACCCGGAGAGGGGAAGAGGCGATGACGGAGCAGGTTTCGAGGTCCGAACGGGCCGACCGGACGGCGATGTGGCGGTGGGGGGTGATCCGCGACGCGATAGACCCGGAGCTGACCGCGAAACAACGCGGCCAAGTGGTGCGCCGGGTCGCGGCCGGGGCGCACCCCGCGCCCGGCGGCGGGACCCGGACCGTGTCGCGGGAGACCGTGGACAGGTGGGTGCGGGCGTGGCGGGCCGGCGGCCTGATGGCGTTGCGCCCGTCGGGCCGCCAGTCCGCGCCGCGCACCCCCCGAGAGGTGCTGGACACGGCGGCCGCGTTGAAGCGGGAACGGCCGGACCGGACCGCGGCGCAGGTCCGACGCGTCATGGTCCGGGCGTGCGGGGACGCGCCCAGCGAGTCGACCCTGCTCAGGCATTTCAGGCGCCTCGGTTTGAACACCGCCCCGCCGCCGGGCGCGCACGGCCGGTTCGAGGCGGACTTCCCGAACGAGATGTGGGTCGGCGACGCGTTGCACGGGCCGAAGGTCGCCGGACGGAAGACGTACCTGTTCGCGTTCATGGACGACCACTCCAGGTACGTGGTCGCCGCCCGCTGGGCGCACTCCGAGGACCACGCGCGCCTCGCGATCGCGCTCCGGCCCGCGTTGGCCGCGCACGGCCTGCCCGGCGCGTTGTACCTGGACAACGGCGCCGCGATGGTGGACGGGGCGTTGGCCAGGGCGTGCGCCCGCCTCCAGATCCGGCTCACCCATTCGGCGCCGGGCCGCCCCCAGGGGAGGGGCAAGATCGAACGCTTCTTCAACACGGTGACGAGCCAGTTCCTCACGGAGGTCGCGCCCGCCGGCCAGGAGGAAGGGCCGGCGGGCGGCTCCAGAGTGTCGTCTTTGGAGGAGTTGAACGCGTTGTTCGACGCGTGGCTCGAGCAGGTCTACCACAAGACCCCGAACGAAACGACCGGGCAGGCCCCCGCCGACCGGTGGAAGGCCGGGTGGGCGCGCGCCGAACCGCGCCGCGCCGCCCTGGAGCAGATCGCGGAGGCGTTCAAATGGTCCGAGGTCAGGAAGGTCCGCACGGACGCGACGGTCGTGCTGTTCGGGAACTCCTACGAGGTCGACCCGTCCCTCGTCGGCCGGCGGGTCGAGGTCGTGTTCGACCCCTACGAGATGGGCGGCCCCGTCGAGGTGTTGTCGGACGGGGAGGCGGCCGGGACGGGCACGCCCGCGGTGATAGGCCGGCACGTCCACAAGAAAGCCGCCGCCGCGGCCCGCGACGAGCGCGGGGGGCCGGCGGGCGGCGCCGCGACCGGGATCGACTATCTGAGGCTGTTGGAGGAGGACCGGCGCGGCGAGATCGCCCGCTCGGGGATCGCTTGGCGCGCCCTGTCCGACGGCGAGGCCGCGGCCGACTCCGCGGACGTGGACGGCTCCGGCCCGGACGACGGGGACGAGCCGTGGACCCAGGGGGCGCTGCTGTGAGCGTCGACAGGCTGCAGGCCCATTGGGGGCTGACCCGGATGCCGTTCGGCAAGGACGTGCCCGTCGGGTCCCTGTCCCGGCACCGGTCGTTCCAAGAGGCCGTCGCCCGGGTGTCGTGGGCGGTCGCGCAGCGGCAGGTCGCGGTCGTCACCGGGGAGGTCGGGTCCGGGAAGACCGTCGCCGTGCGGGCCGCCCTGGCGGGCCTGGAGCCGGCCCGGCACCTGCCGGTCTACGTCCCGGACCCGACGATCACGCTCAGGGGCGTCCACTCCCAGATCACCGCGGCGTTGGGCGGGTCGCCGCAGTTCTACACGGGGATGCTCGCGACCCAGACCGCCCGCCTGTTGGCGGGGGAGCTGGACGAGCGGGGCCGGCTCCCGGTCGTGGTGATCGACGAGGCGCACCTGCTGTCGAACATGGAGTTGGAGTCGTTGCGGATGCTGACGAACTGCTCCATGGACTCGGAGTCGACGTTCGCGTTGGTGCTGGTCGGGCAGCCGACCCTGCGGCGCCGGTTGAAGCTCGCGGTCCTCGCCGCGTTGGACCAGAGGGTCGGGGTCCGCTGCCAGATGGCGGGGATGGACCCGGCCGAGACGGCCGACTACGTGAAGGCGCATCTGGCGTGGGCGGGCCGGACGGAGCTGCTGTTCGCCGACGACGCCCTGGCGGAGATCTGGCAGGCGTCCCGCGGGCGTCCCCGGGCGGTGAACAACCTCGCCACTTCGGCGATGGTCGCGGCCTATGCGGCGGGGAAGGCGATAGTGGACAAGGAGTGCGCGGTCGCGGCTGTCGTCGAGGACGGCGAATAGCGGCGGCGCCGCCGTCAGCGTGGCGGCCGGCCCGGCAAGACGACGAAGGGGCCCCTTCCGGGGGCCCCTTCTTCATGCCCGCGTTGGCGCCCTGGGTGACGCCGAGATCGTCAGATTAGGCGACGGCTAACGACCCCCGCCCAGCGGCCACCCGGCCCGGCGATGGGAATGTGACACGATGCCGTCCGTTGCGTCTCGTGGCCGATCCCATGTGGGCCAAATGTGGGCCACCGCCCATTTCCAGCCAACAGGCCAACCCGAGAACCAGCGTTTCCGCTGGCCACGGCCTCACAAAGTCGGGGTGGCGGGATTTGAACCCACGACCTCTTCCTCGATCCAGGGGGTTTTCCGCTGGTTTCGAGCTCTTGCGAATTGCTGCGGATTGTGGCTTTGACCTGGGAAAACAGGGGTCCTTTGAGGGCGCCGGAGTTGCGGCTGGATGCGGGGTCTGGCCGTTCTCATACGGTCCAAATACGGTCCACGCAGCGGCCGCCCGCTGAGGGTGTGACAGGCGTTCCGGCGTCGCCCGGAGGAGGCCGCCGTCGGGGCGGCGGCACCCCCGTTGAGGGGCACCGCCCTTGAAGGCGTGCGCCCAACTGTCGGAGATTTCTCGGGTGCCCTATTTGCAAGCGTCAGGTTTCGTCGCGCGTGCAAATAGGCGCTCATCAGCGTAGACGCCCGCCGCTCGTGGCCTGGACCGCGCTAAGCGGAACGGTTTCGTCGCCGCGTTGCAAATAGGGTCACGGCTTCGGGTCGCCCAGCGCCCACACTGGGCGCGTTTTCGTCCCCCTTCGCAGGCCAACCCGTCGTGGCGGAGCTTGGTTCGGCGGCCCACAGCGGTCCGGTTGACTCGTCTCCAACCGGCGCGCCCCCGCGGCCCCAAGGCGCCAGCGCTGGGCGGGCAGGGCCGTCATGGAGCCGGGTTCGCCGGCGCCGACCATTTCGCCGGACGCGTATAAGACCAGGGCCCATCGAGCACCGTGTCCGGGAGTTGGGCCTGGCGGATCTTGGCTTCCCCGATCACGAACGACGCTGGCAGGGCGGCCCGGATGCGTTTCGAGACGCGTCCAGGCGGGAAGGCACCGACCAGGCGAACCCCGGGGGCGGCGGCCTGCGCGATCCGTATGGCCGGCAGGTAGTCGGCGTCCCCGGACACCACCAGCGCGTCGTCCATCCGCGCCAGGATCGCGTCGGCCACAAGTTGGGCGCCGACATGCACGTCGGTCTCCTTCTCCTCGTAGGCGACCCGTTTGTGCCCGCAGTTCTCGCACAGGTGCGAGCGCCGCTGGTAGCGGCCGGTCTGAATTCTCAGCACGCCCGGGCTCGCGGCCGCCAGGGCTTTGAGGTAGTTCTGCTGGCGGGACTGGGCATCCGGCGACTCGACTGTCATCGCGGTGTAATAGTTGACGCGCACAAGGTCGCTGGCCGGCCTGAGCGCGCGGATGAGGCCCACCACGTCGAGCCACAGCCAGCGGTGCCCCATCGTCTGGCGCAGGCCATGGTAGAGATTCAGCCCATCGATATAGGCGATCAATCGTCGGCCGGGCACCGGGGGTCCTTGTCTCTAGCGCAGCTTCAAGACCGCCCCGAAGGGGCGGCTGGCATGGTAGCCTACCGGTATCACCACCACGTTCGAGAGAGCGTGGCCCGACGGCCCTCCGCACCGGGGGGCCGTTTTTTCGTGATCCGCTGTGCGTCGCGATCTGGGGGATCAGCCAACCCCGTCGCGCTGACTGCCAGGGGTCCGGGCGCGGGGACGGCGGCCGGCGTCGAGGCCGCCCAGCAGGAGCTCGGACACGCCTGTGCCGCGGTGATGTTGGACGTCCGTGGGCGCCTCTGGCCGTCGCGCCTCGGCGGGGTCGCCACCATGGAAGCCGCCGAATCCGCAGCTTCCCGGCCAGCCCCCCGAACGCCGCCCATTCCGGAATCGACACGTGAACGCGCGTCGGCAGATGCGAGCGGCGTTGGATGGCATGTGCAACCAATGCGCAATCCCAGCCGGTAGAGCGAAGAACGAGGGCCCCCGCCCCGGCGTTTCCGCAGTTCAAAACCCTGGCGCGTCGGGGTGGCGCGTTTTGAACCCACGACCCCTTGCGCCTCTTGGTTCCGCTTCGACTCGCATAGGGGGTCTTGTTCAGTGAGCCGAGCTGGCGGTCGACAGCGCGTGACGCGCGGGTCCTACGGTGGCCCTGCGGGGTTCTTGAAGGCCACCGGCAGTTGGCGCACAGGAAGAAGCAACTTGCCGGCGATGCTTCCCTGCACTCCGATGAAGGTTGCGGTCCACTCGACCTCGACGGCATCAGCCGCTGTGTCGACCGCGGCGACCACGAGTTCGTCGTCATCGCTCTCCCACGGCTGGCCGGGGCGCAGCGCCTCGGGTTTGACGGTAACCAGCAGCGCTTCCGCGTTCCCGTTCCGCCAGTCCGTGTCAGGTCGACTCGGCGGGGCCGAATAGTGGGGAGAGTGGTCGAGCACGACCGAGCCCAGTTCCGTGGGGTCGCGTGGCACGGGGAAGGCCCGATTCCAAAAGTCGTCGGCCGGGTCCTCCCAATAGAATCCCTGCGTGCCGTGGAAGGTGAGCACGATCTGAGGCTTCTCGAGGGGTGCCGTTCCGGGGCCGCTGCTTGCTCTGATCTTGATGCCGTCGCCGAGCGCCCCGATCAACAGCTCGCGGCGCTCGGGCCAGTCTTGGCGCCGGTCCTCCTGCCATTTCGCGATGAACGCCGCAGCCTCCTTCGGCGGGAGGCGGCCGGAAAGCATGCCCAAGTCCATCACGCTCCACGGGCTTTTCGGCTGTGGAGCGTGATGCGCGAGGAACTTGTCGCGCTCCTTGCGGATGTGCCTCGAGTTGAAAACGTCCAGGTCGGGCAACTGGTACGCGGTTCCGAGTACCTCGACTACGATCTCAGGGTCTTGAGGTGCTTGCCCAAACCGTTTGAGCCTCTCTGCCATCTCCTCGTGGTTGGCCTCTTCGGTTTTGCCGTTCCTTCGGACATATACGGCCCCGGACCTGGCCTTTTGCCCAGAGGCCTTGCACACGTGGATCCGGCCCGGTTCGGGCGAGTCGACCTCGAAGACCAGCACACCGGAGTCGCCTTGGTCGCGGGCGATCCAGTGCAGCGCCCATCGCGGCCCGCTCTCGCCGAGGTACTTCTCGAGTCCTTGTTGCGCGTCGGCCGGATCGACCCGTGCGGCGCCACTCGGGTGTCCGTCGTCGCCAATTCCCACCAGCGCGACTGCCGCCCCGTCGAGGTGGGCCGCGGCGTGCTCTGGGAGCCGGTTCGCCGCGCCGAGCACGAACCTGGCGACGGCGGACCAGCCTTCTTTTGACGGCAACTGGATGTCGGACTTGAACTCGAGCCAATCGGATTCGCCCAAGCCGTCGTCAGACAGGACCCAATCGACAAACTCGCCCCAGGCCCTCAGTCCAACTGGGCGCCTTGCCAGATCGAAGCCGCTCAAGGGTGGTCACTCGCTCTCCTGTGGCGGCTCCGGCTCGAGAGGAGAAATCTTCTTGCTGACGGCGTCGATGGCCAGTTTCACCTGGTGCAGGCTCCCCGAAGGCTGGTCGCGCGATTCGCGGACAAGTCCGAGGTCGATGACGTAGGAAAGCGGGGAAACCGGTCCCCACGGGCCGTCGGCGGTCACCTCCACCTTGTGCTTGTATTCGCGTTCGAGATCTGCGAGCATCTGGCTGCCGATGCCGAGATACCACCTGACCTGGACGTTTGGCGCGATAGACGGGATGCCCTCACGGAGCCGCTCTTCGGCCACGCGGGTGATGTCCCGAGAGCCGTAGGTCAGCGCCAGTGGCGGGTCAATCCGAGCTTTGACGTTGCGGGCCAGAGTCGGCCCGGAATTGCCGACTACGAGATCAAGCGCTGAGCCTTGCGCGTCGTCCAGTCTGACGTCGACCCAGACGTAGGGCTGGACGGCTTCGCGGGCGATCCGGGTCTGCCGGTTCAGGTTCCGCTGTGACTGCCACAACGCGAGGTACGAGGACGTGACGCCCAGAAAGGCGAGCGCCACCCCCGCCAGAGTTGTCCACTCGCCAGCGTTCACGGCTTTGAGCCTAACGCCTGGTCCGCTTCGGCGCGCTCGGCGCAGGGGTAGCGCGTCGGGCGTGCTGGTCTGGCCGACCGATGTCCGCGGTGGACCCGTCGATCCCTTCGACCAGAGGGCCGGGATACAGGCGGCAGGCCGCCCGGTCGCGCTTGAGCGCCGGCGGTCGGCAAGGCTGTGGGAGTACCCGCCAGAAGGCGAGGTGCTCGGCGCGAAGCTGAACGCACAGAACCGCCTGCGGCGCGAACGGTCCCCGCCTGCGGTTGGGGAGGGCCGCGCACTTTCCGCGTGTCAATTGGCCCCGACCGCGCCCGACGCCTCCTGCCCGGCTCCGGCGCGACGGTCCGGGGCCGCAGCCAGCAGGCGCGCCCCCGGGAGGGGGCGGCCGGGGACCAGGAAAGGCGCGAGCCGATGGAGCAAGCAGCGAGCCACCCGAGACACATCCAACACGACCGGAAGAGAGCGCGCGGCCGGGGGCTGGGCCGCCGTTTCTGGGCGGGTTTGGCGGTGTTGTGTTTGGCCGTGTCGGCGTTGTTCGGGGCGGGGGCGGCGGGTCCGGCTGTGGCGGCTGACCACGGGCCGGGGTATTGGGCGGACGGAACGTTCCTGGGGATCACGTATTTCCCGAACGGGCCGGGGATTTGTTTGAACAACGGGGCGGCTGTGAACTCGTCGGTGACGGACACCCGGGTGGTGGAGAACCGGATGGCGGGGTTCATGGTGTGGTACCTGTGGGACAGGGCTTTGACGGACGCGGACGCGGCGGCGGCGTTGGCGATGCTGTTGAAGAACATCGCGGACCAGATGGTGGACACGGGCGGGGTCGCGGACGACCACATCGAGTGGTCTGATCTGACGGTCAGGTCGCAGGAGATCGCCACGGACGCGAACTACGCGTGGGCGGTCTACAACGGCTGGAACGCCGCGACCCCGTCCACCGTCCAGGCACCCGCCGTGTCCGTGAAGACCACCGTGGAGACAGGCGACGTGGACATGGTCTCCGGCGAGATCACGTTCAAACAGATCGGGCTGAAAGCCGGCGGCGGCGCGGGGTTCTTGTTCCCGTACTCCGGGGGCGGCGCGTCGGCGTATTACCAGCCGTTGTTGGAGGAGATCGGCTCGCCGACGTTGACGTTGTCGGGGCCGGCGGTGTTCAAAGCCAACGGGCGGACCACCTACACGCCGCCGGCCGCGCCGGCCGGGGGCCTGGGGGACGCGTCGAGGGCGGCGGTCGCGGTCCCGACTGGGTTCGGCGGGTCGGAGAAGGTCGTGTTGACGGTGGCGTACGAGGTTCCGTCGGCGAGGGTGGAGATCGCGTTGCGGGAGTCGCCCGCCCATCAGAACTACATCCTGAGGCCCCTGGGGGAGGACGTGGTGAAGGCGTCCACGAAGGGCGTGGTCCCGGTCAAGGCCGCGGAGATGACCGCCACATCGGCGATGGTCCCGGTCGAGGTGAAACCGGGGGACTCCCCGTCGAAGCTGCGGGACTTGATCACGGTGGCCGCGAAGACCGGCGCCTGGCCGAAGGAGATGGGCACGGGTGAGCCGGTGCCAATCGTGTTCCGGTTCACGCTGATGCGCCACCCGCAGCCGGCGCTGTCGTTCGGGTCGAAGACGGGCGACCAGGTGGCGTCGCTCACCAGGGTGTTCACAGGGCCGGGGTCGTGGACGCTGACGGCGGCGGACCTGCCGGCGGGGGTGTGGGAGTCGATCGCGGACGGGTCGGAGACGGCGAGGCAGGCGTACTCGGTCACCACGCAGGCGTTGAGGGCGGACCAGCCGGCGGCGACCCGCCCGTATCTGGCGGCGGACTTCACCGACGGGTGGGGGCTGGCGCAGGAGACGTTCACCCGTGTCACCCCCCTGATCGGGTTGGAGACCAAGGCGGAGGGGTCGGTGCACGTCGGCGGTCTGCTCTCGGACGAGGGGACTATATCGGGGGTGCCCGCCGGGCACGGGTCTTTCGCCGGGGCCGGGACCAGGTTCGCGGCGGACGCGACCGTGTTGACGATGACGCTGTGGGAGGTCGACCAGGCGGTCGTGGAGGCGCTGCCGCGCGGCACGACGGCGCCGCCCGCCTCCGCGGTGAAGGTCAAGTCGTACGAGGTGCCGCTTGAGAACGGGGACTTCCAGGTGGGCCGGGACGTTGCCGCCCGGGAGGCGGGGATGTGCTACGTGTGGCACGCGACATACCCGGGCGACACGTGGCTGGCCGCGTACAGCTCCGACTTCGCGGACCCGTGGGAGCGGCAGTGCGCTCCCCAGCCGGGGAAGCCGTGGGTCGCGTCGGTCGTGTCCGAGCCCGTCGCGGACGCGGGCGCGCTGGTGCGGGACCGCGCCGAGTGGGGCGCCGCCCCCGCCGGGTCCACGGTCGAGTTCTGGGCGCGGACCGCTCCGGTCAAAGACCTGTTCAAACCGTCCTCGGAGTGGGAGTGCGACCTGGCGAAAGCCACAGCCCCGGCGCGGGTGGGCGATCCCGTCGCCGTGGCCGGGGAGGCGGGCGCGGCCTGGTCGAACCCGGTGGAGGCGGGCCCGGCCGGGTGGTGCGTCCTGTTCCAGGTGGTGTTGAAAGACAAGGCCGGCGCCGTGTTGGCGGAGGGCGTGTGGGGCGACCCCGCAGAGACGGTCATGGTCCCGCCCGTCCCGAAGATCGCCTCCCAAGTCGCCGCCCCGGTGGCCGACGCGGGCGGGCTGGTCCGCGACAAGGCGATCTGGGAGGGCGCGCCGTTCGGCGCGAAGGTCGTCTTCGAGACCCGGACCGCGCCGGTGAAAGACCCGAGACTGCCGGTCGACCGGTGGGAATGCGACCTGAACGCTATGGGCGCGCCCGCCGCCGCGGGGTCGGCGCAGCCGGTCGGCTCCTTGGACGGCGAGACGCTGTCCCCCGAGGTGGAGGCGCCGGAGGTGGGCACTTGCCTGCTGTGGCGGGAGGTCCTCCTCGGCCCGGACGGCCGGGAGACCGCGTCCGGGCAGTGGGGAGAGCCGTCCGAGACCACCCTGGTGAAAGCCGCGCCCGCGGTCACCACGGAGGTGGTGGAGTTGGTCGTGGACGCCGGGGCGGCCGCCCAGGACAACGGGTCTTGGACCGGCGCGCCCGCCGGGTCCACCGTCGAGTTCCAATACCGGGTCGCGCCGGTCAAGGACGCGAAGCTGCCGGTCGACCGGTGGGAGTGCGACCTCGACCAGATGGGCGATCCTGCCCCCGCCGGCGGCCCCTGGCCCACCGACGCGCACGAGGGGTCCCGCCTGTCCGACCAGATCGCGGTCAGCGAGGCGGGCGTGTGCGTCCTGTTCAGGGAGACCCTCCGCGGCCACGACGGCGCGGTGCTGGCGGAGGGCGAGTGGGGAGACGAAGGCGAGACCGCCTACGCGAAGGCGCCGCCCGCGGTCGCCACCGAGGTGGTGGAACTGGTTATCGACGCGGGGTCGGCCGCCCAGGACGACGGGTCTTGGACCGGCGCTCCCGCCGGGTCGACAGTCGAGTTCCAACACCGGCTCGCGCCGGTCAAGGACGCGAAGCTGCCGGTCGACCGGTGGGAGTGCGACCTCGACCAGATGGGCGACCCCGCCCCCGCCGGCGGCCCTTGGCCGACCGACGCACACGAGGGGTCGCGCCTGTCCGACCAGATCGCGGCCGCCGAGGCGGGCGTGTGCGTGCTGTTCAAGGAGATCCTCCGCGACAAGGACGGCACCGTGCTGGCGGAGGGCGAGTGGGGCGACCCGTCCGAGACCGTGTACGTGAAAGCCCCGCTGGCTGTGGCCACCCGTGTGGTGGAGTTGGCGGTGGAGGAGGGGTCGGCCGCCCAGGACGACGGGTCGTGGACCGGCGCGCCGGCCGGGTCCACGGTCGAGTTCGAGTACCGGGTCGCGCCGGTCAAGGACGCCGCCGTCCCGGCCGCGGAGCAGGAGTGCGACCTCGGCCGGATGGGGGACCCCGCCCCGGCGGGCGGCCCGTGGCCGACGGACGGCCACGAGGGGTCCCGCCTGTCCGACAAGGTCGAGACCGAGCAGGCGGGCGTGTGCGTCCTGTTCAAACTGACACTCCGCGACCAGGGCAGACAGATCCTCGCCGAGGGGAAGTGGGGCGACCCGTCCGAAACCGTCACCGTGGTGCCCAAACCGGCAGCTCCGCCGCCGGGGCTGCCGTTCACCGGGTCCAACCCGTGGCCGCTGGCCGGCGGCGCGGCCGCCCTGCTCGCCGCCGGCGCCGCGCTCGTGGCTGGGGGCCGCCGCCGCAACCGGCGGATCTCAACGGAAGGGGGCTTGCTGTGAGCGGGGCGGGCGACGGCAGGATCCATGTGGCGGCGGTGTTCTGGGACGACCACCCGCAAGCGGTCCCGGAGGTGTTGGCCGGCCGCGACCAGGACGACGTCACGCTGAGGGCGGCCCGGATGGTGTGGGACCGGACCGCCCTGAAACCCGACCCGTCCGACGAGGCGGCCGCGTTCATGCGGTCCCGGCCCGCGCCGTCCGAGTGGTCGGGCGCCGCCGACGCCCGCCAGTGGCTGGCCGAGGCCGCCGCAGAGGGCTTCGGCCCGCGGGTGATCCCCGGACGGGCGCCCCTCGCCGACGACGACGAGCCTGACCGGGACCGGGACGTCACCATCGGGCTGGTCCGCGGCTGGGACGAGCCGCCGCTCGCCACCCTGGTGCTGGCGGACCTGGAGCCGCTCCGGCTGGAGGCCCGCCTCGCCGACGCGGTGTGGGCGCGCGCCCGCGGCCTCGGCCAAGACCATCCCGCGCCTCCCAGCCCGCCCGACGCTGGGGCGTTGTGGCGGTGGCTGACCGACGCCAAGGGCGGGTTGGAGGGGGTGGTGGCGTTCTCCGCGCAGCAGGCGCCCCTTCCCGCCGCCCAACCGGTCCCCGACACGGCGGCCGCGGAGGCGGCGGGGCCGGGGCAGGCGGTGATCGACACGGGGCGCCCCGCCGTGTGGGCGGACCTGAACTCGGGCGGGATCCCGGACAGGCTGATCGCCGCGCTGCCCGATCCTCCGGCCCCGTTCGGGGAGCCCGGCTCCGCCAAGCAGGTCGGCGGGCGGGAGTGGGAGGCCGCCATGGACGACTGGCGCGAAGACGTCCTCGACGTGGCCGCCGACATCTCCAGGGTGGCGGACCTGCGGGACCGGGTCGACCAGCTGGAGTACCTGTGGGACCGCCTCGCGCGGGAGGTCGCGGGACACCCGCTGCCCGCCCCGCCGGAAGACCGCCGGCTCGTCGGGCAGTGGCTGGCCCAGTTCGCGGACACCGCGGTGGAACGCGACCGGCGGCTCCTGAACCTCGTGGACACGACCCGCCCCGACGGCTCCCCGCCGCACACCGCCCCCACGGTCCCAGCCCGCCGCCCCGAACCCGCCCAGCAGCCCGACACGGGAACAGGCCGCCTTGCGCCCCGCCACGCCTTCGGCGCGACTCCGACCAACCCGGCCGGCCCGGCCGGGCTCCGACTGTGACCAAGCCCCAACCCGCCGCCGCCGACCCGGCGGAAGGGGCTGGCGGGCTGGCCGCTCCAGTGCGGCTCGCGGAAGACCCCGCCGCCGTCCTGCACCCAGGCGACGCGCTCGACGTGCTGCCGCGCCTCGCCGCCGCGTCGTTCCACGCCGTAGTCACCGACCCGCCCTACGCCATCGGCATGGACACCTGGGACGAGCCCGCCGCGTTCACCCGAATCGCCCAAGAGCGCGGCATCGACCTGGACGGGCACGGCGGCGCCCTGGAAGGGTTCCGTGCCTGGACCAGGGCGTGGGCACTCGAGGCGCGGCGCGTGTTGAAGCCGGGCGGGTGGCTGGTGTGCTTCGGCGGGGCCCGCGCCTGGCACCACGCGGCGCTCGGCATCGAGCAAGCCGGCTACCAGATCAAAGACCAGATCGCGTGGCTCTACACCAGCGGCGTGCCGAAAAACCTCGACGTGTCCAACGCCATCGACCAGCACCTCGGCCACCCACGACCCGACCGGCGCGTCGGCAAACCCCAAGACGGGCTCCTCCAAGGCCGCCGGGTCGCCGACAAGGGCGAGCCCGCCACCGAGGAGGCTCGCCGGTGGGCGGGATGGGGCACCGCCCTCACCCCCGCGTTCGAGCCGATCATCGTCGCCCGCGCCCCCACCAGCCTGACCGTCGCGGGCAATGTGCTGGAACACGGGGCCGGGGCGGTCAACACCGCCGCCGGCGCCCACCTCGGCGGCGGGAGATGGCCCAAGAACGCCGCGCTCGACCACGGCGCCGCCATGTTGCTGGACCGGGACTGCGCCGCGCGGCCAGGAGACCGGTCCGGGCTGTTCCCGGTCTTCCGCCACCACCCGAAAGCGACCCGAGCCGAACGCCCGACTGTCCACGGCGCCGCCCACCAGACCGTCAAGCCCCTCGGGCTGATGCGGTGGCTCTGCGCCCTGTTCTGCCCGCCCGGCGGGACCGTCCTCGACCCGTTCGCAGGCACCGGAACCACCCTGGAAGCCGCGCATGATGTCGGCGCCAACAGCGTCGGTGTGGAACTCGAGCCGGCCAACCAGGAACTCGCGCGGGCCCGCTTGCGCCGCGCATGCCAAGCCCGGCCCATGATCTGAGCCAAGGCACGAAACGCCCGCGCCGCAGGGCCTTGCCGGCGAACCTCTTCGGCCCAGCCGTACCGGTCAGCGGCCGCGTGGCGCCGGTCTGCGGCCTTTCATCGCGACGCACGATTGGCAATCCATGAACGCGAGCGCGTGACCGAAGAGTTCCCCGTGGAGCGCTTCCCGGGCGCCAAGCCAGGTGTCGAACCATCCGCCCAAGTCGGCACCAATGAAGCCGGCCAACTCGCGCACATCGTCTGGCAACTGAAGCGGCGTCCCCCTGCGGTGCTTCCCGGAGGCGGTCATCTGCCCGACCAGAGGGAACTCGAACACAACCGGCTGGAGTGTGATGCGTGCGATTGCGAGCCCACAAGAGCCGCTGCGCCAGCGCCTAGACGGTCGCGCGGGCGCGGAAGAGCCCGCGGCAGCCCCCGCTTGGAACATGGCTGCCAG
>JAISCU010000249.1 GCA_031265345.1 Bifidobacteriaceae bacterium
AGGCCCTGGCGCACCGGATGCGAAGTCTTGGCGGCGGCGGCGACAATCGCGGCTGAGCCCATGCCGGACTCGTTCGAGAAGATGCCTCGCGCCATGCCCTTCTGGATCGCCAGGCCGACGGCCGCGCCGAGGAAGTTGCCAGTCTTGTTGGTGCCGGTGAACGCGTCGGTGAAGACCAGGGCGAACGCCTCGCCGATCTGGCCGGCGTTCATCGCCAAGATGACCGACCCGGCGATGATATAGACCACGATCATGAAGGGCACGAAAGCCGCCGTCACCCGACCGATGGACTTGATGCCGCCGATCAGGGTCAGGCCCACCAGGATCATGACGATCACGCCGGTCACCAGGCCGGGGATGCCGAAAGCCTCGTTCATGTTGTCGACCATGGCCTTGACCTGGGTGCCGTTCCCGATCCCGAAGGCCGCCAGGGCGCCGAAGATGGCGAAGGACAGAGCCAGGATCTTGCCGAGCGGCCCCTTGATCGCTTTCTGCAGGTACACCTGCGGTCCGCCCACCACTTCGCCGCGGGCGTCGGTCTCGCGGTATTTCGATCCCAGGAAGGCCTCGCCGTACTTCGAGGCCATGCCCAGAAGGCCCGTCACCCACATCCAGAACAGCGCCCCCGGCCCGCCGATCCCGATGGCCGTCGCCACACCCACGATGTTGCCGACCCCAACCGTGGCGGCCAACGCAGTCGTCAGGGCTTGGTACTGGGAGATGTCCCCCGCGGCGCCTTCATCCTTGCGCTTGAACAAACCCAGCTTCAGGGCTGGCCAGAGCTTTGTGAACTGCATCCCCTTGAGTCGGATGGTCAAGACCAGGCCGGTGATGGAGAGCAAGGGTATGAGCAGCCAGATGCTCCACACGAAATCGTCAATCGTGGTAATCAAATCAGAGAACGCTTGCACGGCGTGCCTTCCGGTTGGCCGTTCCGGTTGCCTCGGAACGGGGTTAGACGCTCGCGTCGCTGGGGTCGACGGGCGAACAGTTTGTCAGCCCAAGAATAAACGTGCTCAAAGTGTGAAGATACCTCTCGGACGGATCCGAAACCTGCTTGTAACAAAGTTTTGACCGGGCGCTAACCTTTGGGACCCTTTGGTTTGCCCTCGCACGATGCCGCCTGGTACGGCACGCGCCGGTCGGCCCAGGCTTCGCGGGCCGGGTCTGGGCGGCGGCTGACTCGATAGGTTGGGCGGTCCCCGCGATCAGGGCCTGCCTGGGTGGTTCCTGTGGCTGCTCGCTGCTGGTGAGAGGCCCGGTTCGCTGCTCGCGGGGCTGAGGGTCTTGGTTCGGTCAGGCCGGATTGGCGGCCTGGGCGGGCTGGGCTGCCTGGGCGGCCTGGGCGGCGACCTGGTGCTTGCGTGCGGCGCGGTAGCGGGTCCAGGCGATGGCGGTCAGCGCTGCCACGATGACCGCTTGGATGACGGCGGCGGCGAGCACGGGCGAGTCCTGGGCGACTCGGGCGATGCCCGCGAAGACGGCCAGGCCTCCGGCCGCGTAGACGCTGCCCCACATCATCCATCCCGGCACCGCCGCGAGCGTGTACCGCCACCAGCGCCAGCCGATCAACCCGGCCGACATGTTGACCGCGGTCTGGAACCCGACCGTCAGGAAACTGACCGGGATGACCGGCCAGCCCCAGCGTTCCAGCTTGTCGCGGGCTCGTTCGGCGCCCTCGCCGGTCATGCGCTTGGCCCAGGCCGCCTTGAGGACCCCGGCGCGCACCGCCCGGCCCACCCAGTAAGTGCATTGGGATCGGACGCAGGCCACCGCCGTGAGGAAGCCGAAGGCGAGCACAAATGGCTTCGACAGAATCCAGTCGATCACGCCCACACCCTACCGGAGGCGGCGAGGCCTTCAAAGATTTGCCCATGCCGATGCCAGGCCGGTGCGCCTGCCGCCCCCGATCATCCCGATTGATATGCGTTCCCGGTTGTCCACAATTGGCTGGAACTCGGTCCCGCGGCCAATTGAAGCCATTTGTGGACACCCGCCGGGCGGACCGCCGCCGTGGTTTGGCTGACCTGCGGAGACGCGGGTCGCCGGTCAGGAGTCATCGGGCAACGGTGTCCACAATTGGCTGGAACTCGGTCGCGCGGTCAATTGAAGCCATTTGTGGACAAGCGCCGGGCGGCCCGCCGCCGCCGTGATTTGGCTGACCTGCGCAGACGCGGGTCGCCGACCACGCGGCATCGGGCGGCGGTGTCCACAAACGGCTGGAACTCGACCGCGCCGCCAATTGAAGCCATTTGTGGACACCCGCCGGGTGGCGGGAGGCGTAGGCCGCGCGGTTCGCCGCGCTGGTCGCGCTGCCGGCGGAGGAGGAGCGGGCCGACAATCAGGCTGGCAGCAGGACCGCTGTCTCAGGATGGGCCGCGGCCAGGGCTCGATCGAATGTGACGAGGTTGGTTTGACGCGCCGCCGCGAGGGCGACCAAGTAGGTGTCCGTCACCTGCTGATGCCCCCGAACACCTTCGAGGCTGATATCCCCATAAGGAAGGTCGTCGGCCCAGAACCGATGGTTGGGCCGCGCGCCCAGCCGCCTCAGCGCGGAGGTCACAACGGCTGGGGGCTCTCCCATGCGGATCAGGAATCGGGTCAACGCTCCCTGGGTCACCGGGCAGGTCGCGAAGCCGTCCCATTGCATCAGCGAACCCACGGCGGCGTCGTG
>JAISCU010000254.1 GCA_031265345.1 Bifidobacteriaceae bacterium
GGGCGCGATGACGAACAGGTCTCGGAGCCGTACGACACGGGCGGGGCTTTCACCCCCACCACCGACGATCCTTCCGGAGACGTCACCGAGGAGTCCACCGGGCCGTACGACGCGCCGCCCGATCCGTCGTTGGCGGAGGGCCGCGAATGGACCGGGGTGCTCACCACTTCCGTCGGCCCGCTCGACATCTCCCTCGACGGCGTCGCGGCACCCCAGGCCGCCGCCAACTTCATCCAATTGGCCCGCGACGGCTACTACGACGGCTCGTCCTGCCACCGGTTGACCACGGACGGGATCTTCGTGCTCCAGTGCGGCTCGCTGACCGGCGACGGCACCGACGATCCGGGCTACCAGTTCGGGCCGCTGGAGAACACTCCCGCCGACGAGGTCTATCCTCCCGGCACCATCGCGATGGCCCGCGCCCAGGCCGAAGATTCCCAAGGCGCACAGTTCTTCATCGTCTACCAACAAAGCAGCATCCCAGGCGGATACAGTGTCTTTGGGCATGTCACGTCCGGCCTCGACCTGATCGAGGGCGTCGCCGCCGCCGGCACCACCGACGGGGGCACGGACGGGCAGCCCGCCACTACCGTGACGATCGATGGGATTGAACTACAGTGAGCACCCCTCTAGACGCCAGCGTCCAGCCGGTCCCTCCCCTGGACGATGCCGCCCCCCAACCAACCCCCGAACCAGACCTCGCCCCCGCGCCGGTCCCGGAGCCGCCGGAATCCGCGCCCGAGCCCCAGCCGGACTCGGCCCCCGAGCCGCCCACCGAACTTGCACTGGACCCGGCGGCGGAGCCGCCCGAAGTCGCGCCGCTTCCCGAGCCGACGCAAGCCGTGCAACCGGCTGCCGAGCCTGAGCTGGAACCAACTGACGTCGCGCCTGAGCCCGAGCCGGACTCGGCCCCCGAGCCCGTCGCCGAGGCGCAGCCGATCACGGCCGCACCGGAACCACAGTCCGAGCCTGAGGCGGCACCAGAACGGTCCGGGCCCGAGCCCGAGCCTGCACTGGCCGCAAACTCGGTCGGCGCGGCGGAGCCGCCCGCCGAGCCCGCAGCAGAATCCAGTCCCGCGCCCGAGACAGCGCCGATGCCCCCAGATGAGCAGACGGCATCGGAACCGGCCCTCGAGCCGCCCGCCGAGTCTGCGCAAGCTACAGAACCGGTCGCCGAAGCAGAGCTGCAGCCAGCCGCCGAGGCGGAGCCGCCCGAGGCCACGCTGGAACCCGAGCCAGAGTCGGCCCGAGGGCCAGAGCCATCCGCCGGGCCTGCGTCCGAACCGGTCGCAGAACCCGTCCCCGAGGCGGAGGCGACCGAGCTCGTAACCGAGCCGGTGGCAGAGAATGAGCCGGTCCCGGTGCCTGCCGAACCCGAGCCGAAGCCGACCCTCGAGCCGGGCTCGACCCCCGAGCCCTCACATGTCGCGGAGCCGGTCGCAGGACCCGTCGCCGAGGCGCAGCCGACCGAGGCCGCTCCTGAGCCAGTCGCGGAACGCGCCGAAGCAGCGCCGGAGCCGGAGGCCGCCCAACCCGGCCCCGTCGTGGAGCCGGCTGAGACGGCTCTGGATGAGGCGACGGCATCGGACAACTCCGTGCCACCGACGCCCACCCCGGCCGCCCCGATTCCCAAACCCGGCCCCAAGCCGGGCCCCGGAGCGTTCCGCCGGCCGGGCCCCCGACCCGGACCCCCCGTGGCGCCGATCATCGCGCCCACGCACGACGACGCCGACATCGCCCGCGCGTCGGAGTGGGGACGGGTCGATCCGGACGGAACGGTCTTCGTCCGGGAAGGCAAATCAGAACGGGCTGTCGGCCAATTCCCAGGCGTGCCCGCGGCCGAGGCACTGGCCTTGTACGCCAAACGCTTCCTGGACCTGGAGGCGCAGGTCAACCTGTTCGAGGCCCGGATAGAGCAGCTGACCCAAAAGGACATCGACCAGACCCTCTCCACCCTGAAGCAGGCTTTGGGGGAACCGGCCGCAGTCGGCGACCTGGAAGGACTGCGGGCCAAGTACCGGGCCGCCAAAGCCCATGCCGCGACCGTCCGCCAACAACTCGAGGCCGAGCGGGCAGCGGCGAAAGCCCAAGCGCTCGAGGAGCGCACCGCCCTGGTCGAGAAGGCCGAGGCGATCGCGGAGCAGCATCCCGACCAGATCAACTGGAAGCGGGCCTCGACCGATCTGCGGGAGATTCTCGACACTTGGCGCGAGGCTCAGCGGCTCGGACCGAAGATCGACCGTCCCACCGAGGACGAACTGTGGCGGCGGTTCTCGCATGCCCGCACGTCCTTCGATCGCAAGCGGCGGACGTTCTTCGCCGAATTGGACAAGCGCCAAGGCGCCACGAAGCTGGCCAAAGAGCAGATCGTGGCCGAGGCGGAGAAGCTGTCCGCCTCCCAGGACTGGGGGGCCACCGGCCGTGAGTTCCGCGACCTGATGGATCGCTGGCGGGCGGCCGGGAGGATCGGCCGACGCGAGGACGATGCCCTCTGGGAGCGTTTCCGCGCCGCGCAGGACCAGTTCTTCCGCGCCCGCGACGCGCAGCACGCCGCGAACGACGCCGAACGCGAGACCAATCTCGCCGCCAAGCTGGCGATCGTCGAGGAGGCCGAGAAGCTGGTGCCGGTCACCGACATCAAGGCGGCCAAGGCCAAGATGCGCGACCTGGAGGACCAATGGGACAAAGTGGGCCACGTCCCGCGCCGCGACCAAGACAAGGTGGAGGGCCGCATGAAGGCGGTCGAGGAAGCCGTCCGGTCGGCCGAGGAACGCAACTGGCGCAAGTCCAATCCTGAGACCATAGCCCGCATGACGTCGATGACCAGCCAACTGGAGGCCGTGATCGAGGGTCTGGAGCGCAAGCTGGTCAAGGTCGAGGCCTCCGGCGACGAGACCTCCATAGCGGCCCTCAAGGAGGACATCAAGGGACGCAAGCAGATGTTGGAGAACTTGCGCGCCTCGGCCGAGCGCGGCTGGGAATAGGTAC
Source organism: Bifidobacteriaceae bacterium (assembly GCA_031265345.1). The sequence goes on from JAISCU010000254.1 coordinate 2,989, forward strand.
CCCACGAAGTTCTCCGCTTCGCTCCGATACTTCGCGGGGACCCCGGAGCGGAATAGATACCCCACGAAGTTCTCCGCTTCGCTCCGATACTTCGCGGGGACCCCGGAGCGGGACTCGGCTCGAGCGTAAAAGCTTGGGCTACCGCGGCTACAGGTGGTGGCGGCCCGAACCCGTGATCCGGTAGGCGTCGAACACGCCGTCGACCCGTCGGATGGCGCTCAGCACCGCGTCCAGGTGGGACGTGTCCGCCAACTCGAAGACGAAGCGGTTGATGGCGACCCGGTCCCTGGTGGTGGAGACCTCGGCCGAGAGGATGTTGACGTGCGCCTCGGACAGGGTCTTCGTGACGTCGGACAGCAGATGGTGGCGGTCGAGCGCTTCGACCTGGATCTGCACCAGGTACGAGCCCTGGGTGTGGTCGCGCCATTCCACATCGACTATTCGCTCCGGTGACGATTTCTCCGCCACCTCGATGTTCGGGCACTCCGCCCAGTGCACGGACACGCCCGAGCCCCGAGTGATGAATCCGACTATCTTGTCGCCCGGCACCGGCGTGCAGCAGCGAGCCAGCTTCACCCAGACGTCGTCGAGGCCGTCCACCACCACGCCGGGGTCGCCGGTGGCGCGGGTGGCGCTGAGCCGCTGCGACACGCCCGGCCTGGACACCTCGACGATGTCCTCCTCGTTGCCCGCCTCGCCCCCGAGCGACGCGACCAGTTTCTCGACCATCGAATGGGCCGAGTAGCGGCCCTCGCCGACGGCGGCGTAGAGCGCCGAGACGTCTTGGAAACGCAACTCGTTCGCCAGCGCCAGCAGGGCCTCGTGGGACATCAGGCGCTGGATCGGGAGGTTCTGCTTGCGCATCTCCTTGGCGATCTGCTCCTTGCCGCGCTCGACCGCCTCCTCGCGGCGTTCCTTGGTGAACCATTGCCTGATCTTGTTGCGCGCCCGTGGAGACTTGACGAACACCAGCCAGTCGCGCGACGGCCCTTGGTCGGGGGTCTTCGAGGTGAATATCTCCACCACGTCCCCGGTCTGGAGCTCGGTGTCGAGGGCCACCAGCCGCGAGTTCACCCTTGCGCCGACCGTCCGGTGCCCCACTTCGGTGTGCACCGCGTAGGCGAAGTCGACTGGTGTCGAGCCTGAGGGGAGAGCCAGCACGTCGCCCTTCGGCGTGAAGACGTAGACTTCGGCGCGACCGATCTCGTAGCGGAGCGAGTCGAGGAACTCCCCTGGGTCTTGGGTCTCGCGTTGCCAATCGACCAATTGGCGCAGCCAATCCATCTCGGTGGGGCTGTTCGGCGCCGAATGCGATCCTTCTTTGTATTTCCAGTGGGCGGCCACGCCATATTCGCTGCGGCGGTGCATGTCATGCGTGCGGATTTGGATTTCGACTGGTTTCCCCGAGGGGCCGATCACGGTGGTGTGCAGCGACTGGTACATATTGAACTTGGGCCGTGCGATGTAATCCTTGAATCGTCCCGGCACCGGATTCCAACGCGCGTGCATCGCGCCCAACGCGGCGTAGCAGTCGCGTACCGTGTCCACCAGGATTCGCACTCCGACCAGGTCGTAGATGTCCGCCAGGTCGCGCCCGCGGACAATCATCTTCTGGTAGATCGAGTAGTAGTGCTTGGGGCGTCCGGTCACCACGCCTTTGATCTTGTTGGCCCGCAAATCGGCTTTGACCTGCTCGGCGACCACTCTGAGGTATTCGTCGCGGGCCGGCGCGCGTTCCGCGACCACCCTCACCACTTCTTCGTACACCCGGGGATGAAGCGTCTCGAAGGAGAGGTCCTCAAGCTCCCATTTGATCGTGTTCATGCCCAGTCTGTGGGCCAACGGGGCGTAGATCTCAAGGGTTTCGCGGGCTTTGCGCTCAGCTGATTCTGGCGAGACGTATTTCCAGGTGCGGGCATTATGCAGGCGGTCGGCCAGTTTTATGAGAAGCACTCTGATATCTTTGGCGGTCGCCACCACCATTTTTCGGACGGTCTCAGATTGCGCCGCCTCGCCGTAGGTGACTTTGTCCAGTTTCGTGACGCCGTCCACCAGCAGGGCGATTTCCTCGCCGAATTCCTCTTGCAATTCGATGAGTGAATACGGCGTGTCCTCCACCGTGTCATGCAGCAACGCCGCCGCCAGAGTCGAGGGCGTCATGCCGAGTTCGGCCAGAATGGTGGCCACCGCCAGAGGGTGGGTTATGTAGGGCTCGCCGTTCTTGCGCTCCTGTCCCTGGTGGACGCGCTCGGCCACGGCGTAGGCCCGCTCGACCAGCTCGGTGGAGGCCTTCGGATGCGATGATCGCAGCGCCGCCAGCACCGGCTCCAGGGCTGTGGGCGCCGCCGGATGCGTTCGGAACCCCGGCAACCATGACAGCGGGCCGGTGTGGACAACAGACTCCACCTGGGGTTTCGGGGTGGCGCTGGTGTCAGTCACAAGACAATTCTAGGGCTCGCCGCCGATTTGCCTGTTTCGATTCGGCTGTCGGGTCACACCACCACTTCGGCGAAACCTGGCGCGGCCTTCGCGAAGCGCTGGTCGTTGGTCCACAACGTTTGGCATCCGCCCAGCCGGGCCGCCGCCAAGTGCAGCGCGTCCGGCGTCTTCAAACCGTGGGCGGCGCGCAGACTCGCCGCCTCGTCATACACGTCAAGGCCGAGGGGAACTATGACCATGCGTTCAAGGGTGCGCTTGTAGACGCCCTCGAGGGATGCGTTGTGCGACCGCAAAGGCCCGACCAGACACTCGAGTCTAACCAGGGGACTGAACGCGAGGCTGTCACCTGCGGTAACGAAGCGGCGCTCAATGTCGTTCGACAGTCTCCCTGGGTGCTCGATCAGGTAGATGAGGACACAACTGTCGAGGTAGGTCAGTCCCATGCGTTTCGGTTTTCCTGTATGTATGCCTCAATCTCTTCGTCACTCCGCCACCGACCAGGATTCGACCTTCGAAACTCCCGTGCGATGGCGACAATCGCCGCGCCATTGCCTTTCGGCGGATCGGGCTCCACCGGAACCAACTTGACCTGCGGCACCCGGCGCGACGAGATCACGATGTCTTCGCCCGCTTTGGCCCGGTGGATCAACTCGGACAAGTGGTTGCGCGCCTCCAGCACGCCCACCTCCGTCGCCTGCGTCATCAAGCCCTCCTCAAAATGGCTAGTTCACTTAGCCATCAATTGTACGCGGAGCTGGCTAGCCGCGGCGCGCGGCATTTCGCCACGGCGACCCGATTCGGCTATCCGCCCAGGCCGCGCTGAACTTCAGGTTGCGCGTCGGACCACGGGTTGGCCAGACGCAGTCCGTCGAAGCGTCGGAAGTTGGCCGTGTTTCTGGTCACCATGGTCAGACCCCTTTCTAAGGCGGTGGCAGCCAAGTATGCGTCGGCCTCAGGCGCCGGGTCCGGCAGATGGAGCCTGGCCGCCCGCCGAGCGATCGCCGCGTCCACTACCGAGACCGACCGACGCCAATCGTTGAGCAGTTGATCCAACCACCGCCGAAGCCCGGCTCCTTGACGGGGGTCTCGGCGCTCCTTCATACCCACTCCGTACTCGAGCTCTTTGACAGTGATGGCACTGAGAAAACAGGCGAACTGGTCGACTCCGGACGTCCACTCGGCAACCCCTGGGTCACACCTGTCTGCCGTGATTTTTCGCAACTCCGACAAGACATTGGTGTCTAGCAGATACATCAGTCGAACTCCGCCGCCCGCAGCATCTCGACGCGGCGCTCGAGCGGCAAATCGATATCCGATGTGTCCGGCAGCGATGCGAAGTATTCGGCCACTGACTTTCCTTGTCCGCTCAGGCGCACGTAGTCGGAATACGACAGCAACACGTGCTTGGGCTCGCCCCTATCCGTCACAATTACCGGCCCTTCGCCGCTTGCCTTCTTGGCGGCGTTGGTGCGCTGGTTGAACTCTCGGCTGGTCATCAATGTGCGCATCGGCCCTCCTCGATGTAGAAACGTTTCTACCGAATGCTAGTATCGCCCGCGCCGCAGTTCTCCCCCACACGAGGATGCGCACCAGCCCAAGCCGTCGCTGTGCGCGTCCTTCGACAACGCGTTCGATCCGCGCGGGGCCCCGATTCGAAGCCTTATGCTCGGGTCGTCAGATTCCATCGGGCTCGATCCCACACACCTGCCACGATCGTCCGACCAAGGCAATGCAGGACCCCGGGGCCACGATGAGCGGCACGCCCCGCGTGTCCTCAACTGCAGAAGTCGGGACGAGGTGACACTTTCAAGGGTTCAAGAAACGTACTTGCCGCCGTGAGACCGGGGCGCACACTACACCATGTCTGGATCCATCTTGAAAGGGCTCACACCGCAACGCACCGTCATCAATGACGTCATAGTCATGGTGAAGCGAGAACTCGTCGACTGGGTCGGAGGTCCGTTTCTCGCCTGTCTCTACTTCGGTGTTGATGTCCCACACTGACCATGGCGTCCCCACCATCGTCGTGGTCGCGTACGACAGCGACCTGATCCGTGACGGCGAGCAGCTTGAGCGGGAAATATTCACTATCAGCGTCGTCTGGGAAGAACACACGATTTGAGACCCGCCATTCACCATCGCCCTTCTCGTCGGAGCGGGCGCCATTGCCCGAGGAGGCCAACACGCCGAGCAGCGCCATGATCGCTCCTCCGACGACGATCACACCCGCAAGGGCACCCGTCCCAGCGCTTTTCGATCTCCGGGGCATGTCCCGGCACCGGGCCATAGGCAGAGGACCAGACCTACGATGGGGATCAAGAAGCCGGAGGCACTCCATCATTGCGTACGGTGCTTCGGTCCCGGCGGTGGGCCCTGATTGGCTATTCCAAGATTCCTTTCAGCTGTATCCCCGGCAGCCGCCGCTAGAGATCGCCGCTGGTGCCGAACACGCAGAGCTCACTGGAGTCCCAAACCCTCTCCCAACCCGCTGCGGCATCGCATTCGTACAATCCGTTCCGGGCCAACAGTATCCAACCAGCAGGGTTCTCAAGGCGGCGTTGGACGTCGGCGGCGACTGCCTCCGAGATGTCCCAAGTGAACAGGCTCCTGGACGAGCCCAGATCAATGGTCGCAACCTCGCCCACTCCCATTCTTTCGAAAGCTCGGCTGTTCCAGGATGCCCGTTGCATTTCTGGAAATCCATACTGCATACCGTTGTGCGTGTAAGTCGTGCAATAGCTGGGTGTGGCCTGGGCCTCGGAGCAGATGTCCCTCTATAGAGCGCGCGAAAGTCCCAGGCCGGGTACGGCGACGCCTTCCCCGGCGTCGTGTTGGCAATTGTCACTGTCCCACTCATCGTGGGCGAGATCGGTCCTGGTTGGCCTTGGCCGGGTCGACCTCGGCCCTCAACGCCTTGATTGCAGCGCCCAATCGATCCACCTCGGCGGCCAGAGAGTCAATCTGCGCGTTGATCGCGTCCGCAGTCTCAGCCATTTCCGGAACGTCCGGCTCTTGCGCTCCTTCCGCTTCGCTGATGGCTTAGGGCAACCCGTCCAGCACCCCCAGGTCATCGAAACTCGCCGGGGCGGCGTCCGAGAGCCCGCGTCCGGTCTTGATCAGACCTTGGAGTTCGACCCATTTGTCCTTGACAGCCTTCGCCGAAGCCTCTTCGGCGGCCTCACGCTTTCGTTGACTGGTAACTGTCACGCCAACGACCAAGATGATCACCAGGATGGCCGCGAGCAACGCGCCGCCCCGACCAAGATGGCCGCCTTGGTCTTGATGGACAATCGCCTCCAACCGCGCGTTTGACCGGGCGGAGGGCCCACCGGTTCCTCCAGCTTGTGATCAGCGGATTCGAAGGGTTCCGTCATTGGGGGTTCCAATCGCTTGTAGGGGTGAACACCAGATACGCGGGGATTACGAAAAGGAGTCCAATGATGCCCCTCCCCCTGCAAATTTGCAGGCAAGACTCGCTTCAAGGCTTCACGCCGCGATCTGCTTGAAGCGTCATTTCGACGCCGACCAGCAATCCTGCGGCCGACGCCCGGCCTCAATCCTCGACGATTTCGGCTATTTCGAGCCAGGCACGGGTGGCTCTTGTGACAGAACCGTCGTGATAGGCACCTCACCAAGGCGGCTCCGTGCGCGGCCTTTGACCATGCGTTCGATCCATGCGGGATCCCGGCGCGCATGAGCCACTGCCAGGACCCTGACCGAGTCATCTGTGATTCGGTACAGAACGATGTAGGGGAACACTCGTAAGGAGACGTGCCGGTAGTCGTCAAAGGTACCGCGTCCGAGGTAAGGGAAGGCCGCCAACAAGTTGATGGTCTGATGAAAGTCACCGCGCAACCGCGAGGGCAGATCCGAAGAGGTTCTCCGATAATAGTCCGCCGCGCTAGCGAGATCCTCCGCGACGGCCGGATGGAATCTTGGTGCCTCTCTCATCCCCATTTGTCTTGCAGCCTGGCGTCAAGCTCTTCCCATGAGAGACCGAGGGAAGGATCAGCGTCCATTTCTGCGTCGCGCTGGCGAACGATGGATTTCTCTTCCTCCGTCAAGTCGGACTCACTGGAAATGAGCGAGCGCTCGAGGAGGTCGATCACATCCACGCGCTCAGCCATCGTAAGTGCTCCGAGGTGCTCTTGAAGCGTCACGCTGACCATGGTGCGATTCTAACGCAGGGACGCGCCCGGAATCTCAGTCATGGCCATTCGCCCAAGCAGGCGCTTGCGCCCCCCGAGCGTTGGCGTACGCGCGCGTCCCGGCCTGAATCCCCCCATAGGCAATGCCCGCCAGCGGCCAGATGACCCATGACACCCCCCACGCCGAGGACCACAGTAGTGACCAGGCCAGGTAGACCAGCAGGATGATCGGCCAGAATAGGGCGGCGGTCACCGACAAGAAAGAGCCGTGTCCTGGCGCTGGCCGCGATGGCTCCGGACCCGGTGGCGGGGGCGGAACCTGGCCAGGCGGCATCGTCCACGGCTGTGGAGGGTCTCTCAACGCTGCCACCAATTCGTCGGCCGAGCCGAACTCTGCCACGACCCGACCCAGCGCCTCGTCGGGGCTCTTTCCCTCCGCCAGGAGCGCGGCGTACTTCTCTTCCAGGTCGGCCTGCAGCTCGGATTTCAGACGCGCCAGCTCCCGCGTCGGCGGGTAGGAGCCGAAAGTGTTGTCGAGGTAGATGCGAATCGGATCCATGTCAGGCGACCTCCTTTTGGTCGATGAATTTGAGCACGATCTCTTGGGTCAGGCGCCACTCGGCGCACTTCGCGCGGCAATAGTCCTGGCCGAGGCCGGTCACCCGGTAGTAGACGCGCGGCCTGCCATGGGTGGCGCCGCCGTCGAAGGACTCGACCAGCGCCCGTGTCTCCATTCTGGTCAGCGCCGAGTAGAGGGTGGTCTCCTTCATCACGTACGCTCCCCCGGTCAGTTCGCGGATGCGGTGGGCTATCTCGTACCCGTAGGAGGGCCGCTCGCGCAGCACCGCCAGGATCATCGTGTCGACGTACCCACGGATGACATCCGGGCTGATGGCGTTCGAGGGCTCCGCCTCCCGTCCCGGTTCGACCAACGGATGGCCTTCATCCATCCCGCAAGATTACCACGTCACGCGGGGTAATCGCCGATCGACCGTCGCCGGGCGCGGCCCGGCAACAAAGCGACCCGGCGCAGTTCTGGCCGCGAGGCGGCGAGCCTGGACCGGCAAGCCTCCAGGCCACCCGCTGGACGAGCATGCCGCCAAGCACCGCGTATCCCTAAACCACCGCGGCAGGGGCACGGGGACGCGCGACGGTGGTTTAGGGACACTCGCAGAAAAGGGCCCCCGCGCCGACAACGGGCTGACCTGCGCAAACGCGCGGAACCAGCCCGGCGGCATCGTCCACTCGGTGACCTAAACCACCGCGAGAGCCGACACGACACGCGCATCACGTAGACTGAAAGTGCATCCCGCGCCACGCACGACAGGACGCGAACCAGGTAGCTGACAAACGGGGGGCGGCGACATGGAGAGCGGGCAGAAGACGCCCCGGTGGTGCCGATTCGCGCCCGGACTGGTCGCGGCGACGGGTGCCATGGTGTTCATGGTCTGGCTGGCGGCGGCCAAGTGGGAATCGCTGCCCACGATTGTGGTGACCCGCCAGGCCGCAGACCAGCACGGCGAGACAACTGTCCCCAGAGCGCTCGCGGCCCTGACCATGCCGGGCGTATTGCTGCTCTTGACCATCCTGTTCTGCGTAGCGGTCGCGATTGGCCGCGACAACGACAGTCCAGTGCGGACGGCGCTGACGGGCGGCGCGCGGGCGCCACGCGGACTGGGCTGGGCGCTGGTCGGCCTGTCCCCGGTGCTCGCCGTGGCCCAAGCCGGAGGGCTGAGCGAATTCGCGGGCGAGCCTTTCCAGGCGACCAAATGGATCACGGTGGCGGTCGGCTGGCTGATGATCTGCTGCGCGTTCGGTGTGGTCGAACGCCCGGCCCCGAACCATGCCGCCCGGAAACCGACAACCGCCAACCCGCCCCTCTACAACACCGGCGCCGTGATCCTCGCCTCCTCAGGCGCGCTCGGATCGGTGATCGCGCTGGCGGGGCCATGGCTGGCGGGGGTGGTCATAATCGGAGTCGGAATGCTCGCCGGGTGCGGTCTGATGCTCACCTCAGGAGTCATTCTCCTCGCGGGCGGCAACGCCAGACCCTAGACAGTCCAGATGCAGTCCAGGTCGCGCCCCGGAAGCTTCGCACGCCCGCCCAGGAAGGCCAGCTCGATCAGGAAACTCATGCCGACTATCCGGGCGCCCGCCCGCTCCAGCAAGTCGGCGGCCGCGGCGGCGGTCCCACCGGTGGCCAGCACATCGTCCATGATGACCACGCGCGTGCCGGGCCGGATCGCGTCCTCGTGCATCTCCAACGAGGCCTCGCCGTACTCCAAGGCGTAGGACTCGCGCAATGTCACACCCGGCAGTTTGCCGGGCTTCCGCAATGGGACAAAGCCCAGCCCGGCGTGGAAGGCGGCGGGGGCGGCCAGGATGAAGCCGCGCGCCTCGATCCCGACCACCAGTTCCGCCCCGACCCGCTCCAAGAAGTCCGCCAGGTACTCGATCACCTGGCCGAAGGCGTACGAATCGGCCAGCAGCGGCGTGATGTCCTTGAACACGACGCCCGGAGTGGGGAAATCGGGTATGTCCCGGCAGTGCGTCTCGACCAGGTCCCGGATCAGGTCGGGGGAGACCGAACTCATTGAAAGCTCACCTCTCGGAGCGCGCTTTGCGCCGCGGCTGGGCCTCGTGCCCGCGGTGCTCGCCGGCCTTCATGGCCCCGATCCCGGCCAGGGCCGCTGTTCCCATGCCCGCGTCGGCGCCGGAAGCGATGGCGGCGGCGCGCTTGGCCAGCACCCGCGCGGTGTGCTCCCGGATCGAGGCCTGGCGGTTGCGCAGGGCCACTTCCAACGGCGTGGCCAGGAAGATCGAGGAGTAGGTCCCGGCAGCCATGCCGACGAACAGCGCCAGCGAGATGTCCTGCAGCGACGAGGGCCCCAGCAGCGCCCAGCCGATGAACAGGATCGCGCCGACCGGCAGCAACGCCACCACCGACGTGTTGATCGAGCGCACCATGGTCTGGTTGACCGCCAGGTTGGCGGCCTCGCCGTAGGTGTATTGCGACTGGTCCAGCACGCCCTCGGTGTTCTCGCGGACTTTGTCGAACACCACCACCGTGTCGTACATCGAGTAGCCCAGCACCGTCAGGAACCCGATCAGGGTCGCGGGGGTGACCTCGAAACCGACCACCACATACACACCCACGGTCACCAGCAGGTCGTGGATCAGGGCGGTGATCGCGGACACGGCCATCGCCCAGTTGCGGAAGTAGAGGATCATCGCGACCGCGACCAGGGCCAGGAAGATGATCGAGCCGCGCAGGGCCTTGCCGGACACGTCGGTCCCCCAGGACGCCGCCACCATCTGGTTCGACACCTCGGCGGTCTCGACGTCGTAAGCCTCGGCCAGGCCGTTGCGGATCGACTGCGTCTGGTCGGCCGTGACGTCGCCGATCTGGACCCGCACGCCGCCGTCGCCGAGCGAGGTGATCTTGGGGGCCGAATCGCCGCCCAGCACGTCATGGACCACGTCCAGGGCCGGCCCTTGGTCGGTCGAGGAGGTCCCGGACACCCTGAACTCAGTCCCGCCGACGAACTCCATGCCCAGTTGCGGCCCCGGCTTGAACAGCAGCACCGTGCAGACCACCAGCACGGCGGCGGCCACACCCAGCCAGATCCTGATCTTCGGCACCACTTTGTAGGACCGGCGACCGGTGTAGAGGTCGTTGCCCCATTGCGAGAATGAGAATCCCTTAGCCATCGCTGCCAGCTCCTTCCGCGTCGGAGCCGGCGGTTCGCTCGCGTTCGGCCGCCCGCCGTTTCCGTTCCGCTATCGACAGGCCCGCCTCGCCCGCCACCTTCTTGGACGATGCCGCCGCCACAGTCACGAGTTCCGTCTCGCTCCCACCCTCCTCGGCCCCGGAGCCTTCGGAGCCCTCGGAGGCCGCCGATTCGTCGCCGAGCGCCGCGGCGGCATCGGGAGTCCTGGCGAAGCGCCCCCGACCGACGTAGCGCGACGCGCCCGGCGCGCCCAGTCGGAACGGGTCCAGGCCGGACCAGGGGTGGCCCTCGCCCCAGAACCGGGTGCGCGTGAGCAGCAGGATCATGGGGTGCGTGAACAGCATCACCACCACCAGGTCCATGATCGTGGTCAGGCCCAGCGTGAAGGCGAAGCCGCGCACGCCGCCCACGGCGACCATGTACAGGACGATGGCGGCCAGGAAGTTCACCGCGTCGGAGGCCCAGATGGTGCGCCGCGCCCGCAGCCAGGCCATGTCGACGGCCTGGCCGAGCGGTCGGCCCACCCGCAACTCGTCGCGGATGCGTTCGAAGTAGACGATGAACGAGTCGGCGGTGATGCCGATCGCGATGATCAGACCGGCCACGCCCGCCAGCGACAGGCGGTAGCCCTGGACCCAGCCCAGCAGCACGATGGTCCCGTACGAGATGCCGATGGCCAGGATCAGCGACAGCACGGTCACCACCGACAGCGCCCGGTACTGCCCGAACGAGTAGATGGCGACCAGGATCAGGCCGATCAGCCCGGCCCACAGGCCGATCTGCAGTTGTTCCGACCCGGCGGTGGCGGAGATCTGGTCCTGCGATTCGACGTTGAAGTTGATCGGCAGCGAGCCGAAGGACAGTTGGTCGGCCAGGGTCTTGGAGCTCTGTTGGTTGAACGAGCCGGAGATCTGGGCCTTGCCGTTCAGGATCGGGTCGTTGCAGACTTCGGGCGCGGAGATGACAACATCGTCCAGGACGATGGCGAATTGCCGTTTGGGGTCCTCGGCGTTGGCCTTGCAGGCGGCGTCGAGTTTCTCGGTCACCGCGCCGAACTGCTTGCCGCCGGCCGAGTTGAACTCGATGTCGACCACCCATTGGCCGGTTGAGTTGCCCTGCTGGGTCTGGGCCATGCCGTTGTTGGCGGCGGTCAGCTCGGAGCCCTGGACCATCACCGGTCCCAGGATGTAGGCCGCCGAGCCGTCGTCGTTGCAGGTCACCAGCGGTTTGTCGGGGTCGGCGGGGAGGTTGCCGCGGGACGAGCCGACCATGGTGCAGTTGATCGTCTCGGCCACGGTCTGGGCCTGGGCGGCCGCTTCGCTCAATCCTTGCGAGGTTTTGGTGGCAACTGTCGCCTCGGTGCCCTCGAGGATGTTGGCGTACTCCTCGGCCACCTGCGTGTAGACCACTTCCTCGTTCAGCCCGCCCTCGAGGCGGGCGGTGTAGGCCTCGTCGGGCGGCACCGGCATGTTGCCGGTGGAGGCGTCGACCTTGGAGGTCGGCGTGGGGGCCGGGGAAGGACTGGCGGACGATGCCGCCGGGCTGGCCTCGGCATCAGCCCCCGGCTCCGTCGCGGCCTCGTCCTCGACCGGCGTCTCGGCCTCCTCGCCGGTGGCTTCGTCACCCGTCGCCTCGTCGCCCTCGGCCGGTTCCTCGGAAGGCTCGGGCGTCGGCTCCGGCGTGTAGGCGGGGTTCGGATAGGTCCGCTGCGACCAGGCGTCCTGCTGCGCCTGGGAGGCGCTGCCAACGTAGAGCACCGTGCGGAAGGTCATCTTGGCCGATTTCGACACCAGGTCGAGTTGGTCCTGGGTGGGGTTGCCCGGGATCGACACGACGATGTTCGCGTTGCCCTGGCGGGCGACCTCCGATTCGGCCACGCCGGACGAGTTGACCCGGTCCCGGATGATGTCCACCGCCTGGTCGATCTGGTCGGCCGTGACCTGAACGTTGGACTCGGTCGCCTGGGGGGTCAGAACCAGTTGGGTGCCGCCTTCGAGGTCGAGGGCGAACTTCGGCAGGAAGGTAGTGTTCCCCGTCGCCATGCCGATCCCGATCGCTCCGAACAGCGCGATTACCAGCACGGCCAGGATCGCCAGGGTGCGACCAGGCCGAGCCTTGCGTGAGTATGTAGCCACCAGTGTGCTTCTTCCTTGGATACTGAATTGTGGGGCGAGGTGAACGATTCAGCTGCTCTTGGGCGTGTCTTCGTCGGCGGGCGGCTCCGGCTCGTCGTCCGGGGCCGCGATCTCCGCTTCTTCGGGCTCGTCCGCGACTTCATCCTCGTCCACCGGATAGGGGGCCGTCATGTTGTCCCACTCCTCGTCCGAGACTTGGGATTTGATGGCGCGGCGGACGTAGGTGGACTCGTCGCCGTTCGGTGACATCAGCGTGAGCACGTCGCCCTGCACCTGAACCACCACGCCGACCATGCCGCCCACGGTCATGACCCGCTGGCCCACGTCCAGCGTGCGCCTGAAGTCGCCCTGCGCCTGCTGCTGCTTCTTGTTGCGGCGCGACATGAACCACATCAGGAGGATCATGCCCCCCAGGAAGACCAGCATCAGAATGCCGGAACTGCCTCCCCCGGTCGCTGGCTCGGCGGGATCGCCCTCGGCGGCCAGCCAGGCGGCATCGAGAATACTCAACGGAAACACTCCTCAATAGTCATGAGACAAGGAAAAACGACATACGTCCGGGCAGAGTCTAGCCGACTTAGCCCGGCGGCAGGGAGCCAAGGTGCGCATAAGCCTCCAAGGTGGCCAGCCGACCGCGGGGCGTGCGGGCTATCAGACCCTCCCGCAGCAGGAACGGCTCCACCACCGTCTCGATGGTGTCGGGCTCCTCCCCCACGGCCGCCGCCAGGGTCGTCAGGCCGACCGGCTGCCCGGCGAAGCGATTGGCCAGCACCTCCAGGATCGCCCGGTCGAGCCGGTCCAAGCCGCGCTGGTCCACTTGGTAGACCGCCAGGGCGGCGAGGGCGGCCTCGAGATCGGCCACCCCCCGGCCCCGGACCTCGGCCCAGTCGCGCACGCGGCGGAGCAGGCGGTTGGCGATACGCGGGGTGCCTCGCGAACGGGACGCGACCTCGCGGGCGGCATCGTCCGTCACTTCCAGATCGAGCAGCAGGGCCGAACGCTTGATGACCCGTTCCAGTTCAGCCGCCGAGTAGTAGTCGAGCTGGCCGGTGAAGCCGAAACGGTCGCGCAAGGGCGCGGGCAGGAGCCCGGCCCTGGTGGTGGCGCCGACCACGGTGAACGGCGGCAGGGTCAGGGGTATGGCGTTGGCGCCCGGCCCCTTGCCCACCACCACGTCCACCCGGAAGTCCTCCATCGCCACGTAGAGCATCTCCTCGACCGGCCGGGCCAGGCGGTGGATCTCGTCCACGAACAGGACCTCGCCCTCCTCCAGGGAGGTGAGCACGGCCGCCAGGTCGCCCGCGTGCTGGATGGCCGGCCCCGAGGTCACCCGCATCGAGACGCCCAGCTCGGCCGCGATGATCATCGACAGCGTGGTCTTGCCGAGGCCCGGCGGCCCGGACAGCAGCACGTGGTCCGGCGCCATGCGGCGGGCCTGCGCCGCCTCCAGGACCAGCGACAATTGCTCGCGGACCACTTTCTGGCCCACGAACTCGTCCAGGTTCTTGGGCCTGAGCGCGGCCTCGATGGCCCGTTCCGTGCCGGACGCGCCCGGCGACAGGGCTTCGCGGGAGACCAGCTCGTCGGTCATCTGGCGGCCTGCAATCTACGCAGCGAGGCCCGCAGCAGTCCTGCCACGTCGCTCGGCGCGTCGGGTTCGGCTTCCACCGTCGCCACTGCCCCAGCCGCCGATGCCGCCGGGAAGCCCAGTTGCACCAGGGCGGCCTGGACTTGTCCCGTCACCGAGCCGTCGGCGCCGCCCGCCGAGCCGGGCAGGGCCACCCCGAGCGTGCCCGGCGCCAGCTTCCCGGCCAGCGACAGGACCAGTTTCTGCGCGCCCTTGCGGCCGATCCCCGGCACCTTGGTCAGAGCCGTGATGTCCTCGCTGGCCACCGCCTTGGTCAGGCCGTCCGCTCCGAGGGTCGAGACCAGGGCCAAGGCCAGCTTCGGGCCCACCCCGCTGGCCCCCTGGACAGTCACGAAGACGTCCCGTTCGGCGGCGTCGGCGAAGCCGTAGAGCGTGAGGGAGTCCTCGCGCACCACCAGGTGCGTCAGCAGCGTCGCCGTCTCCCCGTGCCGCAGTCGGTCGCGGGCGGACGGCGTCAGCGTGACGGCCAGGCCGACCCCGCCGCATTCGATGACGGCGCTGGTGGCCGTCAGGACGAGCACCGGCCCGCTGATGGAGGCGATCATGCGGCCACCCAGGTCTTACGGCTTCTCCGGGCCGCGCGGGCGGCCTCCACCCAGGCCTTCTGCGCCGGGGTCGAGGCCTCAGCAGTCGCCCTGAGCGAGCTCGGGCGCCAGGCGTGGCAGATCGCCAGGGCCAGGGCGTCGGCCGCGTCGGCCGGGCGCGGCGGTTCCTCCAAAGCCAACAGCCGTGTCACCATGCGCGCGATCTGCTCCTTCGGCGCGTCGCCGTTGCCGGTGACGGCCGCTTTCACCTCGGTCGGCGTGTGCAGGGCCACTTCGATGCCGCGCCGGGCCGCCTCCACCATCGCCACGCCGCTGGCCTGCATGGTTCCCGAGACGGTGTAGGCGTTGCGCTGGGCGAACACCCTTTCTATGGCCACGGCATCGGGCCGGTACTGGTCCATCCACTGGCCCACCGTGTCCGCGATGGCCAGCAGCCGGCGATCGACCGAATCGTCGGCCGGGCTCGTGGCGATCCCGAATCCGACCAGCGCGACCTGGCGGCCGGTCCGCGAGTCGATCACGCCCAGGCCGCAACGGGTCAGACCAGGGTCGACGCCCAACACACGCATGGGCCGTTATTCGCCCATCGCTTGGGCGATTACCTCGTCCGAGGCGTCGAAATTGGTGTAGACGTTCTGGACATCGTCCGAATCCTCCAGCGCGTCCACCACCCGGAGGATCTTCTTGACGCCGTCGACGTCCAGGGCCACCTCGACCGAGGGCACGAACTGCACCTCGGCTGAGTCGTAGTCGATCCCCGCGGCCTGCAGTGCCTGGCGGGCGGCCAGGAGGTTCTCCGGGGCCGTGATGATCTCGAAGCCGTCGTCCTCGGCGTTGACCTCCTCCGGATCGGCGTCCAACACCGCGTCGAGGATCGAGTCCTCATCGGCGGCCGCAGCCGCGGGGACGGCGATCACGCCCTTCCTCGCGAACATGTAGGACACCGAGCCGGGGTCCGCCAGCGAGCCGCCGTTCCGGGTCAAGGCCAGCCGGATGTCCGATGACGCCCGGTTGCGGTTGTCGGTCAGAGCCTCCACCAGCACGGCCACCCCGCCCGGCCCGTAGCCCTCGTACATGATCGACTGGTAGTCCGCGCCGCCGGCCTCGGCACCCGACCCGCGCTTGAGCGCCCGGTCGATGTTGTCGTTCGGCACCGAGGACTTCTTGGCCTTCTGGATGGCGTCGAAGAGGGTCGGGTTGGCGGCCGGGTCGCCGCCGCCGGTCCGCGCCGCGACCTCGACGTTCTTGATCAACTTGGCGAACAGCTTGCCGCGTTTGGCGTCGATGGCGGCCTTCTTGTGCTTGGTGGTGGCCCATTTGGAGTGACCCGACATTGATCTGCTTCTTCCGTTCTCTCGATTGGAGCCAGTCTACTGGCCTTCAAGAAAGGCCTTCGGGAGCGGCATCGTCGATGTCGCAGCTTTCTGGCAGCGGCGTGCGGCCCGCCAGGTGCAGCCAGCGGACCAGGCGACGCGAGCGCAGACGCAGCGTCATGGCGACGGCGTCGTTCAGGAACCGCCGCGCCAGGATCGCCCGGTACCAGGCGGCGCCGAGCTCGCGGATCAGCGGCTCGCGCCCAGGGACCTCCAGGTCGGCCTCGATCTGGGCGCGGTCGCCCATCGCCGTCCGCAGCGCCGCCGAGAGCTCCGAATGCTCGGGGCCCCACGGGGGCGCCTCCGCCGCCGCGCGGGCCGCCTCCGCGACCACCATCGAGGTCACCGGGTCCCACAGCCGCTCATGGGCCAGGCTCAGCGCCACCGACGCCCGTCGGGTGAGTTGGAGCTGCAAGGAGTTCCAGGCGTTCTCCACCCGGCGGTGCATCCGGTCCACCCGGCTGGCCGCGTACCAGACCGCCGCCACCACCATGGCCGCCCCCGCCAGCGTGATCGCCACAGTGCCCGTCCAGTCCATGGCCTACCGCCCCGTGACCGTGTCGTAGACGGCCAGTATCCGCTCGGTCACGGTGGACCAGTCGTAGCGCCAGACCGCCCCGGCCGCCCGTTCGCGCTGGGCGGCGGTGGCCTCGGCCTGGGCGAGGGTGGCGATGATCGCCTCGGCCAGCGAGTCCGCGTCCCCGAGGCGGAACAACCGGCCGAGCTCGCCGCCGTCGAGCACGCGGGTGAAGGCCGGAAGATCGGACGCCACCACCGGCGCGCCCGCCGCCATGGCCTCCACCAGCACGATCCCGAACGACTCGCCGCCCAGTTGCGGCGCGATGTACAGCGAGCAGCCCCGGAACAGCCCCGCCTTCTCTGCGTCGGTGATGGGGCCTGCCAACTCGACCACCGACCGGGCCTCGCCCAAGTGTCCGAGCTCGGGCACGGCATCGCCCGCCCCGGCGACCAGGAACCGGACCCCGGGGAACGCCTCGCGCACCCTCGGGACGGCCGCCAGCGCCACTTTCAGCCCTTTGCGGGGCTCGTCCACGCGGCCGAGGAAGGCCACCACCGGGCGCTCGGGCGTGGCCTGCCAGCGCGGCTCGGGCGGGGCCCCCGCGAAGCGGTCCACATGGACGCCGTTGGGGATGATCACCGAGTCGAGCCCGAGGTGGTCCATGATGGTGCGGCGGGCGTCCTCGCTCACCGCGATGGCGCCGACGATCTTCTCCAACGATCCTCTGACCAGCGGATACGCGGCACGCATGGCTCGCGAGGCGGTCTGGGCGGAATGGAAGGTGGCGACCAACGGCCCTTGGGCGGCGAGCATCGCCAGCATGCCGAGCGACGGCGCGATGGGCTCGTGCACATGGAGCAGGTCGAAGCCGCCCTCGGACAGCCAGCGGCGCGTGCGGCGCGCGGCCAGCGGACCGAAGGTGAGGCGCGCCACCGACCCGTTGTAGTGGATCGGCACCGACCGGCCCGCCGCGACCACGTATTCTGGCAGCGGCGTCTCGCTCTCGGCCGCCGCCAGCACCGACACGTCGTGGCCGCGGTCGATCAGTTCCCCCGCGAGGTCGCGGATGTGGAATTGCACCCCGCCCGGCACGTCGAACGAATACGGGCAGACCAGGCCTATCCTCATGGGCTGCCGCCTATCTGGGAGCGGACGCGGGCGAGGCGCTCGGGGTCGAGGTCGGAGACGAACACCTTCTGGAGCATGTGCCAGTCGGCGGGGTGGCGGCGGATCGCCTCCTCCAGGAAACTGACCCAGCCCTGGGTCATGGCCTCGACCTGGTCGGCTTTCGAGCCATGGTCCGGGCGGTCGATCGGCTGGGAGAACTCGAGCACGTAGCCCGGTCCCTCGCGGTACATGGCGACGCCGAACAGCGGATGCCCCGAGGCCACCGCCAGGGCCGCCGGGCCCGGCGCGACCAGGGCCTTCTCGCCGAAGAACTCGACCTCGACACCGCCTCGGCCAAGGTCGCGGTCGGCCAGGAGCGGGATGATCCAGCGGCCCGGCGCGCGCGCGGCCTTCAGGACTTGCCGGAACACTGGCTGGCCGGGCTCCAGCGCGATGATCGTCAGGCCGATCCGGCGCCGCAAGGCCAGGAAGTCCTGGAAGACCTCCTCGGGCTCGAGGTGCTCCGCGACCGTGGTGACGTGGCCCAGTTCGCGCGTCGCCCAGGCGCCCGCGAGGTCCCAGTTGCCCATGTGGCCCAGCGCCAGGATGGCCTGGCATTGCGGCCCCAACTGCTCGCGCACGCGGCGTTCGTCGGCCAGGCGGACCATCGAACTGATGTGCTCCCATGACCAGCCCCCGAGTTGGAACGCCTCGCAGAAGTAGCGGAAATACCGCCGCATCCCCTCGCGGGCGAGCCGTCGCAGTTGGGGCCGCGTCAGATCGGGGCGGACCCGCCGGAGATTGGCTTCGAGCCTGCGCACACTCTTGCCGCGGGCGCGCCCGGCCAAGTCGGCGACCAGCCTGAACGCGGCCCTGGCCAGGCCGGGCGGCAACTTCGGGACCCACTTGAAGGCCAGCGCGATCGGGTTCACCGATCCTCCGCCCGCGCCTGGCGGAACACCACCGCGGCCCGCTGCCCCACCGTGACGAGGCTGGCCGCCGCCAGCAACCCCAGCGCCACCGCCAGCACCACGGGGCTGAGGCCCAACCCGGTGACGAAGGCAGCCACCAGCACCACGATCAGCCGGTCGGCCCGCTCGGCTATCCCGACCGTCGCCTGGTAGCCGAGCGCCTCGGCCCTGGCCCGGGTGTAAGGCACTATGGCGCCAGCGGCCAGGGCCGCGATCCCCGCGATCACTCCCCAAGTGTTGCCCTGCCGTGCCAAGTAGATGGTCAAGCCGGCGAAGATGGCGGCATCGGACAAACGGTCGAGGGTCGAGTCGAGGAAGGCGCCCCACTTCGACGCGGTGCCGGTCAGGCGGGCCATGGTGCCGTCCAAGGCGTCGGTCGTGGCGACCGCCCCCAGGACCACCGCGCCCGGCCAGAGCAGGCCCAGCGGGAACAGGGTCAGCGCCACGAGGCATTGGACGGCCGTGCCGACCACCGTCACGGTGTTCGGCCGGACATGGTGCTTGACCAGCCAAGCCGCCGGCCGGCCGAAGATCCGCTGCTCCAGGGGTCTGGCGTTGGCGCCTAGCATGCGGGGCCGCTCCAAGCGGCGGCGACCGCGTCGCGGGTGGTCGAGAGCAGTTCCGGCAGCGCCCGCGAGCGCGCGATGATGGGGAAGAAGTTGGAGTCGCCCAGCCAGCGGGGCACCACATGCTGGTGCAGATGGGCCGAGATCCCCGCTCCGGCCACCGCGCCTTGGTTCATACCCAGGTTGAAACCCTGGGGCGCTTTGGCCCGCCGCAGGGCCTCCATGCCCAGACGGGAGAACTGGATCAGCTCGGTGGCTTCCTCGTCGGCCAGGTCGGTCAAGTCCGGCACATGGCGGTACGGACAGACCAGCAGGTGGCCGGGGTTGTATGGGAACAGGTTAAGCAGGGCGTAGACGGTCCGGCCGCGGGCCACAATCAGCGCCTCGGCGTCCTCGCGCTCGGGAGCGTCGCAGAAGGGGCACTCCTCCGGCGTGTCGCTGGACGGCCTGGAATCGCCGTCCACATAGGCCATCCGGTGCGGCACCCATAGACGGTCGATCCCGTCCGGCGGGCTCGGGCCTTCAGTCATTGTCCCGCCGTTCGATCACTCCGACTACCCGGTCGATGGCTGCCTCCACCGGGACGCCGTTGTCCTGCGAGCCGTCGCGCAGGCGGAACGACACGGCCCCCTGGGTGGCGTCCTCGGCGCCGGCTATCAGCACGAACGGGATCTTGTCCTTGGCGGCGTTGCGGATCTTCTTGCCGAAGCGGTCGTCGCTGCGGTCCACCTCGACCCGGACCCCGCGCCGCCTCAGCTGGGCCGCCACCTCCGACAGGTAGGACTCGAACTCGTCCGAGACGGGGATGGCCCGTACCTGGACCGGCGCCAGCCAGGCGGGGAACGCGCCCGCGTAGTGCTCGGTCAGGATGGCGAAGAAGCGCTCGATGGACCCGAACAGGGCGCGGTGGATCATGACCGGGGTCTGCCGCGACCCGTCCTGGGCGGTGTACTCGAGCCCGAACCGGCCCGGCATGTTGAAGTCCAGCTGGATGGTTGACATCTGCCAGGTGCGGCCGATCGCGTCCCGCGCCTGGACCGAGATCTTGGGGCCGTAGAAGGCGGCGCCGCCCGGATCGGGCCTGATCTCCAGGCCCGAGGCCAGGCCGACCTCCTCGAGCGTGCGGGTGGCCTCGCGCCAGTCCTCGTCCGAGCCGACGTACTTGGCCGGGTCCTTCGTGGACAGCTCCAGGTAGAAATCGTTCAGGCCGTAATCGCCCAGCAGGTCGATCACGAAGCCCAGCAAGGACGCCAGCTCGTCCCGCATCTGGTCCCTGGCGCAGTAGATGTGGGCGTCGTCCTGGGTGAAGCCGCGGGCCCTGGTGAGGCCGTGGACCACGCCCGATTTCTCGTAGCGGTAAACCGTGCCGAACTCGAACAGCCGCAGGGGCAACTCGCGGTAGGAGCGGCCGCGGGCGGCGAAGATCAAGTTGTGCATGGGGCAGTTCATCGGCTTGAGGTAGTAGTCCTGGCCCTGTCGCTTGATGCGGCCATCGGCGCCCAGTTCCTCGTCGACCCGCATGGGCGGGTACATGCCGTCCGCGTACCAATCCAGGTGGCCGGAAGTCTCAAAGAGCTTGGCTTTGGTGATGTGCGGGCTATAGACAAAGTTGTAGTCTGCGTCGAGGTGGCGGCGGCGGGAGTACTCCTCCATCTCCTGGCGGATGATGCCCCCTTTGGGATGGAACACCGCCAGGCCGGAGCCGATTTCCTCGGGGAACGAGAACAGGTCCAGTTCGGCGCCGAGCTTGCGATGGTCGCGCCGCTCGGCCTCGGCCAGACGCTCGGTGTACTCCTTAAGTTCCTCGGCGGTGGGCCAGGCTGTGCCGTAGACGCGCTGCAACTGCTGGTTGTGCTCGTCGCCGCGCCAATAGGCGGCGGCCGACCGCATCAGCTTGAAGGTGCCCTTCTTGATCAGCTTGGTGGTCGGGATGTGCGGCCCTCGGCACAGGTCGCGCCAGGCCACCTGCCCGTCGCGGCGGACGTTGTCGTAGATGGTCAACTCCCCGGCCCCGACTTCGACGCTGGCGCCCTCCCCGGCCTGGTCGGAATGGCCCTTCAGGCCGATCAGCTCCAATTTGTAGGGCTCGGAAGGCAGCTCCGCGCGGGCCTCGGCCTCGCTGACTACCCGTCTGCGGTAGGTCTGCCCTTGGTCGGCCAGCCTTGTCATGAGCGTGTCGAGTTTCCGCAGCTGCTCCGGGGTGAACTG
>JAISCU010000128.1 GCA_031265345.1 Bifidobacteriaceae bacterium
GTCGAGCTGCCCAAAGGACGCGACCCCGACTGGGTGCTCAACCTCCGCGGCGACGGGTTGTGGGAGTTCAGGCCGCCCGCCTGGTACGACCCCGAACGACAACCACTCACCCACCACCGGCACCGCAAACCCGGAACACAGCCCTGCGCCGAGGACGACGGTGGTCGCCAGCCAAATGGCGACCCGCTGGACGATAGCTGAAGGCAGGCCGGACGGCATCGGCAGTGACACACCCGGCCCCCGGACCCGCGCCCAATTTGAGTCCTGGCCCGGAGCTGTCCTCGCCGCCATTCGCCGTCCATCTGGTGCGCTCGATCAGTCGTCCGAGGTCTGGGGCGATGCCCGAACTCGACTACGCGGTGGCAATGTCGCTGCACCTGGACCAGGGCCGGGAGCGCCGCTCCAGTTCCCGGGCACATCGCGCGACCCAAGACACCACGCCCAGTTGACAGGCCCTGTAACGTGTTATAGAGTAGGCAGCGTCGCGGGCCGAAGAGCGTTGGTTACCTCACCTCGAAAGTGCCCGGCCCCCTGGGGCCGGATCTCCAGCGCCCATCGCCATGCCCGTGACGCCTCAAGACCACGAGCATGAAGTGCGGGCCGAACGTGTTTCGGTTACCACTCAGGATGGCGAGGTTGCGGGTTCGAGTCCCGCCGAGGCGCGCCCCCGTGGCGCGGCTCGTAGCTCAACTGGCAGAGCGCGTTACCCCGGACGCAGCAACATGCCCGCACGCTCGTGGCCCTGAGGGAACTCCTCAGCGAAAGGACCGGACAATGGGCGCCACAGATCCCTTGACGCGGGTACGCAGTCGTCTCACGGCGCAGCGCCGCAGGGCGCGGGCCGACCAGACGCCGAACAGCGCGGGCGGCTTCATCTTCCAGGTCGATGACATGACGCGGCTGAGCCGCTTCTTGACGCTCGGCACCGAGGGCGGAACCTATTACGCCACCGAGAACGAATTGACCAAGGACAACGCCGATGTGGTGCTGCGCCTCGCCCAGAGCGATCCGACCGCAGTGGTAGATCAAATCGTGACCATCTCGCAGGCGGGACGCGCGCCCAAGCAGAACCCGGCGTTGTTCGCGCTGGCGGCGGTCGCGGGCCTGGCAGACGAGCCCGGACGCGCCTACGCGCTGAGCCACCTCTCACAGGTGGCCCGCACCGGCACGCACCTGGCCCTGTTCGCGTCCTACGTGCAGCAGTTCCGCGGCTGGGGTCGCGGTTTGCGTCGGGCCGTCGGCGGCTGGTACCTCGACAAGACCCCGGACGCGTTGGCGTACCAAGTCCTGAAATACCGGAACCGCGACGGCTGGACCCACCGGGACCTGCTCCGCAAGGCTCACCCCGTCACCGACAACCCGGAGCTGAAGAGGCTGTTCGATTACGTGGCTCACCGGGCCAACGCCCCCGACCACGCCACCGACCACGCCACCGACCAGACCTCCGACCAAACCACCGCGAACAGGTTCGAGGACCTGCCCGGACTGGTCGGGGCGTTCGAGGCGGCGAGGACCGCCAGCGCCGACCAACTGGTCAAGTTGATCGAACGCCACCCGCTGTCCTGGGAGATGCTGCCCGATGCCGCCCTGAAGGAGCCGCAGGTCTGGGAGGCGCTGGTCGACAAGGGAATGCCGATCACCGCCCTGATGCGCCAACTGCCGCGCCTGACCCGCCTGGGCGTGCTGACCGGCGAGCGGCGCGCCGCAGTCGCGAAGCGCCTGGCCGACCCGGCTGTCCTCACCAAGGGAAGGGTCCATCCGATCTCAGTGCTGGTCGCTCTGCGGACGTACGCCTCCGGCCACGGCGCCCGCGGCCAAGGCGCCTGGGAG
Source organism: Bifidobacteriaceae bacterium (assembly GCA_031265345.1). The sequence continues at coordinate 1,831 of JAISCU010000128.1, forward strand.
CCGTTGGCCCAGATCGTGGACGCTTTAGACGCGGGGTTCTACGCTGCGTTCCAAGCGGTCGAGCCGACCGGGAAGCGCACCCTCCTGGCGCTGGACGTGTCCGGGTCGATGACCATGCCGATCAGCGGGATGCCGTTGACCGCAAGGGAGGCGTCAGCCGCGTTGGCACTGGTCACGGCCGCCACCGAGGATCGCCACGAAGTGGTCGGGTTCACCGCTGGGCGAGGCGAGCGATCCGGTTGGAACGACTCGGCCATCTCGCGGTTGGCGATCAGCCCGCGCCAACGGTTGGACGACGCGATCAAAGCGGTCTCCAATCTGCCGTTCCGCGGCACCGACTGCGCCCTGCCGATGATCTGGGCCGAGCGCGAGGGCCTGGAGTTCGACACGTTCGTGGTCTACACCGACAACGAGACCTGGGCCGGCACAGTGCACCCGTACCAGGCCTTGCGCGAGTACCGCGAGCGCACCGGCATCCCCGCCAAGCTGGCCGTGGTAGCCATGACCTCGACCGGGTTCGCCATCGCCGACCCGGACGATTCCGGCATGCTCGACGTGGCCGGGTTCGACGCCGCCGTCCCGAACGTCGTCTCCGACTTCGCCCGCGCGCCGGTGGCCGCCGCCCCGCCCAGGGAAGGCCGAGCGGAGACGCCATGACCCGACCCGGCGGCATCGTGCAGGGGGCTATTGGTAACCCCTTACACGATGCCGCCGACCCGGGCAGGCGCGAAACCACAGGTCGCGCCGGGGGCGGCCAGGGCGGCTCGGGCAACTCAGGCCGTTCTGGCGGGTCAAGCGGCCGGAACGGAGGCGCCAGCGACATCCGCGTCCAGCAGGCGCGGGAGCACCAGGACGCGGCCGACGAGGCCAGGCGACTCGCCGCCAGCCACTTGGCGCAGCGCGATCACCTGGTGCGTCTCCTCTACCGAGAGGGCGGCTGGTCGTATTCGCGCCTGGCCCGCGCCTTGGATCTGACGCCGGAACTGATAGCCAAGATCATCCGCCCGCAGGTCCGCTGACCGCGCGCGCAACCTAGGAGGAGCCATGAGAATCACAGTCACAATCGACGATGCCCTGATGGACCAAGCCAGCGAACTGACCGGGCTCCAAGAGCCAGCGGCACTGATCCGGCGGGCCGTCGAAACTCTGGTCCGGCTCGAAGCGGGCAAGCGCCTGGCGGCGTTGGGCGGCACCGACCCGGATGCCGATGCCGTCCGGGCGGGCAGGCAGGAGCGTGGCCCGGCGCGTTAGCATGGGACATGATCAACGCTGATTCATTGGTCGAATCCGGCCGGCGCCATTACGGCCGCTTCGCCTCCACCCCCCTCGCCAACCCGATCGAGGCCTACCCGCGCCAGTGGCGCGCCTGGGCCGACTGGCGCACCAAAGAGTGGGCAGGGTTCACCCTGACCCATCCGGAGTTGTTCAGTTCGATGATCCTCCAAGACGCGAAGTACCTGGCCAGTTCGGAGATCTATGTCTACGACTGGGCCAGCGGCGACCTCGCCCAGCACGCCACCAACGCCGCGGGCGGCTCGCTCGGCCTGCCGCAAGACCTGCTTCACTCGACGGTGGCGATCCACACCAGCGGCTACCGGATCGCCTACAACTTCGAGCCCGCGCGCGTCCGCGTCATGGTCCGGATCGAGCCGGAGGACGAGGTGCCGGGGATCAACGCCAATCTGACCTTGGACGCCGCGCACGCCTCGCCGCCGCTGGTGGTCTCCGCCAAACTGCCGGGCGGGCGGCACGCGACCATGTACACGAACAAGATCATTTTCCCGGCCTCGGGCGTGATCGAGGTCGGGGGGCGCCGCTACGAGTTCGACCCCTCCCGCGATTTCGCCATCCTCGACGAGCACAAGTCACGCCTGCCCTACCGCACCGAATGGACTTGGGGCACTTTCGCCATGCCCGTGCCCGGCGGCTTCCTCGGCGCCAATCTGGCATCCCGCCCGCAGTTCCCGGACCAGGAGGAGGAGTCGTGCTTGTGGACCCCCAGAGCCGCCGAGCCCCTCCGCGACATCAGCTTCGAGCCCCTCGGGTCCAGCGAGTTGGCGCCCTGGGCCATCCGCTCAGCCGACGGCCGCGTCGATGTGACGTTCACCCCCGAGGGCGCCAAAGGCGTCAACCACCAACTCGGGCTGGCCGCCATCGTCTACCAGCAGCGCTTCGGGTCCTACGCGGGCACCATCAGGGCGGACGGCGCCGACCATGAGTTCGAGGGCGTCCACGGCGTCCTGGAGCACATGAACGCCCGCATGTGAGCGGTCTGCCCGCGTCGATCCGGTGACTGCGGGCCCATGCTCAGTCGGGCGCCCAGCGCAGCAACGGGACCTCGACCTCGGCGGCGGTGAGCGAGCCGTGATGGCCCACCATCGGCGAGCCGGTGGCGGTCCGCGCGTCCAGGACTGTGGCCCGCCCGGCCATCGCCACTATCAAGTCGCCCAGGTAGGGCTCGACCCGCTGGTCGACCTCGCCGAACAGCCCCGCCGCGACAGCCTCAGCCTTGGTCAGAATCCAGGCGTTGGCGCCCAATCGATGGCGCCAGCGCGAGGCCACGCCCTCCACGTCGGCGGTGTAGAGGTGCAGCGCCCGAGGCTCGCCCGCCGCCACCGTGACCCCCTCGTCCAACTCGGGATCGGTGGCCAGGTCCCAGGTCGGCGCGTCGGTCACGTCGACCATGCCGTGGTCGGCCGTCAACCAGATCTCCCATCGGCGCGGCAGCTCCGCGCTCAAGCGGCGGACGGCCGCGTCCAGCGCCTCGAGCGCGTCCGCCCACTTCTGCGACTGCCAACCGTCGCCGTGGCCGATCTTGTCGAGAGCACCCCAGTAGACATAGAGCAGCCCGTCAGCGCCACGAGCCGCCTCGATGGCGGTTTGGGCGATGGCGGCGGCCGCTTTGTCGGACGGATAGAAACGCGCGCCGCGCAACGACGACTGGGTCATGGCCGAATCGGCGAACCTGGCCTCGCCGACGAACCCGGCCGGACGCCCGATCCAGTCCAACCGCTCGAAGATCGTCGGGTGGGGCTGCCACGCTCGCGGCGCCGTCGGCGTGTCCCATTGGATCAGGTTCGCCCGTTTGCCGGTGGCGGGATCACGCAGACTGTATCCTGCCAGCGCCGTGCGCCCAGGGCTGAGCCCCGTGCCGAGGCTGCCCAGCGACGCCACCGTGGTGGTCGGGAAGCCTGCGAGCAGCTTCGAGCGGGGACGGCTGACCAGGAACGGCGCGTGCCCGGAGCGCGCCACCAGGTTCGCCAGCCCCAAACCGTCCACCAACATGAGCACGATGCCGCGCGGCCGGTCCGACAGGCGTCCCGTCTCGGGCCCGCGCCGGTCGGAGCCGTGGGCATCCCAGCCGGAGCCGTCCTCGTCCGGCAGCTCAATCCCGAGGCGCTCGACGGCGGCAGGCAGGACGGAGGTCAGGCAGCGACCGCGGTAGCGCGGCATCGTCACCCAATCCGGAACCGCCACGGGACCGACCCCAGACACGGCCCGGCCTAGGCGACCCGGGCGGTGGCGGCGTAGAGCGCCCCGGCGAATTCGACCAGTTTCGCCGCCACGTCCTCCCCGTTGATGTCCGACATCGCCTGCAGCCCCATGTCCTCGCCCGAGAGCGAACCGGTGTAGCCGTGGTCGGCGGTGCATTCGGGGTCCGGGCACTCCGCGGGCTCGAAATCGAGGATCTGGTTGCCTCCCCAGCACACCGACAGGCGCACCATTCCGGGCGGGTCGCCGGGCGAGTGCTCGGCCGGGTCGCTGGTGATCCGCGTCAGGTTGACCGATTCGATCCGCCTCAGCGCCACCGCCTCGGTGGACGCGGCGACGGCGGCCTGGCTCACCTCGTCGCCCGCGTGATCGTCCACATGCGCGGAGATCAAGCGGGTCTCGGTCAGCACCATGACGGTCAGGTGCCGTCCGATGGTGCCGATTCCGAAGGCCACATCGGGGTGCACGTAGAACGCGGTCGGGGCCTCGCCGGCCAACGCGATGTCCAAAGCGTCGGCCACGATCTGAGGAAAGTAGCCGGTCTGGTCGAGCTCGGCCTGGAGGGCCTGGTCTTGAAGCATGGTTCCATCCTCCCAGATCGCTCCGGCAGAAGCCTTTTGCCCTGTGGACGAGTTCGCCAAGCGCGGCGTCCGCGGCGGGCGGCCAGGCGGTGTTGGCGGTCGCCTTTTGCCTGAGCAGCTGCGGGCGAGTTATGGTGCGATCAGGAATCGGCTGGCGGCGACCGTGCGGCCACCGGGTTCCAACGCCATCATCGACGCCAAGGGGGAAGCGGGAATGACCGACACGACGAACGGCGGCGACCATGGCTCCGAGGCTAAAGCCACTGAGCCCGAAACTGCCGAGCCCAAGACCGCCGAGCCAGTGACACCCGGCGCCGATGGCGGCGCCAGGCCACCGCGCACAAGCCCGAAGCTCCCGCTGACCATCATGGCCGTGGGGTTCGCGGCACTGGTGGCCGTCGGACTGGGCAAGACTCTCAAGGTGACGCAACCGGTGTTCGTCGGCGACACCTTGATCGGCCCGACCGTGCCTCTGCTGCTCGGCTGGTCGGCGGGCTGGTTCGCATGGATCGTCGGGTCTCTCATGTGGCTGATCCGTCGGTGCCATAGCCGTGAGCGGGGAGCCCCAGGAAAGGGCACGATCGATCTGTTCTTGCTCCTGCCTTGGACGCTTCTTCTGCTCCCTTCGCTGATCACCGCTCTCGAACTGGGGTGGGACACCGCACGCTACCATTTCCTGGCGCCGGCGAGCCCCGGCGGCTGCCGAGTCGTCGCGGAACGAGCCAGAGACGGCGGCGAATTGTTCTACGTGAAGGGGACTTCCGGGACACTGGTCGAATCCGGGGTTCTGTGGAGCGGCAACACCTGGCGCGGAGCGGACCCCTTCCGGGATGGCACCTGGTCCCTACGGTGGGATGGGGAGACAGCCATCCTGCACGTCTGGGCCGAGGACCACCGGCAGGTGTCAGTCCACGGTGTGGCTGAACCCTGCCAGTAGGGCGCCGCCTTCGGATCAGGCCGGGGGCTGCTCTATGTCACTGCCAGGATGGTGATCGGGCGCCCGCTACTAGAGACGCGCCAGCGCCGAGTCCGCTGGTTTGCGCGCCACTGTTCATCGAGTCCGGGGTTTTGCGCGGCCGACTTCATCGAGTCCGCTGTTCTCCATGGCCCCTGGCGTCGAGTCCGGGGTTTTGCGCGCGTCTCCGCCCACACGGAACGCGCTGACCAGGCAGAACGCGAAAGGGCCGGAGCCAAAACAGCGGACTCGACGGACAACGGCATGGGAAACAGCGGACTCGACGCGTCCCAGGCCGCAAGACAGCGGACTCGGCGGACGACCGCATGGGAAACAGCGGACTCGACTGACCGCGGCGGGCGGCCAGGCGGCATCGTGGGCCGCCACGCCCTGTGCCAGTAGGGCCACGCCCCGGATCATGCCCCGCCGCGGCCAGCGGAGCGGCTATCGTGAAGGGCCGGGAATCGAGAGCCGGGGCGCCGACGGGAGGAAGAACATGTCGAAGCGGGCCGCCGCCACTTTGGCGGAGCCGTTCGAGGAACGGGTCACCGACATCGACGTCTCGACCGAGATGTCCCAGTCATTCCTCGAATACGCCTACTCGGTGATCTACGCCCGCGCCCTGCCCGACGCCCGCGACGGCCTCAAGCCGGTCCAGCGCCGCATCCTGTACCAGATGTCGCAGATGCGGCTGACGCCGGACCGTCCCCACGTCAAGTCCGCCCGCGTGGTTGGCGATGTCATGGGACGCCTGCACCCCCACGGCGACTCCGCCATCTACGACGCCCTGGTGCGCTTGGCCCAGCCGTTCTCGCTGCGCCTGCCGATGGTGGACGGCCACGGCAACTTCGGCTCCCTGGACGATGGCCCGGCCGCGCCCCGCTACACCGAGGCGCGCATGGCGCCGGCCGCGGTCGCCATGACGGCCGGGCTGGACGAGGACATGGTGGACTTCGTCCCCAACTACGACTCGTCCACCACGCAGCCGTCCGTGCTCCCCGCCGCGCTGCCGAACCTGCTGGTCAACGGCGCCAGCGGGATCGCGGTCGGCATGGCCACGAACATGCCGCCGCACAACTTGGTCGAGGTCTGCGCCGCCGCCCGCCACTTGCTCGCCCAGCCGGACGCCACGCCCGAGGAGCTGATGCGCCTGGTGCCCGGCCCGGACCTGCCCGGCGGCGGCCTGATCGCCGGGCTCGACGGCATCCGTGACGCCTACCTGACCGGCCGCGGGGCCTTCAAAGTGCGCGCCCAAGCCCGCATCGAGAAGGTGACGGCCCGGCGGATGGGGATCGTGGTCACCGAGCTCCCCTACCTGGTCGGGCCGGAGAAGGTGATCGAGAAGATCAAGGACCAGGTGCAGGCGCGGCGGCTGCAGGGCGTGTCCGCCGTCACCGACCTGACCGACCGCAAACGCGGCCTGCGCCTGTTGATCGAGGTCAAGTCCGGTTTCAACCCGGAAGCGGTCCTGTCGGAGCTGTACCGGCTCACCCCGATGGAGGACTCCTTCGCCATCAACAACCTGGCCCTGGTCGACGGCCAGCCCCGCACCATGGGCTTGAAGGACCTGCTGCGGGTCTTCATCGACCATCGCCTGACGGTGATCCGGCGGCGGACCTCCCACCGCCTGGACCGCCGCCGCGAGCGCCGCCATCTGGTCGAGGGCCTGCTGATCGCGGTGCTCAACATTGACGAGGTCATCGAAGTGATCCGCACCTCGGACGATGCCGCCGCCGCCAGGACGCGCCTCATCTCCGTCTTCGATTTGTCCGAGGCCCAGGCGGAGTACATCCTGGAGTTGCGCCTGCGCCGCCTGACCAAGTTCTCCCGCCTCGAATTGGAGCAAGAGGCCGACCAGTTGGCCGTCGAGATCGCCGCCCTGGAGGAGATACTCGCCTCCGACCAGGCCCTGCGCGCGGTCGTGAGCGAGGAACTGGTGGAGGTGGCGGCCGAGTTCGGGACTCCCAGACGGACGGTGCTGCTGGAAGCCGGCCCGGCGGCACAGGGCAACGGGGGCACGGCCGCCTCGCGAGCCGCCGGTGGCGCGACCGCCGCCCCGCTCGAAGTGGAGGACGTGCCCTGCTGGGCGGTGCTGTCCGCGACGGGGCTGTTGGCCCGGACGGCCACCGACGCGCCCGTCTCGCGGGAAGGGGAACGCGCCGCGCACGATGCCGTCCGCTCGGCCGTGCGCGCCACCTCACGCGGCGACGTGGCGGCCATCGCCAGTTCCGGGCGGGCTCTGAAGATCTCGTGCCTCGACTTGCCGGTGCTGCCCGCCGCGGCAGGGGCGCCATCCTTGGCGGGCGGGGCGCGGGTCTCCGAACTGTTCGAACTGGCGCGCGACGAGTCGGTGGTGGGGCTCGCGCCGTTGGTGGATGGCGCGCCGCCGTTGGCCCTGGGCACGGCTGGCGGGGTGGTCAAGCGGTTGAACGCCGAGGACGTGCCCGCCAACAAGGACGAGTGGCAGGTGATCGGGTTGAAGGATGGCGACCGGGTGATCGGCTGCGGACCGGCGCCGGACGAGGCTTGGCTGGTGTTCGTCACATCCGACGCCCAGTTGCTGCGCTTCGAGGCGGGCTCGGTGCGACCGCAGGGGCGCTCTGCCGGGGGCATGGCGGGAGTCAAGCTGTCCGCGCGCGCCCAGGCGGTGTTCTTCGCCGCCGTCGATGACCTGGCCGAGGCCTTGGTGGTCACAATCGCCGGGTCGGATCGGGTGCTGCCTGGCTTGGAGGCCGGCTCCGCCAAAGTGACGCCGCTGGCCGAATACCCCTCCAAAGGCCGGGCCACCGGCGGCGTGCGCTGCCAACGGTTCCTCAAGGGCCAGGACTTGTTGGTCCTGGCCTGGGTGGGCCCTGGGCCTGCCCGTGCGGTCTCGAGCTCCGGCAAACCGGTCGCGCTGCCCGCTGTCGATCTGCGCCGCGACGCCTCCGGCACGCCTTTGAAAGCGCCGGTCGGCGCGCTCTAGCGCCGCGCTGGTCGAGGCCTTCGCGGGGCTTCAGCCCTTCTGGTCCCAGTACGCGTCGGACCCCTCTTGCAAGACTCTGTTGAGCTTGTCGAGGTGCTCAAAGACCGCCGGATCGGTGTCTTGCGAAGTGGCCTGGCCGCGCCCGTCGAAGCCAGGCAGGTCGAACCCGATCATGGGCTGCGACGGGACCATGTCATCGGTCGCGCTTTCGGGGTCCTCCTCGATCGCTTCGTCCCAGGCGGTCCACTCGTCGGCATCGAAGTTCGGGCACTTCGCCAGCAGGTCCCGCAAGGCCTGCTCGGTCATGTCCGACGGCAGGATGACCATCGGCGTCGTCTCCCACTCGTCGGCCTTGGGCGTGTCGGGGTCGGCGAGGGACGGGTAGCCGTTCTGCCGGGCGCACCCGGCCCATTCCACGCCATCGGCAGCTTCTTTGCGTTTCTGGTCGAGTTCGGCGGCCGGATCGTTGGCGACCGCGGGCTCCTGGTAGCCCGACTCGTCCAGGCATCTCGCCCAGGCGTCGGTGTGATCCTCCTCGCCTATGATCAGAAACCTCGGCGACTCGTCCCCGTATTCGTCCCCCTGTTCCTCGAGTCGCGCCATCACGGCCTCGCGTTCCTCCTTCTCCAGGCCATCGCGCGGAGAGTAATTCTTGCTGCCGTCGCCCATGGCCCAGGCGTGCGACTGGTCGGTCACCAGCCGGACGTGACGTCCGCCCGGCAGGTCGAACGCCTCCGCTGACAGCCCCGCCCGATCCAAGCAGTCCACGAACTCGTCCGCGCTGGTTGCCTGCTCGTCTTGCGATTTCGGCTCGGCGCTCCCCAGCGTCGCCACATCGTTGCCCGCTGAGCAGCTGACCAGCATCCCTCCGAGCAGCAGTCCAGCGATCATGAGCGCAGGAGTCACGGCCACCTCGATCCTTCCAGCCGCGCCCGAATCAGTCGTTGATCCGCACATGGTTCGCCCCCTTTCGCCTTCCCGCCCCTTTGACGCCCCCGACCCGACAAGTCGCGCTCCCCGCCCCGACCCGCAACCGCGTCGCGTTCACATCATCTGTAGTTTCCACAGTACCATCCACTCCGTAGTACCCCCACCCTTCATCGGGGACGGTACCTTTTCATGCCCGCCCGCCGGTTTTCCACAGCCATTTGCCCAGTTCAAACCCTGTGGATAACGGGTCCGTCCCCATTCCATGCCCAAGGGCCGCAAATCTCGCTTCAGGTCGAGACGCCTGCATGCTGGCCATGGCGGTCATCGTCGAGGGCGCATAGCCCGCCCACCCGGCCCCGGAAGCGGGCTCCCCGCTGCCCGACGCTGTCCCGAAGTCGCCTTCACCGCCAAAGCGGGACCGGGCACAGCGACTTCGGTCACCCGTCGCACGATGCCGCCCGGCCAGACGCCATCGTTCCAGCAAGTCAGCCCGTTGGCGGCCTCCATCCCCGTTTCCGGTGCCCGCTTTTGCTCGCTCGCTTGTGTCGAGTGCCCGCAAATGCACCCGCTTCGGGATCGAGTGCCTCGTATTGCACCCTCACCCGGGCGGCCCCGACGCGTTGACCTGCGGGAACTCGTAACCCTCCCATGCAAAAGCGGGCACTCGACGAGATCTGACGTGCAATCGTAGGCACTCGATGAGCTGCGGGGTGCAAGAGCGGGCACTCGACGAGAACTAGCGCGCAATCGTAGGCGCTCGACGGGCTCCATGGTGCAATCGCGGGCACTCGGCGCGGTCTGGGGTTCAAGAGCGAGCATTCGACGGACTTCAGGAAGCAACTGCGGGCGGCCGGCGAGCTCCACCACGCAGATGCGGGTACTGGGCGCGGCGACGCCTTCGGGGCCGTCGATGGAAAGCGGTCACTCAACCTCGCAGAGCCACTGCGCCCCCCGAATAGCCACAGTCGAGGACCGGCCCGATTGCCGGTTGGTCAGGAGAGCATCGGCGGCCCTACGCGGCGGTCACCGTCCGGCCGCCATCGACGATGCCGCCAACCCGGCCCCGGCGCCGACCTGGGCTCCAAGCGTGGCCGTCTGAGCGGCATCGTCCAAAGCCCTTTCGGCCGGGGCCGTGCCCGCGAGGCGAGCCTCGACCAAGTCCTTCTCCGCCAGGACCGCCTCAGCCAAACCGGAGCGGACCAGGCACCGGTGGTAGCGGCGCATGTAGTTGAACATCCTCAATCCGTAGTCCCCGAAGTCCTGGCCGTTCTCCCCCTTGTAATGGGCCCACAGCGACCAGAGGTAGCCGCCGAGCGCGGCGTAGAGGTACAGGCGGGCGAGTTCGGAGGCGACGGGGGCGCGGCCCAGGTAGAGGCGCAGCGCCAGCTCCAGGCGCTCGCGGTCGTAGTAGCCGAAGATGCCGTACATGGCCACGTCCATGATGGGATCGGCCCGCCCGGAGTACTCGTAGTCGATCAGCTTCGCCGCGCCGCCGCCCAGGATCAGGACGTTGACCGGGGCCATGTCCCCGTGGCAGAAGATCTCCGGGACGGCCAGCCGCCGTTTGAAGTCCTGCAGCTCGGCCACCCGGCGGCGGGTCTTGGCCAGCTTGGGGTAGGACGGCCAACTGGTCTGATCGCACAGGGCCTCGTATTGGGTGATCATGCCGTCGATGTCGAACCGCCGCTTCAACGGCAGGTCGAGTTCGTGCAGGCGGCGGATCAAGCCCATGGCCGCGGCCAGATCGGAATCGTCGGCCGGGTCGGCTTGGCGGGCGTCGTCGTAGAACACCGTGACGCGGCGGCCATCGGTGTCGAGAGCGACCACCTCGTCGGTGAGGTCGTAGGGGGCCAGCGCCCGGTACGCATCACGCTCGGCGGAGCGGTCGATCAGGGACTCGGTGCCGGGGCCGGGCAGGCGCACCACGTAGGACCCGCCGTCCAGCCGGAAGGTGAAGGATGTGTTGGTCATGCCCGCCACCAGCGGGCTCATGGATTCGATCCTCGCCGGATCGACCGCCATCAACTCCGCGATCGCCTCGCGGGCGGCGTCCTCGCGGGCGGGATTGGACTGTTGCTCGGAGCCGTTCATTTTCTCCCCCATAGCTTCGATATTGAACGTAGTGCTGTCCAGGATACCTCGCGTTCACGGTCACGCAACCTCGCGTTGCCCGTGGCGTCGGCTGCGGGTAACCTACCTGGGGCTGAGGTTGCCCGTGCTCCGGGCCGCTAAGGTGTCGTGGGGCGCGGCGGGCTTCGCGTCGCTCCTGGGAAATCGGGGAACCGGGCCGCGCCGTCCGGCAGATAAGGGTCAAGGCATGGAGATATTCAACACGCTGTTCGGCGTACCGCTCGGATACCTGCTCGACTGGTGCTACGACCTGGTCCCCTTGTACGGGCTGGCGATCATCGTGTTCACTCTCGCCACGAAGGTGATCCTATTCCCGCTGTCGCTGCTGGCGCAGAAGAACGCCGTCGCGATGGTGCGCATCAAGCCGCTGCTGGAAGACGTCAAACGCCGCTACGAGGGCAACCAGACCCTCCTCCTCGAAGAGCAGCGCCGCCTCTACAAGCGCGAGCACTATTCGTCCTTCATGGGCATGTTGCCCATGCTGATCCAGATCCCGATCATCCTGGGCCTGATCAACGTCATCTACAAGCCCCTCCAGCACTTGCTGCACCTTCCCCGGACCGCGATCGAGGCGCTGATCGACCGCACGGCGGAGCTCCAGGGCACGGACCCGGCGGCGCTGGGCTACGGCGCCCAGTTGAGCGTGATCGAGCAGGTCCAGGCGGACCCCGGCGCCTTCGCGGGGCTGTCCGGCGGCCCCGGCGTGTCCAGCGGGGCGGGGCCGACGGGCGCAGCCGACCTGGGCGACGGCATCGCCCAAATCGTGGCTTTGAAGATGGACTTCGCGGGGATGGACCTCGCGGCGGTGCCCGCCTGGACCTCCCCGACCATCGTCTGGCCCATCCTCTCGGCCCTCAGCGCCCTGGCGCTGTGCCTCTACCAGAACCGCTACTACGTCCTCAACCGGTTCCAGAGCCCGGCCGCGAACTGGGCCATGACCATCTTCATGGTCGCGTTCTCCGGCTATTTCGCGCTGGTGCTGCCATGCGGCCTGGGACTCTACTGGACCGCCGGGAACCTGCTGTCGATCCTCATGGTCTGGGTCTGCAAC
>JAISCU010000291.1 GCA_031265345.1 Bifidobacteriaceae bacterium
TTATTCCAAGCATGCCGCCTCCTGGCCGGTCCAATGGACATGACAACCACGAACCTACCGGGCGGGCGGCATGCCCACCCCGCGACACCCCCGGAAACAGCCCCCAAGAGCACCCACGATCAGGGGAGGAGATCCCGCAATGGGGACGGACCCCTTATCCACAGGGCCTGACCTGCGGGTTCGCCGGTGGAAAACCCTGGTTTGGGCATGGAAAGGTACCGTCCCCGGAGGCTGGATTTCCGATGCCGTGGGTCAGGGCGGCCGCACCGTGCCGGGTCGCGCTTGAGCGGCGGCGGCGCTCGTGGCGATGTGTCCTGGGCGACGGTGCCGGGAGGTGACGAAAGGGTCGTTGGCTGTAACCGGATCTGTTGGGATACGATTGCGTATGCGCAATTCGAGGGAGAGGCAGTCGTGGACGCGGCGATGATCGTGCGGCGGGTCCGCGCGCTGAGCGGGATCACGCGAAAGGAACTCGCCGGATTGGCCGGGCTCGCTCCGTCCACGGTCGGTCGGATCGAGCGTGGGATGCTGGACCCGACCTGGGGGACGCTGTCGCGCATCCTCGAGGCGACGGGCTACCGGATCAGCGGCGATTCCATTGTCTCGGCGGGGGACACGGCCGCGATCAGGGCGGCGCGGCCTGTTCTGGAGTCGCGTCTGGGGCGCGCGCCAAAGGTGGGCTCGACGGCGATTCGAGAAGCTGACCGCGACCGACGGAGCCACGCGGAGGAATGGCTGGCGCGCTGGGCGCGGGCCGGATGGTTGTCGGACCAAGCTGACGCCGACGCGGTGGTGGCATTAGCCGTCTCGGCCGGGAATGCGGCCAAGATCACGCGCCGCAACGTCGCTCGCGGGGCGGTGGCCGCTGAGGACGGGTGGCAGGCGCTGGCGCGGCGACTCGGTGAGGCAGGCATCGAGTACGCTGTCTCGGGCCTGGTCGCGGCGCGCGACGATCGGGTGATGGCCGCCGCCGCGAATCCGGTGATCTACGTCGATGATCCGCGCGGAGTGATGGACCGGCTCGAACTGGACGAGGTAGCCCCCGGAAGCGGCGTGCTGCTGATCGCGCCCGATGATGATGGACCCGCTCAGGGTGACATGGAAGGCGGCATCCGTTTCGTCTCGCGCGCGCAGGGCGTTCTGGACGCCTTCGCAGGTCCCGGCCGTGAGCCGGACAAAGCCGAGGAAATGCTGCGTGGCCTGTTGACGGTCGGCGTGTGAGCGGGCGACCTGACGATCTGGAGATCGAAGTCGTCACATCGCGCCGTGCGCTGATCGATGTCCTCATCGGTCTGGCCGAACACCGCGAGGCGCTCACCGTTCTGGGCGGGCATGCCGTTATCGAGGTGACTCAGGGCATCCCGGCGCTGCCTCCCGAGGACACGACGCACGACGGGGATCTCGGAGTGACCCCGGAACTGCTCGGCGCCGACCCGAAGCTGGGCGAACGGATGGCTGCTCTGGGCTACGAGACGGTGCGACCCGAACGCCCCGGCGTGTGGTCGCCGGTCACGCAGCGGGACCGGAGCATCCATTCGCGGGACAGCGTCGACTTGATCGCCCCGATGTCGCTCGCGCGCGACGGCATGACCACCACGCGCGACATCCGGGCCGCGCGCGTGGGCGCCCATGGGAAACGCGCCGTGTCGGCGACGCGCGGCACCGAGCTCAGCGTGCTCGACAGGCGGCTGCTCGTCCTGCGGTCGTTCGACGGCGGTCCCACGGTGGACGCGTATGTGGCTGGCCCGTCGGCGCTGCTCTGCGCGAAGGCGTACAAGATCCACGACCGTCTGGACCCGGCGGAGCTTCGTCGTAACGCGGATCGGCTGCGGCCGAAGGACTTCGCCGACCTGTACCGGCTCCTGCGCGCCGTCGAGCCTGAGGAGGCCGCCCAAGTGTTCCACCAAGGGATCGCGGACCCACGGATCGGCGAAGCGGTCAAACTCGGCCGCGATTACCTGATGGAGATACTTCGTGATTCTTCGACCGTGGCGGTCATGGTCGCTGACGCCTGGGGAGCCCCTTCGCGCGAGGGCGAGTTTCGCGCCCAGGTCGACCATTGGCGGCGCCGGTTCGACACCTAATGGGTGGTGTGGCCAACGGCGGGCGAGGCACCAGCCCCGACACCAGTGGACTGGCCGGAGGACGGTGGTAACGGATTCGTTACTGGCCGCGATCAGGTGCGTTAGCTGGCTTAAGGTGCTGGGCGTCTATCTATATCCCCAAGTCAAAGGCCACATTCGATGACGAACACGAATCAGCGCACCCGCCGGGCTTCCAGGCTGGCAACACCCCGCATCTGGACGCTCGCGATGGCCCTGGCCCTTCTGGCCGCGTCGGCCGGCGGCGCGCACGTCGCCGCCAGCGAGCCGGGACCGCCCGTCCTGCCGGGGTCCGAGCACGGTCTGCTGTTCGATGCCGCTTCCGGCCAGTTCTACCTCGACCTGAACGGCAACGCGAGCCTCGACTACCCCGGCACGGACCTGCTCTACGCCGACCAGTCCGCCAACTGGTCCTGGGACGCGGGAGCCAAAGCGTTAAGCCTGGACGCCATGGCCTGGGAGACGCCCGCGGCCCTGGCATTGACCCTGCTCGGCGACATGACCGTCGTGGCAGATGGCGTCAACACGTTCCGTTCCACCGCCGCCGCGGCCACCAGCAGCGTCGGCATCCTCTGGCGAGGGTCCGGAGCCATCACCGGGAGCGGAGAATTGAACGCCCAATCGGGCGACGCGGTCGCCTACAGCACCGGGATCGACGCCTACCGCCTGACGATCGCGGCAGGCACGGTCAACGCCACGGCGGGTCGTGGCTCATCCAGCCAAGGGGTGTTGACCAGCGCGGCGGGCGGTCTCACCGTCAACGGCGGCACCCTGAACGCCACCGGCGGCACGGGCGCCAGCCAGTCGAACCACGCCTACGGCATCTTCGGCGGCCCCGTGACAGTGGCAGGCGGGCGGGTCGACGCCGCAGGCCTGGCGGGAGTCTTGACAGGGATGGGTGTCTACTCGTACTACGGCGTGACCATCGCAGCGGGTTCGTTGACCGCCTCCGGCCCGACCGGGGCCGTCGGCGTCAACCCGAGCCTCGCCCCCACGCCAGTGTCGGTGACCGCGCCCGCCTACAACCACCGGGCAAGCGGGGCCGCGGCGGACCCTGGGGGAGCCGGGAACCTGTTCTACGGCATCGGCGGCGTTCCAGCGGTGGGAAGCGACCCGGCCTACGTCTACGACCAGGCCCTGGGGTTCGTCATGATCGAATCGACGCGGGTCGCGGCGCTCGACGACTTGACTGTGACCGGCGCGGGAGTCGCCCCGCTGCCGAACGGTCAGACGGCCACGGTCACGCTCTACGGCGACACCGCCCAGGACGTGGACCCGGACGACTACCTGTGGGTCGCCGAGGCCTCGGACTGGTTCGCGGTGCTACCGCCTGGCGTCCACGTGGACGGCGAGAGCGAAGACGGCGGGTCCCAAGTCTGGTTGGCGTTCACGGGCACGCCGACTGCGGGCAGCACGGCGCCTTTCGAATTGACTATTCCGGGCATGTTCCTGGTCAGCGGCATGGACCTGGCGGTCCAGGTCAACCCGGCTGCCAGGTTCGACATCACCCCGCCACCCGTCTGGGCCGTCGCCCTGGCGGACGGCGGCTCTGGCGACTCGCTGAGTAGCGTCTACGCCTTCCTGACCGCCGTCCACGGCGACGGTTCGGCGCCGCGGCTCGAAGTGGTCGTGACCAACACCGGTAACCAACCGGCCGGCCCCATCACTGCCGCGATCACGCCGCCCGGCCTGTTCACCGTGAACGGGCACACGTCCCCGGCGACCCACGGTCCCATGGCGGTCGGCGCCGAATGGCGGTTCTCGGTCGAACCGGCGGTCGGGTTGGCTACGGGCGCGCACGCCGCCACCTTGACCCTGGACGGGCCGAACGGGATCGCCGAGTCGATCAACTTGACGTTCACCGTGGCCAAGGCACCTGGGGCGGCGGTGGCAGCGCCGGTCGTCGCGGCCCTGGCCACCGATTCGGTGACCGTCGATCCAGTGGCGCCCCCGGCCAACGGGCAGGCCGTCGAATACGCCATCAGCACCACCGGAACCGCGCCCGCGTCCGGTTGGCAGGCCGACGCGACGTTCGGCGGCCTTGCCTCGAACACGGTCCACCACGTCTTCGCCCGCGCCCAGGAGGACGCCAACCATACGGCTGGCGTGGCTGCGAGCGTCCAGGCCCGCACCTATTCGGCGGTGGACCCGTCCGCATTGGCGGCCCTGATCGTGGCCGCCCAGGACAGGCTCGACTCCGCCACCTATGGGGACCGGAACGGCGACCACGACCCGGACCAGGAAGCACACCTCCAGGCCGCAGTCGATTCGGCCTGCCAGGTTGTGGCCGACCCGTACCGTGACGCCGGGGCCGTGGACGATGCCGTTCGCGAGCTTTCGCTTGCCATCGCAGGGTTCGACGCGGCCCGGGTGGCAGTCGATTTCACGGCCCTCGATTCGGCTTTGGCCGGGGCCGAGGCGCTGGTCAAAGGCGACCACACGGACGATTCGTGGGAGGCCTTGCAGATCGCGCTGCAAGAGGCGCGTGAGGTGAGGACAACCGGACATGTGACGCAGGCGGAAGCCGACCAAGCGGCATCGTGCGTCAATTCCGCCGTGGCTGCGCTGCGGTCGACGTACCGGGTGATGGAGCACTTCGGCGACTTCACGGGCGCGGGGACCTCCAGCGCGAAGGTCGACGCGGACTCGGACAAGTTCGTGCGACTGGTCCGGGACGGCGCGTCGGTGGACGCGGCCGACTACGCCGTGCGGTCCGGATCGACCATCGTCACCTTGTCGGAAGCCTATCTGAAGACGCTGGTGAACGGGACGCACTGGTACACAGCCGAGTACTCGGACGGGACTTCCGAACCGATCCGGCTGGTGGATGTGGCTCCGCCCGGCGAAGAGCCAGCGCCGCCGGGCGACGACGGCGAGCCGGTGCCGTCGGATGACGACGAGGAGCCCGCGCTTCCCGGAGACGAGGAGCCGGTGCCGCCCGATGGGGAGGAGCCAGGGGTGCCGGATGACGAGGAGCCCGGGGTACCGGATGACGGCGGAACGGTCCCGCCAGGTGACGAGGGGCCGGTGCCGCCGGATGGCGAGGAGCCCGAGGGGCCGGGTGAAGGCGAGCCGGTCCTGCCCGGAGGCGAGGAGCCGGAGCCGCCCGACGACGGCCAGCCCGCGCTTCCCGGAGGCGACGCCTCTGCCCCGTCCGCCCCCGCGCATGCGACCCCGTCGCCCGGACGCGCCGCCGCGGGCCAACTCCCGCTGACGGGAGCGGACCACCGCGCCGCCGGACTCGCCGCAGCGGCGCTGGTCCTGGTTGGCTGCGGGTTCGCGCTGAAGATGGCGGGGGCGCGGCGCCGGGCGATCCTCCAGCGCGGACCGAATTGACGAGCCTCGGGCGCCGATGACCCGCCGATGACCCGGGATCGGCCAATCCGATCCCGACGCCCCGGCCGGGCCGGCACGAACGTGTGTGCGACGAGTACCTGATCCACGGCATCGTGCATAGGTTGAAGCCCAGGGCGAACGGGGGTGCGCGGGCGCGGCGAGGCCGGGTTGCATGGTGAGGTGACGCCCAATACCATGGGTCCGTTTCCCTACAACCCCACCATCCCAGGAGGTATCCCCATGCCCGATTACCAAGCCATCGCCCAATCCCTGGTCTCGCCAGAGGCCTTCTACAATCTGCTCGGCAAGCTGTCGCGGGGCTTCGGCTCCAAGAAGCAGGCGGTCGCGGCCCTCGAGCTGTGGAACGGAGCCGAGTCACGGTTCATCGGAGCCGCTCACACCTTCCGGGCCCCCGGCGGCACAGGCACCGGGCTCTACCTCCGCATCTACTGGGACCCCGCGAGGGTCGCGACTCCGGACCTTGGTGCCGTCGAAGTGGCGATCAACACCGCTGTGCCCGTCAAGCTGATCAAAGACGACGCGAAGGCCGCCTTCAAGGGTCAGCGCGACAAGAAGCAGTCCTACATCTTCAGCCGGGTGGGGGCCGCCTCGTCCCCGTTGAGTCAGTGGTTCCTGGAGAAGTTCGGCGTCTGGGCCGTGGCCCAGCAGGTGACGGCTCCCGACGACTTCGCGGAGAACACCGTCGCCGTGGTGGTGAAGGACGGCCTGGACCACCTCTGGGCGTTCGAAGCCTGATCTGGATGGCCTTCGACTTCTCCACCTGGGATCGCAAGGTCACACGCTCCGATCTGCGTGATTACTACCGGTCGCAAGCGATACCGTTCCATAGTCGCCGTGGCTTTCTGGTGGCGCTGGCGCTGCTCGGCCTAGCCGTTCTGACGGCCATCGACGTGCTGATGACGCCCCGGCTCGCCGCCGACTTGCAGAACTCCAAGTTTGCGCTGTGGGTCGCTGGCGGCACGGCCTTTCTCGCCCTGTTGATCGTGTGGTCTGCTTGGTGGTCCGCTGGCGCCCTGCGCCGCGACGTCCTGCTGAACAAGTTCTGTCAGGCCAACGGGATGAACTTCCGCGCGTTGACCAGGGATTATGTGTCTCCTGGCACGCCTTTCGCCAGTCGGCAGAACGACGTGACCAGCAGACCGAAATCCGTCACGCGGCCGGTGCTGTCGACCAGCGATTTCACCACCGTGATCGGTCGCCACCAGGTGGAGAACCACGGCAATGGGACCAGCGACGATTTCCACCTGCCGTTCACATTCGCCATGTCGCGGCTGCCTCGCGAAGTCCCGCACATGATCCTGAAGAACCGGCGTTCGCGAATCGTGAAACTGTCCCAATCCGCCGACGTGGCCCGGATGCGGCTGGAGGACGGTTTCCCGGACACGTTCGTGCTGTACTGCGCGGCCGGGTACGAGCGTGACGCGCTGCACATCTTCACACCCGAGGTGATGGCGGCCTGCCTCGACCTGGCCGGGAACGCGGAGATCGAGTTGGTGGACAACAGCCTGTTCATCTACACCCGCTCGGCCACCCCCTTTCGAGACCCCGAGCAGTTGGCCTCGTTCTTGGGCCTGGCCGAGCGCCTCACCGCTACCTTCGCCAAGCAGACCGGCGCCTACTGGGACGACCCGGCGGAGGCGCACAACCAGGTGGCTCTCCGGGCACCCGCCCAGCGGTCCTGGCCGGACTATCCTGGTCGCGGCGGGCGCGTGGCCGCCAACCATCCCCATGGACCACCGGAGGAGACTCGCACCGTAGGAGCGGCCCGATGAATCAGCACGAGCAAGTGGACTGCCTGGTCGTGGACGATGAGGCGCCCCTGTCCGAGGCGACCGTCGAGTACTTCACCATGCTGGGCACCTCGGCCGCCTGGGTGCCGGACGCCGCCGGGGCGTTGACTTTCCTGGCCAACCATGACGTCGGGTTGATCCTGCTCGACATCAACTTGGACGGCGAGTCGGGCTTCTCGCTGTGCCGGCGCTTGCGTCAAGACACCGACCTGCCGATCCTGTTCATCTCGGCGCGGGGCGGCGACGACGACATCCTCCTGGGGCTGGGCGTTGGCGGCGACGACTACATCGCCAAGCCGTACTCCCTGGCGGTGCTCCACGCCAAAGTCCAGGCGGTGCTGCGGCGGCTGGGCCGCGCGCCCTCACCCCCGCCGCGCGGCGCCGTCGTCGATCAGTTCGCCTTCGCGGGCGTCACGGTCCGCTTCGACCTCGAACGCGTCTTCGGCCCTTCCGGGGCGCTCCCGCTCACGGTCACGGAGTACCGTCTGCTCGCCTGCCTGGCCTCCTCGCACGGGCGCGCGGTCCCCAAACGCGAGTTGTTCGCGGAGGCGTGGGGCCACACCGCCGTCACCGATGGCACCCTCAACGTCCACGTCCGCCGTCTTCGGGCCAAGCTCGCAGCCGCCGCGCCGGGCTCCGAGGACCACGTCAAGACGGTCTGGGGAGTGGGCTACGTTCTCGACTTGGACGATGCCGCGCGGTCATGACCACCCGCCGCCTCGCCTTCGCCCTGGTCGGGTTCTCAGCCGTCTTGGTGGCCCTGGCCTGGGTCTTCATCCGCCCGCCGGTCGCCACGCCGCCAGACTTGCCAGCCTTGAACGACATCGCGTCCCGGCTGGCGGCGGACGGCGCGGCGGTGGGCGGGTCCGGCTACCAGCTGCCCCGGCCGCGGGGCGCCCCGGATTACGCCGTCCTCGACGCGGACGGCCGCCTCATCGCGGCGACCGGCCCCGAAGCGGCCACCAGCCTGGCCGAGGCCGTCGCGCGCCAGGACACCGTGCTCGATCTCAGGGACGGCGACCGTCTGACCGGCCAAGTCCTGTTCGCCACCGGCGACGAGGCCGCCCGGGCAGCCGGCGCGACCCGACTGCGGTGGGCGTTCACGGCGCTGGTAATCGTGCTGGTCGGCGCGGCGGTGGTGGCGTTGTGGCGGCTCGACCGGGCACTGTTGCGGCCGTTCCGGGAGATGGAGGGGTTCGCGCGGCAAGTGGCCGGCGGCGACTTGGACGCGCCGCTTCGGATGGACAAGGCCAACGCCTTCGGGGCGTTCACGGAGGCGTTCGATCTGATGCGGCAGGAGTTGGCGGCGGCGCGTGATCGCGAACGCCAGGCCGACCGGGCCAAGCGGGAACTGGTTGCCTCGCTGGGCCACGACATGAAGACGCCGGTCGCTTCCATCAAGGCGGTCGCCGAGTTGATGGAAGCGCGGAACCGCGACCCGGAGACGGCCGCGCGGCTGGCTGTGATCGGCGCCAAGGCGGACCAGATCGACGCCTTGGCCTCGGACCTGCTGGCCGGGGCGTTGCAGGAGCTGGACGCTCTGCCGGTCAGCCCGCGCGAGGTCAGCTCTTGCGACCTGGCCAGGCTCGTGGCCGAGGCGGACCACCTGGGCTGGGCGGACGGCATCGTGCTGCCGGACTGCCTGGTGCGAGCGGACCCGCTGAGATGGGCGCAGGCGGTGGGGAACGTGGTGGCGAACGCGTACAAGTACGGGGCGCCGCCGCTCACCGTCATCGCGCGGATCGCCGCCGAGGCGCCGAACGAACGGCGGCCGCGGAACTCGCGGGGGAGCCTGACGGTGACGCTGGCGGACGCGGGGCCGGGCGTGTCGGTGGACGAGCTCGCCCTGGTCACCCGGAAGTTCTATCGCGGCGCCGCCGGGGCTGGGAAACCCGGTGCCGGGCTGGGTCTCTACCTGGCGCAGCACCTGATGGAACGGATGGGCGGCCAACTGGTCTGCGGCGCCGCGGACCCAGGCTTCAAGGTGACGCTGCGGCTGCCGCTGGTCTGATGCGGGATCCTGGGCGCGTCCGGTTCGCGTAAGGATTGCGCCAGGAGTGCGCAACGTCTTCGACGCTCGGCGGGACCGTTCGCGGTGCAGGATGGGAGCGATCGAAGGAGGACCCCCAATGACCACCGACCAATGCCTCATCTGGACCGAGAAGCTGTCCAAGACGTTCTCCCGCGAGGGCGTCCAGCAGCATGTCCTCAGGAACCTGGACCTCGAGATCCGCGAGGGCGACTTCACCGTCATCATGGGCGCGTCCGGCGCGGGCAAGTCCACGCTGCTGTACGCCCTGTCCGGGATCGACACTCCGAGCCTTGGGGACGTGCGTTTCAGGGGACGCTCGCTGGTGGGCTTGAGCCAGAGCGAGTTGGCGCGGTTCCGGAGGCGGGCGTGCGGCTTCGTGTTCCAGCAGATCCACCTGCTCCAGACGCTGTCGCTGTTCGACAACGCCATGGCGGCGGGGCTGCTGGTGTCGAAGGACCGGGCGGCGGTGGCCGCGCGCGCCGAGGACCTGTTCGAGCGGGTCGGGATCGACGCGGCGACGCGCCGCAAGCTCCCCGCCCAGACCTCCGGTGGCGAGGCGCAGCGGGCGGCGGTGGTCCGCGCGCTGGTCAACTCGCCGGACGTGCTCTTCGCGGACGAGCCCACCGGCGCGCTGGACCAGGCCTCCGGCACAGCCGTGCTCGACCTGCTCACCAGCGTGAAGGCCGAAGGGCAGACGGTGGTGCTGGTGACCCATGACCTGAAATCGGCCCGGCGGGGCGACCGGATCCTCTACCTGCGGGACGGGCAGATCGCCGGGGAGTTGGATCT
>JAISCU010000297.1 GCA_031265345.1 Bifidobacteriaceae bacterium
CCCAGTCTCGCAGAACCAGACCCGCGAGGTCCGGTCGAACACCTGCCTCAGCGGGCCCTCGCATTTGGGGGCGTCAAGCCTCCCGATGGCGCCCGCGACACGACCGTCACCGAGGCGCAGGTGGTGAGGAACCGCCAAGGGCGGAGCTCGTGGTCGGGTGTCCGTTGGACCGGGAGCCGGTCGAATCGGCACTCGGTGGGGGCAGCTAGCTTTGGGGGCTGAGGCAAGGAGTTTTCCCCGGGAGCTCAGCCCGGCATGCGCTGACTTGCGGCGGTCCCGTCGGGGCAGCGGACGGCATCGGACACCAGTAGCACCGCCCGCGGCCGGAGCAACATAGGACCTCGGCGAGCGTGACCGCGAGGATGTACAAGGGCTCGGCCTCATCCGCGAGATGATCAGCGATCCGCACGCGCCGAGCCCGCGATCCCCGGCTTGCCGAGTTGGGAACCCAACCGGCGGACCGCGCCGCTCGCGCCCGCAGTTCGCCGCGTCGGCGCCCGCGTTACGCCTATTGCAGTTAATCGGTCTTTACGCTGAGGGGACGGATGATGGCCGCAGTCATAGAACGGGACGCGAGGACGCTGCGCCGCGCCCTGGCCTCGGGCGGCGACGAGGTGTCGGTGTCGCTGTCGCGCGAGACGGCGGAGTTCATGGCCAGCGTCGCGGACGCCTGCGCGGCAGGACACGAGATCGTCTTCTCCCGTGTCCCGGCCGAGGTCAGCCCAGCGGAGGCCGCTCGGATGCTGGGCGTGTCCCGGCCCCATGTGCGCAAGCTGATGGGCCGGGGCGAGTTGCCGTTCCGCATGGTCGGCTCCCATCACCGCATTCCCGTCGCAGACGTGAGACGCTGGCAGGACGCCGAACGAGGGCGCCGCCACCAGGCGATGAGCGAACTGTTGGAGGTGGGGAACCACCTCGGGCTGCTCGAGTGACCGGGGAGCACCAGCCGTCGGCGTCCGTCCGGATCGTCGTGGCCGGCGCCAAACTCCCGGGCACCCCGGGCTCATCTCACAGCCCCCGCCTGCGCGATGCACACGCCGTCACTACCGTCGGCACTCGCATCCAGTGGCTTGCGCCCGGCGAGCCCCGCAGGGACAACGTCTAAAACAATCTAAAAACCCTAAAGCGACTTAAAGGAGGTCCGGCCTGGTGGCATATTCGTCAAAGGAACCCCAGAAGCGACGAAATCCGTTCACCCCGACCTTCGGGGTGACGCCGCCCAAGCTAGCTGGGCGAGCGGAGGAGGTCGAGGTCTTCCGCGACGCCTTGGCCGAAGGCCCAGGCTCTCCTGGAAGAGCCGTGCTGCTCACAGGGCCGCGCGGCATGGGCAAGACGGTACTGCTGAACGCTGCCGAGAATGTCGCCCTGGAAGCCGGTTGGCTCGTGGTCTCCGTCACATCCAGGCGCGGGATGCTCGAAGAGCTCGTCAAGACGATCCTGCCGACGATGTTGCTCGAACACGATCCTCAAGCGCAGAGGTCAACCACCACAGGAATGAATGTCTCGATCGTCGGCTTCGGCTCCGGAGCGACCAGGGCCGCGACTCCGAAGTACGAGGTCCGGCCGTCGTTCCGTTCACTCTTGGAGCGTCTTTCCGAGATCCAGATGGGCCGGGGCGCAGGAGTGATGATAAGCGTCGACGAGGCTCAGCTAGCGGTGACCGACGAACTGCGGGAGATCACCCAGGGCGTGCAGCACGCCTTCCGGGCGAATCTCGAGGTGGCTTTCGTCGCGGAGGGACTGCCGTCCGCGGTCGACTCATTGCTGACCGAGGACGCTATGACCTTTCTGCGACGGGCCGAGCGTTTCCCCCTCGGCCCGGTGAAGGATGTGGACGTGACTCGGGCCCTCGCCTGGCCGATCGAGGAGGCGGGCCGGACGCTGGCAGACGACGCGCTCCAGGTTGCACTGAGCGCGATCCAGGGTTACCCCTTCTTCGTGCAGCTGGTCGGTTACCATCTTTGGGCCGCAGCTCCAGCGAGCCCCCGCATCGACGCCGACCAGGCGCGAACCGCGGTCGACAAGGCCAAGCGGAGGTCCAGCCGTCTGCTCCACGAACCCCTGCTGGCCGACCTATCAGCGCGGGATCGCGACTTCCTCGTGGCCATGTCCCACGACGACGGGCCGTCGCGGCTCGCGGACATCGCGGCGCGCCTCGGAGTGACCAGGGACTACGCCAGCCAGTACCGCGCCCGTTTGATCGCGGCCGAGGCGATCGAGCCGTGCGGCCACGGCTGGGTGCGTTTCGCCGTCCCCTTCCTGCGCGACCACCTGCGGCAGGCCCGCGAGCCCTGAGTCGCCGCGCCGGGTCGTGTCGCGATAGACGCCCATGCCCCTATGCACGATGCCGCCGTCCGTCCGGGGCTCTCACCACGGCATCGCCCGTGGCAGGGTTTGCGACCTGACACGCTCAGGGCGCGGCCGCCCAGACCTCCGCGACCGAGCCAGACGCCGCTCCAGCGCGCTCAACGACGGCGTGTTGGACGCCAGCAAGTCGGCCGCCAGCAGCGAGGCGAAGCCGCCAGTCGCCACCCACCAGCCCGCCAGCCCGTGCATGACGGCCGCCCACCCGGCGACGGGTCCTGCCGCGACGAAGACCAGACCGATCACCACGGCCAAGCCCAGGTGCCTCATGGGCTCCTGCCAGGACGGGTTCAGCGGGGGCCTGAACGCGTTCTCGGCTTCGGCTTCGTCCTCGGTTTCGGGAGGGTCCTCCGGTTCGTCATCCAGTTCAGACAGGTCGTCTCGGAGCAGCGCCTCGTACTCCGCTATCTCCTCCCGCTCGGCCCGGGTCAACTCCAGTTGATCGGGCTCCTTGCCCTCCAACTCGGCCCTCTCGGCCCGCAGATCCGCCTCGTACTCGGCCAGATCCTCCTGGATTTCGCGCTCTTCCTCGGCTTTCTGCTGGGCCTGGTATTCCTGATCCTCCTGGGCGCTCACCTCGGCTTCCGCCCTGGCCCGCGCCCTTTCCTCGGCCCGAGCGCGCCACCGTCGCGCCCAGTCCTCCACGTCGAACAGCCCGGTCTGGCGCACCGCCGCCAGCGGAGGGTCGGCGTCCACGTCCCATCCTGCGCCGGAGCCCGCCAGGGCCGCCTCCCGGCCGCCTGTACGCTCGCCAAACCTTTCATCTTCCCCCGAGTAATCCCCCGATGGCCCCAGCGAAAGGTCACTGAGCCCAGGTCCGACTTCCGCCATTGGCAGTCAGGGGCGCGGTGTCCATGTGGACCCGTTTCCCCGTCCCCTTTCAATCCGTGTGTGCGGTTTTTCAGCACACGGCCTACAGGTGATCTTCTGGACATGGTTACGTCGCTTGAGGGTAGCGGACGGTGCCGAGCACTTTGTGGAGCGACTGGCCGTGGAGCCAAGCCGGAAGGGTCAGGTCCACCCCGACTGTCGACACTTCGCGGCGGCCACGTCACAGCCCGGTCGGGGAACGAGGAGTCGCGCTCGGCCCGGGCCGCCCGTCTTCGACCACGCGAGCAAACAAGGATGGGATCCCGACTCGCGTTCCGCGACCACCAACTCTCATTATCCGCGGGCGCTTGACAACGGGGGGGGGGAATAACCTAGCATCGCAACTTAGGGGGTAGTCGCCATCCAAGGGGGGAAGACGGCGTCATGTTGCGGTGGCCCCACCACCCCGCTGGTCAAGGTCAAAACTGGGAGGAAACGCGAATGAACAGCCTAGTTGAGTCCGAGCGGCCTGTTGCCACGCTGGTGGAGACAGATCACGTGGCGCAGGACGAATGGATTTGGGGACTCGTTGTGTTGGCGATCTGCTACTTCGGATCGGTGGCGTTGGCTTGCCGCGCCATTTGTTGGGGCACCCCGAAGAAGTGCTCCACCACCTGGTACGGATCTCTCGAAGTGGTATGCAAGTAGCCAATCGAGGCCAGGGGGCGGGCGAGGCGACCACGTCTCGCCCGCCCCATCTGCTTGCAGGGGACGGCATCAATGTCGATTAGGGGACGCCTCGTTTCAGCCAAGGACGCTCTCACCGACTTGCGATACTACCCTCACGACTCTGTAGCTCTGTCGGATAGCGTTGTGATCGAAGACGCGATGCTCCGCGATGTCGCTACAGGCACACAAGTCAAGTTGAATGGACGGGCGACTGAAATCGTTCGTTGGATCC
>JAISCU010000303.1 GCA_031265345.1 Bifidobacteriaceae bacterium
GTGGCAGAGACGGGCACGCAGCTGGGCCGGGTGACGTTGACGGTCAACCAGGTCGGTTCCGTCGACAACTCCGGCCGCTACTCCGTCCAGGCGCCCGCGAGCCGCATCGAGACCATGTCGCTCAGCCAGGACGAGGAGGCGCAATGGCGGATCTCGGACCTGCCTGACGGGATCGTCATCCCGGAGGACGTCTTCCGTGGCGATTACGTCGCCACGAAGATCTACTTCCCCTCCGCCGATGGCCAGTTCCTGGTGCCCGACCAGCGGGTGTTCGCCCGGACCGGGGCGGGAACAGCGGCCGTGAAGGAGTTCCTGGCCGGGCCGCCGCCCTATTTGACCGGTGCGGTCGGCGCGGTGGTCCCGACGGGCACTCGTTTGATGACCGACACCGTCAAAGTCTCCGCCGGACTGGCCACGGTCAACCTGTCGAACGCGATCTCGCGGGCCTCGGAGACGGCCAGGGCCACCGTCCTGGCGTGCCTCAGGCAGTCGTTGACGGCCCTGCCCGCCATCGACCAGGTCGAGTTGCAGGCCGAGTCGGTGCCGCTGGAGGTGGGTCAGACGACTGGTCTGGAGATCGACCCGCTGGCCACCGAAGGGCCGTTCTACCTTGGCGATGCCGGAGTGTGGCGTCTGCGCGACGGCTCGGCCAAAGTGATGACCGGCACGGAGGCCGCGGCGGCCTGGGACTCGCTGACGGTGGACCACGGATTGGTCCGGATGGCCGGGCTGGTGGGCGGCCAACTCGACCTGCTCGACAAGGCGGGCGAGCCGGTCAAGGAACTGGCCTGGCCGGACAAGGTGACGCCGTCCGCCAGCGCCAAACCCGTCTTCGACCGGCTGGGCTGGTTGTGGGCCGCCGCCGATGACGCCGTGGTGGCCTTCTCCGCCGAGGGGGAGCCGGTGCGGCTGGGCTCCACCTGGCTCGACGGCCGCCGGGTGGTGGCGTTGGCGCCGGCTCGCGACGGCGCCCGCCTGGCGTTGGCCGTGGAGGCCGAGGACGGGGTCGACCTGCTGGTCAGCGGGATAGTGCGGGGCGAGGGCGCAGTCCCGTGGCGGTTGACCGGACCGCTGTTCGCGGGCCGGGTGAACGGCCAGCTGGATGGGTTGAGCTGGGCCGACGACGTGTCGTTGGCGTACTTGGCGGGCGCGGGAGAGCCCGAGCCTGCCGTCCTGACCGTCGGCGGCGACGTGACCCACCTGAAATCGCCCACCGACCCGCCCAACTCCCTGGCGGCCGGTCTCGGCGCCACGGAGATCGTCGTGTCCGGGCGGTCGGGCGGCCTGTTCGGCTATTCGGCGCGCGGACGCGTGTGGGAATCGCTGGCTTCTGGCGCCCGGGCCGTCACGTTGGCGCCCTGACATGAGGGGCTGACGGGTGAGCGGCATCATGCGCGCGGTGAGGGAGGCGGCCGACCTGGTGTGGCCGGCGGACTGCGCGGGCTGCGGGCTGGAACTCGCGGGGCCTTTGTGCGGGCGGTGCCGCCAGGCCTTGTTGGGGCCGGTCGAACGCCGCGAGCAAGGCGCGCCGCGATTGGTGCCTGCGGATGGCGGGGCGGCGCTGCCGGTGTGGGCGTCGGCCTGGTATTCGGGCGAGGTGCGGCGCGCCATCGTGGCTTGGAAACGCCAAGGGCGGGGCGAACTCGAGCGCGAGGTGCGGCGGGCCATCGCTCGTACGGCCGAGACGGCGGCGCGGGTGCTGGCCCCGATCAGCGCCGAGGTGGCGGTGGTGCCGATCCCGTCGCGACTGGTGCGGCGGTTGGCGCGGCCCTTCGGCACCACCGCGGTGCTGGCGCTGGCGGTCGCCGAGGCCCTGTGCGGAGCGGGACTTGACGCCAGCCTGGCTGACGTGCTGACGCGGGCGGCGTCGAGCGGCGAGCAGGCCGGGCGGTCCTCGCGTGCGCGGACGGTCGGGCGCGAGAACACCACGGGCCTCAGACGAGTCCCTGGAGCGCCCTGCCTGCTGGTCGACGACGTGCTCACGACCGGCGCCACGCTGCTCGACGCCGAGAGGGCGCTGGCCCGCGCGGGGACGCCGACGCTCGGCGCCGTGGTGCTGGCCGCCAGCCCCGCACGTTCACGGGACACGAACCACCCGCCCAACTAAGGTGCCTGCCCAATGAGCTAACGTTGACTGAAGAACTAGTTGGAAGGCCAAGGAAAATGGATATTGTCGTAGCCGGCCGTCATGTCGAGGTCCCCGAACGTTTCCGTGAGTTCGCCACCGGAAAGCTCGCGAAGATCTCGCAGTACGATTCCCAGGCGCAGTTGGTGCAAGTCGAAGTGGTCCACGAGGGCAACCCCCGCCAGGCCGAGACCGCCGAGACCGTCGAGATCACAGTGAGGGGCAAGGGACCGGTGATCCGGGCCGAAGCCTCCGCGGGCGACATGTTCTCCGCCTTCGACGTGGCGATGGGCAAGCTGATGCAACAGGAGCGCAGGGCCAAGGACCGTCGCAAGTCGAAGCACAAGATGACCCGTCGCCAGGCCCAGAGCTTCGACCAGGCGCTGTTGGCGAGCGACTCCGGGGTCACCAACGCTCCTGCCGCGCTGGCTCCGACGCCCACTCCGGTGGCGGTGGCCGAGCTGGTCGACGACAAGCCGGGTGCGGGCGGGGCGGCGCCCAAGGGCGACCCGCCGGTGAAGGAGTCGACGTTGGCCGATTCCCCGGTCGTCATCCGCGAGAAGATCCACCAGGCCAAGCCCATGAACGTGGAGGAGGCCATCTACGAGATGGAGTTGGTGGGCCACCCCTTCTTCCTATTCGTGGACTCCGATTCGGGTCTGCCATCGGTCCTCTACCACCGGCACGGCTGGACCTACGGCGTGCTGCGCCTGGAGACCACCAAGTCCTGACTTCGAGGCGATGCTTCATGAAACCGATGATATGCTGGCTTTTATGAAGCAACCAGTGCCGGTCTTGCTTCCCTTGTTGCGCACCAAGACTCAAGGGGATGTCCTGGCCTGGGTCTTCTTGCATCCGGAGAAGTCGCACAGCATCGCGGAGATCTCCCGCTCGGTCGGCGCCAGCGAACCGACGGTGCTGCGTGAGGTTGATCGCCTCGCCGCCGCGGACCTGGTCAGCGAGGCGCGCCAGGGACGGTCGCGACTGGTGCGCCCGAATCCCCGAAACCCGGCCACCCGCCCGCTGACGGAGTTGTTGGCGGTCACCTACGGGCCGGTTCCGGTTCTGCGAGAGGAACTCGACGGCATCGACGGCATCGAGGAAGCATGGATTTACGGCTCCTGGGCCGAGCGCTATCTCGGCGTGGCCGGCAGGAGTCCGGGTGACGTCGATGTTCTGGTGGTCGGCAGCGCCGACGAGGACGAATTGTGGGCGGCCGCGGAACGCGCGACTGGCCGGGTTGGTCGGGATGTCAACGTCCACCGACTTCGGGCCGATCAGTGGGCCGCCTCGCCAGAATCCGGGTTCGTACGGACGGTCAGAGCGCGGCCCATGATCCAATTGATCGGCGGGATCGATGGCGAGTGACGAAGCCAGGATCGTCCCAGGTCCGCAAGGCTGTCACCGCGACGCTCGAGAAGCAGGGCTTGCGGGTGCACGCGGGTGACGGCAGCCACTACTGGCTGTACCAAGCGATTCGCGCACAGGTGGGCACGAACGCCTTGACCATCATCACGCCGTTCAACCGGATGCGGCAGAAGCGGCACCAGTTCCAATACGACAGCTCAAGCCGCATCGTGGAGCAGGATTTGGATGACGACCTGCCCAAAGCGCGTCGGATCGTCAGCAGTGTTCGACTCCTTTCGGAACGCCTCGGTCAGTGGGAGTTCCCAAAGAACGGCTGAGAATCGCCGATGTCTCCGGATCGACACGGCGCCGCGTCGACCTTGGCCTGGCCCCGAGTGAACGGCTCGTCCATCGAGGCCGCCAGGCAGGGAACCGGGTCAGGCCGCGCTCGCGCAACTGCCATCGGCTCATGAACTTGGGTCGGGGCAGGTCCGACATGGGCGCCTCCTGCGGCAGTTGTCCGGAAATGGCTTCAACTGGCGCCCGATCCGAGTTGCAGGGACTTATGGACACCGCTGCCCGATGCCGCCCGGTCGGCGATCCGCGTTTGCGCAGGCCACCCGGTTGGCGGCATCGGCGACCCCTGCGGCGCCGACCAGTGCGGGAACCGTTCCCGGTGCGGTAACGGCGAACCATAGTTGGTGCCTGTCCCCAACTGTGGTTCGGGGCGTTGCGGCTAGCCGTGGGGGCGGACGAGCATACGGTCATGGTGGCCAAGGTGGGGCCGAGGGGACAGATCACCATCCCGAAAGAGATACGTCGGCTGCTGGGCCTCGGCCCAGGGGACGGGGTGACGCTGGTGAGGGATGGGGAGAAGGTCGTGATGATGAACGCGGCCACCCACCAGGCGTGGCTGGACAGAACCGTGGCCGAGTTCAGGAAGTCGCTGAGCGGAGGCGACAGCCCGGTTGAGGAGCCTATCAACGAACGTCGCCGTGAAGCCGAGCGTGAGGCCGAAGACGACCGGGCGGCATCGGCGGCCTGAGAGGCCCAAGTAGTTATGGCGATGCGGGGGAGGTTTGTCGGCTGAGGGCTGACAGGACGGCGGCCCGGCCATCGGGGCAATAACATTGAGGGCGGCAGACTGCATCGCGAGAAGGAAGAAGGGCCCCGTGGCCGGTTTGATGGACAAGATGCTGCGAGTCGGCGAGGGCCGGACTCTGCGGCGGCTGGAAGGGATAGTCCAGCAGGTGAACGCGCTGGAACCGGCCTTCGAGGCGATGTCGGACGAGGAATTGAAAGAGGAGACCGACCGGTTCAAGGACCGTTACCAAGAGGGGGAGACCCTCGAGGATCTGATGCCGGAGGCGTTCGCGGTGGTGCGGGAGGCGGCGCGCAGGACGCTGGGGCAGCGGCACTTCGACGTCCAGATCATGGGCGGCGCAGCTCTCCACCAGGGCAACATCGCGGAGATGAAGACCGGCGAGGGCAAGACTCTCGTGGCGACGCTCCCCGCCTATCTGAACGCGCTCTCAGGAGAAGGCGTCCACGTCGTGACGGTGAACGATTACCTGGCGTCGTACCAAAGCGAATTGATGGGGCGGGTGTTCCGTTTCCTGGGGCTCACCACCGGGTGCATCCTGGTGGGCCAGAACCCGACCGAACGGCGCCGGGAGTACAACTGCGACATCACGTACGGCACGAACAATGAGTTCGGATTCGACTATCTTCGCGACAACATGGCCTGGAAGGCCTCTGACCTGGTGCAACGTGGCCATAATTTCGTGATCGTGGATGAGGTCGACTCCATTTTGATCGATGAGGCGCGCACGCCGTTGATCATCTCCGGCCCGGCTCAGGGCGACATCAACAAATGGTATT
This sequence comes from Bifidobacteriaceae bacterium, assembly GCA_031265345.1. The sequence continues at coordinate 5,354 of JAISCU010000303.1, forward strand.
CGGAATTCGCGCGCGTCGCCCGGCTGCTGAAACGCGAGACGGATTACGAGGTCGACGAGAAGAAGCGCACGGTCGGCGTGCTGGAGGCGGGGATCGAGAAAGTCGAGGACTACCTCGGCATAGAGAACCTCTACGAATCGGTCAACACGCCGTTGATCGGGTTCCTCAACAACGCCATCAAAGCCAAGGAGTTGTTCCATCGGGACAAGGATTACGTGATCCTGCAGGGCGAGGTCCTGATCGTCGACGAGCACACCGGGCGCGTGCTCCCAGGCAGGCGCTACTCGGAGGGCATGCACCAGTCGATCGAGGCCAAAGAGGGCGTCGACATCAAGGCCGAGAACCAGACCCTCGCGACCATCACGCTGCAGAACTATTTCCGTCTCTACAAGAAACTGTCCGGCATGACCGGCACGGCGGAGACGGAGGCGGCGGAGTTCGCCTCGACCTACAAGATCGGCGTGGTGCCGATCCCCACCAACATGCCCATGATCCGGGAGGACAAGGCGGACCTGGTGTACAAGGGCGAGGACGGCAAGTGGGCCGCCGTGGTCGAGGACATAGTCGAGCGGCATCGCCAGGGCCAGCCGGTGCTGGTGGGCACGGTCTCGGTGGAGAAGTCGGAGGAGTTGTCGAAGCTGCTGAAGAAGCAGGGCGTTCCCCACGAAGTGCTGAACGCGAAGCAGCACCGCCGCGAGGCCTCCATCATCGCGGAGGCGGGGCGCAAGGGCGCCGTCACCGTTGCGACCAACATGGCGGGTCGTGGCACCGACATCATGCTGGGCGGCAACGCCGAGTTCCGGGCCGTCCAGGCGCTCGCCAAGCAGAGCCTGGACCCGGAGGAGAGCCCTGCGGAGTACGAGGCGGCCTGGCCGGACGCGCTCAAGCAAGCGAAGGAGTCAGTCGCCGCCGAACACGACGAGGTGGTCGAACTGGGCGGGCTGTACGTACTCGGCACCGAGCGCCACGAGTCGCGCCGGATCGACAACCAGTTGCGCGGTCGATCGGGCCGCCAGGGCGACCCCGGCGA
>JAISCU010000371.1 GCA_031265345.1 Bifidobacteriaceae bacterium
TATCAGGCCCTGAGACTCGAGCCATCTGAGATCGCGGCGAATCGTCTCGGTCGAGACTCGTAGGATGTCGGACAGATCTCTCACCGCGAACCGCCCATTCGCGCGGACAGCGGCCAGGATCGCTCGCAGGCGCACCGCGACCTGTGGGTTGACGTTCCAGCTGGAATCCCGTGAATTGCTGACTGTTGATTCAGCCATGAGTGGCCTTTCGAGACGTCGGTCGCACGGGCGTCGCGCCCGCCATCGGTCCCAAAGCTACCAGCCCGGTACTAACATGAGGCCCGAACCCAATCGGGGCTCGGCCAGCCAACGCAGAACATGAGGTGTCCCATGTCGATTCAAGTTCCGCCGGTGTTCAGGTCGCTGATCAATTCCGCGGCGGTGGTCTTTCTGGGTTGGACCGACACGGGAGGATTCCCAGAGGTCAGAGCCATGCTGGCGCCTCGGGCGAGAGACGGGTCACAAGTGTTCTACTTGACGACGAACACCGCCACTCGGCATGTCGCGAGCCTGCGAACCGCCCCTAGAGCCTGCCTGTACTTCTGCGACCAGGCCCGTTTTCGCGCCATCGCGTTCAGGGGAACCGTGACGCTCCTGCAGGATCCGGAGTCGCGCGTGCTCGTGTGGCGTCCCGGCGACGAGATCCTCTATCCGCTCGGTATCCACGATCCCGACTTCACCGTCATTCGCTTCAAGGCTGAGTCGGCTCGCGTCTACGCCGATTCGGCTTCCTTCGACCTCGCCGTCGCGCCTTCCTAGACCGATGGCGTCCGAACAGGTTTGCCTGTTGGCGCCCTCCGCGAACACCGGGTCGAAGCGGCGGCATCGCGGTGAGCCCTGTCGCGCCCGGCCCGCAGGCGCTTAGGACATCGTTCAGCTCAGGGTCCCTCAGCGCACGCGACACCTCGGCGCACGCGACACCTCGGCGCTGAGCGCGGCCTGCCGCGTCGGGACTCCCCGTCGAGGCCCGCGACCGGATGTGACTTGCCGACGCGCCGATGACGAGGCTTGGGAGGCCAAGTCCCACCGGCCCATTGGAAACCCCGCGACGCCCCATCGCACCGCGCAGCCACAGGTCGGCAGCAACCTCTCGCAATCCAATATTCTATAGGATATGGTTTCCGGACATGGAGCCAGGCATTGAGGCCTCCGCCGCTATTCCCTGAACCCCGAGGGGGGATGAAGTTGCTACCACGGTTTCCCGCGCTGCTGCGCGACGCAGGTCATTGGGTTCGGCCATGGGTCCGGTCGCCATGGATGAGCCCTTCAGGGCCGAGCGACAGTTTCGAAGTGCTCGCCTCGCTGGCTGCTGTCGATCCGACCGGTCGTCAGGCGCCAAGACCGTGAACCTGACCGCTTCCACTTGGCCGATCGCCGGGGCGACCCTCTGTTTCAACGCGATCGATCCGGTCACGGGCGCCGACGCGCAAGACGCCGGACCAGACGAATGGTTGGCCCGCCTGTCGGAGATGCGACACCTCGGCTTCGACCACGCCGACTTGACCGACTCGTGGCTGCGTCCAGGCGACATGCCCGCTCGCGACCTTGTAGCTCTGAGCCAAGCCGCCAGCATGGCGGGCGTCCGTTTGTGCTCGATCAGCGCGATCCGACGGCCGGTCATCGGGTCGGTGGAATGGGCTGACAACTTGGCGTACTCCCATCGGACCATCGACGCCGCGGCCGCGTTGGACATCGGAGTGGTTTCGTTCGGCTTGCACCAAGCACTGACTGAGGACCAAGCCAACAGCCTTTGGTTCTGGACTGTGGCGGGCCGCCGAGACCCGGCCGATCCAGCGGATCGAAAAGCCGCCGTCGCCCGCTTCCAGGAGTTGGGCCGGCACGCCGCGCAAGTCGGCGTCGTGGTGTCGCTGGAGATGTACGAGGACACCTTTCTTGGAACCGCCAGTTCGGCCGTCGGTTTGATCGAAGAGATAGGCCTCCCCAATGTGGGCTTGAATCCGGACATCGGGAACCTGATCAGGGCGCACCGCCCAGTCGAGGATTGGCGGGCCGTCCATGCGGCGGTGTTGCCCTACGCCAACTATTGGCACGTCAAGAATTACCTCCGGCACGAAGACCCGGATCGCGGGGTCTACGTGACGCTGCCGACCCGGCTCGAGGCAGGCCTGATCGACTACCGGGCCGCCTTCCGTCTGGCTCTGGCGGCCGGATTCCAGGGAATCGTCACAACTGAAACCTATGGCGGCGATTCGCTGGCCATGTCCGCGGCCTCCCGCGACTACCTGCGGGACACCGTCCTGCCCGAAGCGGCCGATTATTCCCTCGGGCCGTCGAAAGTGATCCAGCAAGTGCGGCGAACGGATGCCGCCAGAAAGGACAAACCGTGTCCGACGAACCAGTCCTCGAAGCAAAGGGGCTGTCCAAGCACTACGGCGCTGTAGTGGCTTTGGCTCATGGGGACTTCCAGCTACTCCCGGGCGAGGTCCACGCCATGGTCGGAGACAATGGGGCGGGCAAAACGACCCTCCTCAAAGTCGTGGCCGGAGCCACCAAACCGACCGCCGGCCAACTACTGGTCGCCGGCAAGCCGACCAGCTTCGCCAGCCCCAGAGACGCCCAGCGCCAAGGAATCGCCACTGTCTTTCAGAATCTGGGCATGATCGACCACCTCGATGCGACCGCCAACCTATTCTTGGGCCGAGAGATCTTCCTGCCCGCACCGCTCGGCTGGCTGGGCGTGGTCGACAAACGCAAAATGCGGGCCCAGGCCGTCGCCGCAGTCGAACGCCTCCGTATCAACGTCCGGTCGGTCGACGCCCTGCTCGGCGGAATGTCAGGCGGCCAGCGCCAAGCGGTGGCCGTCGCGCGGGCGGCATCGTTCGGATCCCGCGCAGTCATCATGGACGAACCGACGGCGGCCCTGGGCGTGCGTGAGACCGCGGCCGTGCTCGACGTGATACGGCGGCTGCGGGAGCAGGGAATCGCCGTGATCCTGATCTCCCACCGCCTCGACGAAGTCTTCGCGGTGACAGATCGAATCACGGTGCTGCGCCGCGGTCGCACCATCGCCACTCGCTCAACCGCCGATGTCACGCGGGAAGACGTTGTCGGCATGATGACCGGCGCCTTCGTGCCGAGCATTTAGGAGAAACCGCTATGACGCAAACCCTGTCAGAAGCCGCCGCGGGCAAACGGCGCGGCAATCAACCGGGCGCTCTCAACGTCCGACTGGCCCTTTGGGTCCACAACCGCGCGGTCGTGAGGCCGTTGGTCAATCTATCCGCCGCACTGGTGGTCGGCATCATTGTGCAGATCGCCACGGACACCTTCTTCGTCCAGCGCAACCTCATGGGCCTGTTCGTCCAGATGGCAGTGGTGGCGACCATCGCTTGCCCAATGGCCCTGGTCATGGTCACTGGATCGATCGATGTCTCGGTCGGCGGCATCGTGGTACTGTCCGGCGTGGTCGCGGGCCTGCTTTCCCACGCTGGAGCGCCCCTATGGGTGGCCTTCGGCGTGGCGACGTTGGTCGGGGTACTGGTGGGCTACATCAACTCGGTGCTGGTGATATATCTCGAAATAACGTCGATGATCGCCACGATCGGAACGATGTATGTCTGTCAGGGAGCCGCCAACATTCTGACCAACGGCCTGCCGGTCCCTGGCGTGGCCAAGAACTACTCGGCTCTCGGCTCCGGACGCTTGTGGGACCTGATTCCGTATCAGGCGCCCATCACCATCGGCGTGGTGGTCCTGTTCGTCCTGATTCAGCGATACACGGTCCTCGGACGCCATGCCATAGCCACCGGCTCCAACCTTGAAGGCGCTTTCCTCAACGGCGTCAACGTCCGGCGCACTCTGACTCTGTGCTTCCTATTGTCCGGACTTGTGTCGGGGTTCGGCGGTGTCCTCTATTCGTCCCGCATCGGCAATCCCATGCCGGTGATGGACCAAGACTTGCTGTTCCAAGTCATCGTCTCATGCGTGGTCGGCGGGATTGTCTTGACGGGCGGAGAGGGCACCGTATTCGGCGCCTTCACCGGCGCAATCCTCATCGTGGTGCTCAACAACGCCCTCAATCTGCTGGGCGTGTCGACTTTCTGGCAATACGTTTCCCTCGGCCTGCTCCTCGTGATCGCTGTCGGTCTGGACAAAGTCCGCCTGGGCGATCACCTCAAGTTCAAGAACTCCATTTTCCGGGTCAGCGCCCACGCGGAAGACGCGCCTGCGGCGCCTGCGGTCCCAAACCCCATTGAAGAACCAACTGAAGAACCAGAAAGGTGATAACGAAAATGACGATTCACTCTCGGCCGCGCGGCATGCTCCGCCGGGGCCTGGCCGCGACCGCTGCTCTAGCCGTCGGCGTCCTCGGCATGGCGGCCTGCGGCAATGACGAAGAACCGGGGGCGTCCAGCGCTTCTGAGACCGGCGGGGTCGACTCGCTTGAGGGCAAGAGGATTCTCATGGTGCCCTACTGGCTGGACAACTTCGACACCGCTTGGGCGAACTGGACCACTCGCTTGTTCGACGAGGTCGGCGTCGAAGTGACCGTGATCAACGCCAACGCCAACTCGACGCGGCAATTGGACGCGATCGACACTGCCATCAATGGCGGTCAGTACGACGGAATAATCTGGGGCCCGATCGATATGGATTCAGCTGCCAACACAGTCGACCGAATCCAGAAGGCGGGCATTCCACAGCTCGTGTTCGGCGCCTCCCTCGAAGGCATCAATGTTCCTCAATTGAATCTGGACGTGGACAATGCCCTGACCGAGGATGGCCGGATCGCCGCCACCTACGTGCTGGGCCATCCCGAACTCGGCGATTCGATCAAGGCCGCGTTCATCTCCACGTACCCCGTGACAACTGACTGCGACCGCCGGCGCAAGTCCTTCATCAAGGGGATCGAAGAAACCGATCCCAGTGCTGAGATGGTCTTCGAGGGGCAAGCGTCCAACAGCGCCGACGCCGCCGACAAGCTGACCGACTTCATAAACCAAGGCATCGATTTCAACATCTTCGCAGCCTGTGGCGCGGACATGGGTTTGGGCGGTCTGTCAGCCCTCAAGTCGGCCGGTTTGGCCAAGGCGGACAACAAGAAGCCTGCGAACGTCTTCATCATGACCCAGGACGCGACACCACCCGAGCTGCAGGAACTCTGGGACAAGGACTCCGCCTTACGGATATCCAGCCTGCTGCCGCCGAAGGACGGCGCCGAGTCCACTTTCGAAATCATGTCGAAACTGCTCAAAGGTGAGATCGGCCTCGATTCCACCGAGTCCGCCATGCTCGGTTGGACACCGGTCACACCGGACTGCGAGAAGAACCGGGCCATGATCCTGGACCAGTTTGAGGGCGTGGACGGCTTCGACGTGCCGGAATGCTCTTTCACTTGGACAGGAGATGAGTGATCGTGGCCAGGACAACCCGCCTAATCTCCGGCCTGGCGCTGCCAGACAATGTGAAACGCCAGATCAGCGAACTCGGCGCCGAACTGATCCTCGATGACGCGGCCAGCGACGAAGCCACGGCTGTTGCACTGGCCCCGCAGGCGGATGTGTGGTTCGGGCCGGGCCTGACTCCTGAGGTGTTTGCCCAGGCGGCCAAGCTGGTTTGGTTCCAGACCGCTTCGGTCGGTATCGAATACTTCATGTTCCCTGAACTCCGCGATTCCAATGTGACGGTGACAAACATGCGCGGTCGCCACACAGCGGTCTCGGAGCACGCCTTCGCATTCATACTGGCGCTGGCACGGGTCATCCCCAAACAAGTGCGCCAACAAAACGACGGCGTCTGGCAGATCCCCGATCCGTCGGAGATGGTCCCGTTGTACGGCAGCGAAATGGTGGTGTTCGGCACCGGGCAGATAGGCAAGCAGATCGCCGACCGCGCGAACGCTTTCCGGATCCGCGTTGAAGGCGTGAACCATTTCGGCATTGAGACCGAAGGATTCGAGCGAGTGTACCGAGCCGACCAATTGGCTCAGTCAGTCCAAGGCAAGGACTGGGTGGTCAACGCCATGCCGTTGACCGACGACACGCGTGGAGCGATCTCCGCCGAAGTCATCGGAGCGATGAAGCCGGGAGCCTATTTCATCAACATCGGGCGGGGCAAGTCCGTCGATCAGGATGCGCTGTTGGACGCGCTTCAGTCCAAGCGCCTGCGCGGAGCGGGGCTCGACGTGTTCCAGGCCGAGCCGTTGCCAGCCAATCATCCGTTCTGGAGCATGGACAATGTTCTCATCACGCCGCATTCCGCCGGCGTGATCCCCGGTTACAGCGTGCTCGAATTGGGCACTGCCTGCCTGCTGCGCAACTTGGCCCTGTTCCAGGCCGGTCAGCCGTTATTCGAACCGGTCGACAAGAAGCGGGGTTACTGACCATGCCGGTTGCGCCCGTTGAGCTGATCCCCTTTGTGGACAGTCATGTCCACTTTTGGGACTTGGATTCCGCCGTGCTCGATTACGACATCCTGACGACCCGCGCCCCACATCCGATCATGGGGGACATCAACGGACTCCGGGTCGTGCGCTTTGGGCCCGAGGAGTTCCGCGCCCAAAGCCGGTTTCAGAATGTGGTCGGGTTGATTCATGTCCAAGTGGCCTTCGGGCGCACCGAGCCTGTCGCCGAGACGATGTGGCTGCAAGACCTGGCTGAGCGGACTGGCCTGCCCCATGCCATAGTCGGCACCCACGATCTGAGTTCGCCAGACGTCGAGTCGACTCTGGCTTCCCACGCCAGTCACAGTTTGTTGCGGGGACTTCGTGGATTCGGGAACGCGAACCAACTGGCGTCATCGTCGTTTCGTCACGGCTACCGTCTCCTCGAAGAGCACGATTTGGTCTATCACCACTGCTTCGGAGTCGGCATGTTCGACTCGGCCCGGCGACTGGCCGAGGATTTTCCCCGCATCACCCTGTGCGTGGACCAAGCCGGAATGCCGCTAGAGCGGGATCCGGAGTACTTCGGCGAGTGGGCGCGCGGCATCCGGCTCGCCGCTGGCGCCCCGAACGTGGTGTGCAAGATCTCAAGCCTCGGAATGGTCGACAGGCGGTGGTCGATCGCGTCATTGCGGCCTTGGGTGTCTGAGATCATTGAAGCGTTCGGCCCTGCCCGCGTGTTTTTCGGCTCCAATTTCCCTATGGACGCCATAGCGTCTTCCTACCCGGATCTCCTGAACGCGTTTCGCGTCCTGACCGCCGAGTATTCGTTGACCGAGCGTCGGCAATTGCTCCGAGACAATGCCACGCGCATCTATCGGCTGGAGGTGAGCGAGTGACCTACGACCCTTATGATGACAGGCTCTTCGTCGATAGGGAACTACGCTGGCGGAAGACCTCGTTGACGGGCCTGATCGCGCTCGAATTGCCGGTGGTGAAAGATGGTCGGGGATGGTCTAAGGAGACCTACAACGGTGACCTCGAGGCGGGCTTGCCCCGGGGCTTCTCACCAGTGCGCTGGGCCTCGAACGCCAGCCGCCGTCTGGGGACGACCCGAGGCATTCACGCTGAATTGGCCAACAAGCTGGTCAGCCTCGAGCGCGGCGAGTTGTTGGCGGTCATAGTCGATTTCCGCGCCGGCCGCGACTTCGGGCGCTATGAAATGATTCGCCTGACCGTCGGAACAGCCCTTCTGATTCCGGCGGGTTGCGGCAATTCGTACCAGACCTTGACCGACGACGTCCATTACGCCTATTTGACGGATCGCAATATCGCGCCGCGGCGACCGGTCACCACAGTCTCGTTGGCGGATCCTGCGCTGGCCATTCCCTGGCCGATTCCGCTGGACCGTGCGATTGTGCTGGAAGAGGATCAGGGCCTGCCCAATTTGGACCAAATCGAACCTCTCGATCTGGATCGGCTGAAAGGATAACAGTGGAATACAGGACTCTGGGAAGGAGCGGATTGCGCGTTTCGGCGCTTTCGCTAGGCACCATGACATTCGGCGGAGACCCAGCCGCGCGAGGCGTCACAATCGATGGCGCACGAGAGATTCTAGATGTCTGCCTCGACGCTGGAGTCAACCTCGTCGACACCGCTGACATCTATTCGGACACGGTTTCGGAGAGCATCTTGGGCAAGGCCATCGCCGGACGGCGTGATCGGTTGCTGATCGCGACGAAGGCCCGGTTCCCGACCAGTGGCGACCCCAACGACCAGGGCCTTAGCAAGGCCCACCTGATCGACGCCTGCGAGGCCGCCCTGAAGCGACTGAAAACGGATCGCATCGACCTCTACCAGGTGCACGCCTGGGATGGTTGGACCGCTTTGGAAGACACTTTCGAGGCGCTCGACCTTCTGACGAGACAAGGCAAGATCCGTTACACAGGCTGTTCGAATTTCTCCGCCTGGCACTTGTACAAGGCCAAGGAGGCGGCCGCGACGGCGCGCTGCGCGTACTTCGCCTCCCAACAGATCTACTACTCGCCGGTCGGGCGCGACGCCGAACGCGAACTCTTGCCGGCGTCGATTGACTTGGGGTTGGGCAACCTCGTCTGGTCGCCCCTAGCCGGTGGCCTGATGACCGGGAAGTACCGCCGGGACCAGCCCTGGCCGGCCGGGGCCCGGCACTCGTCTGATTGGGACGAGCCCCCCATCGACGATTGGAACTACGTCTACGACGTGATCGACGCGATAGTCACGGAGGCCGATGCGGCGGGGATGACCCCCGCGCAGACCGCGCTGGCCTACCTGTTGGCCAAGCCGCAAATCACCTCGCTAATAGTTGGAGCGCGCTCGCGCGGTCAGATTGAGGACAGCCTCAATGCCTCTGAGTCCGTCTTGGATCCTGAGGCCGTGGACCGTCTGGACCGAGTCAGCGCCCGCCCATTGCAGTATCCCTACTGGCATCAGGCACGCACGCTTGGCGGTCGGCTCGGCCCAGCCGACCGCGTGGCGCTGCGTCTTTAGGAAAGGACACCCATGAACGCGATTGTTATCACCGGCGTCAGCTCTGGCATAGGCCTAGCCGCCGCGCGCCACTACATCGAGGCGGGGCGAAGCGTTGTCGGCCTGGCCCGGTCCGCCACTTCCAAGGCCGACGCGCTGGCCGGCGCGCACGGGCCGGCTCCTCTCCTGATCGACGTCGACGTCCAGGATCCTGAAGCGTTGGACGATGCCGCCGCCCGAGTCGCGGCCGCAGGCGTCAGTCCACGCTCGGTCCTCGCCGCAGCTGGCGTCAACTTCCGCTCGAAAGCGCTCGATATCCCTTCGGAATCAGTGGACGGCATGATGCGCACCAACGTTCGGGGAGTGTTCGACGCCTTCCGCGCCTTCGCGCCCACCGTTCTTGCCACGCCAGCGCCCCGGTTCATCGCGATCGGTTCCGTGGCGGGCGGCTTCGGGATGCAGCTGCGCGTCATGTACTCGGCCACCAAGGCGGCTTTGGAAGGCATGGCGCGCGGCTTGGCGATCGAATGGGCGCCCCAGGGCGCGACAGTCAACGTGGTGGCGCCGGGCATAGTGGACACTCCTTTGACTCGCGGCTATCTGAACAAGAACCCCGGCCTTGAGGAACAGGTCGTCGCAGCCACGCTGGCGTCGAGGTTGGGAACCCCCGAAGACGTGATCGCCGCCGTCGACTACTTCGACTCCCCGGCCGCCAGTTTTGTCACCGGCCAGACGCTGGTCGTGGATGGAGGCTTCTCGGTTGGAAACACCTGGTGGTGAAGTGGTCGCTAAGCTGGCCCGAAGAGGTCGGCCCACAAGTTTCGGGAGTGCAGCGATGACGGCACAAGTCAAGCGTCAAGTGCTCGGTGACGGCGTGTTCGATGCCATCACCGAGATGCTGTTCTCCCAAGCCTTCGCCTCCGGCGACCGGATCAGGGTCGACGCCCTCGCGCGCGAATTGGGGGTGTCGCCGACGCCAGTGCGCGAGGCCTTGGCGAGAATCGAAGGAACAGGACTCGTGATCCGCGAGCCGATGCGCGGCTACCTTGTCGCGCCACGGATGAGCCCAGATGAAATAGCTGCTCTCATGGATGCTCGCATACTGATCGAGCCGCATAACGCGCAAGCGGCCTGCGCTCTCGGCGAAGCCGGTCTGCTCGAAGGACTGGTCGAGGCCTTGGAGCGGATGAGTCAGGCGCCGTTGGGTCCTGGACTGGCGGAATACCGACCCTTCTTGATGGCGGACGCCGATTTCCATGCCGTGATCGGCCGTCACTGCGGGAATTCCTTTCTGGCTGGCGCGGTCGAGAGCTTCTCGAGCCACCTGCGACGGTTCTCCCTGTTCGGCGAACGCCGGGTGCCCGATGCCGAGAAGGCGATCGAGGAACACCGCGCGGTCCTACAGGCCTTTCAGGAGCGCGACCCGGCCGCCGCCGCCCGAGGCATGGCCGCACACCTGGAAGGCGTGCGGTCCAGAGCTTTGGCCGAGTGCGCCGAATCAGATCCTGCCCGGCCTGACAACTCTCGTGCTGGTCTGGCTTGACGCCGGTTGACCTGCATCTGACACCTGCGCCCAGCTGGTCCCTTGACGTTGGACTGGCGCACTTCTAGAGTTATATTTCACACGACAGATCGATATTTTCACAGTGTCACTGCGATATTGGGCCGCGAGCGTCGGACTGCCCCGGCGCTGCCGGGCCCGGATCTGAGACCTGAATAGTGCACGTCTTTCCAGGTCACAGGACACGCCTGGCGCTGACACAACCCATGATCCATCAACTGAAATCAAAGAAGGGAAGCGTCGAAGACGATGCGCGCTGTGGTATTTCAAGAACAGGGTGACCTACGCATAATCGAACGGGACGAACCAGCCGTCGGCCCGAGGGATGTGTTGATCGAAACCGCCGCTGTCGGTATGTGCGGCACCGACATCCACGTCTTCGACGGTGAGTTCGAGGGTACGGTCTTCCCGCTCGTGCCAGGCCACGAAGCCACCGGCACCGTGGTGCGGGTCGGCGATCAGGTGACCACCTTGGCGCCCGGCGATCACGTGGCCATCGACCCTGCCACCACTTGCGGCGAGTGCGAACACTGCCTCGTCGGCCGCGCCAACCTCTGCCGGGCCTGGAACGGCCTGGGCGTGGTCGCTTCGGATGGCGCGTGCCAGGAACGCTTCGTCGCGCCAGTGGCCAATGTCTACAAGCTCCGTGGGGACACGGATCTCTACCAGTCCGCCCTGATCGAGCCGCTGGCCTGCGCCATCCGGGGCTACGACCTGCTCCCCAGACGAATAGGCGACCATTACCTGGTCTACGGCTCTGGCACCATGGGCCTGCTGATGGCCCAGTTGGCCCCACGCGCCGGGGCGGCCAGCGTCACGATCGTCGACCTCAACCCCGCCCGGCTGCAGGCCGCCCAAGAACTCGGCTTCGACCACGTCCACACGGATGCCGACCAAGCTGACCGAGACGAGTGGGACGTGGTCATCGATTGCACCGGTGCAATCGCCGCTATCGAAGACGGCCTGAAACGAGTCAAGGCCGGCGGTTCGTTCCAGAACTTCGGAGTCGCCCCCGCCAATTCTTTCGCCAGCTACTCGCCCTTCCGCGTGTACCGAGACGAGATCACCATCACTGGCACCATGGCGGTGCTCAACTCTTTTGGCCGCGCGGTCGAAATGTTCGAGGCTGGGGCCATCGATCCCGGCCCAATGATCTCGCATTCATTCGCGCTCGACGATTACGCTCAGGCGCTCGCCATGTTCCGCGACGGCAAAGGACGCAAACTCCAGATCCGCCCGAACGACTCTGTCTCACGAGTCTTCGTTGATTGACACTTCATCGGCCTCCCGGAGGAACGCTCCAGGGAGTCTCGCCCGATCCTCAGAAGGGAACACATCATGACCTACCTAGTCAACGACCCGACGGCCTTCACCGAAGAACTGACCGACGGATTCACGGCCGTCTATCCTGACCGGGTCAGGGCCGTGCCCGGAGGCGTGGTCCGGGCGGCGCAAGTCCCAGTGGGCCAGGTCGCGGTGGTGATCGGCGGAGGCTCCGGACACTACCCCGCCTTCGCCGGATTGGTCGGGCCCGGACTCGCGCACGGCGCGGCCATGGGCAACGTCTTCGCCTCCCCCTCGGCTCAGCAGATCTACTCGGTGGCCAAGGCAGCGCAGGTCGGCGCCGGGGTGCTGTTGTCGTATGGCAACTATGCCGGCGACGTGTTGAATTTCGATGCCGCCCAAGAGCGGCTGAGAGCCGAGGGCATTGATTGCCGAACCGTCGTCGTGACGGACGATATTTCCTCCGCGCGGGCAGACGAGGCGTCGCGTCGCCGGGGCATCGCCGGAGACCTGTGCATCTTCAAGGCGGCCGCGTACGCCGCCGAGAAGGGCTGGCCGTTGGAGCGCGTGTGGGAGTTCGCGAACCACGCCAACCAGCTCACCCGCTCCTTCGGGATCGCTTTCACGGGCTGCACTCTGCCGGGCGCCACAGCCCCGTTGTTCACCGTGCCAGCGGGACGCATGGGGATCGGAATCGGCATTCACGGCGAGCCCGGGCTGCGCGAAGACGATCGCGGCAGCGCGCATGAGGTCGCGCGGCTGCTGGTTGACGGGCTCTTGGCGGACAGGCCTGAGAACGCTGGCACCCGCGTCGCCGTCCTCACCAACGGGCTGGGCTCGGTCAAGTACGAAGAGCTGTTCGTCCTGCACCGCTCAGTCGACCGCTTCCTGCGCGAGGCGGGCCTGACGATAGTGCAGCCGGACGTCGGCGAACTATGCACTAGTTTCGAGATGGCGGGGGTTTCTCTGACCCTGTTCTGGCTGGCCGATGGGCTTGAGGCGGCTTGGCTCGCGCCAGCGGACGCGCCCGGCTACCGCAAGGGCGCGGTCTGGCCGCAGGCGGCCGGGACCGGCCCCGGAACGGTGATCGCGAGTTCCAGGCCCACGGTTTCCACGCCCGCCAATGCGACCAGTCCGCCAGCGGCCTCACCAGCCAGCCGCGAGTCTCGTGCCACCGGCCGGGTTATCGCCCGAGCCATCGACGCCGCCGCGGGGGCCATCGAGGCCGTGGCGGACCACCTGGGCGAACTCGACGCCGTCGCGGGCGACGGCGACCACGGCATCGGAATGCGACGCGGCGTCAACGCCGCCCGCCAGGCGGCCGCGACTGCGTCCGGCGATGGAGCGGGTGCCGGGTCCGTTCTGATCGCGGCCGCCGACGCCTGGTCGGATCGCGCGGGTGGCACGTCCGGTGCGCTGTGGGGACTGATCTTGAGGACCCTGGGAACCGAGCTAGGTGATGAAACCGCTCCTGATCCGACCCGGCTCGCCGCAGCGGTGCACGCTGCGACCTTGGCGGTCCAACGCTTCGGCAAAGCCCGGGTGGGCGACAAGACCCTGGTCGACGCCTTGGCGCCATTCGCCTCCGCCCTTGCCCGGTCCGCCACGACTTGCCAGACGATCGCCCAGGCCTGGTCCGCGGCCGCTCCTGAAGCGACCAGGGCGGCCTCCGCCACAGCCGACCTCATGCCCAAGATCGGTCGCGCCCGACCGCACGCCTCGAAGTCTCTCGGCACGCCTGACCCAGGAGCGGTCTCGATGGCGACCGTCGTGGCCGCCGTGGCCACTTCGCTGGCCGGGGAACGATCCAGGAACGACGAATGACCCAAGGACTGAGGATCGTGATCGGCTGCGACGACGCCGGATACGACTACAAGGAGATCCTCAAAGCCGACCTCGCGGCATCGGACAAAGTGGCCCAGGTGACCGATGTCGGAGTCGACGCGCATGGGCACACCGCCTACCCCGAAGTCGCGATCGCTGCCGCGACCATAGTCGCTCAGGGCCGGGCCGACCGCGCCTTGCTGATCTGTGGAACGGGTATGGGCATGGCGATCGCGGCCAACAAGGTTCGGAGTATCCGGGCCGCCAGCGCCCACGACTCGTTCTCGGTCGAACGCCTGGTCATGTCCAATAACGCCCAGGTGCTGAGTCTGGGCCAACGAGTGATCGGACTCGAACTGGCGCGCCGATTGGTGCGTGAGTGGCTGAATTATCGCTTCGATCTGACAAGCGGGTCGGCCGTGAAGGTCGCGCTGATCGACGCCTACGAGGGCCAGGTCTGACCGATATGGCCCTTCCTGGCAACGTACGTTCGGTCGCATCGTGTGCGGCAGAGGAGCGCCCGAACCGCCTCTTCCTCGGCGTCAGTCTCAAGATGTACTTCGACCACGAGGCCACCTTGGCCTGGACCCGGCTTATCGCCAAGGCCATCCGCCGGGCCGGCCAGAGCCCTGCCGAAGTGGTCGTCATGCCGTCCTTTCCGTCGTTGACCGCGGTGGCTGACGCGCTCGCCGGCACGGGAGCGCGTTTAGGGGCTCAGGACCTGTCCGAGCACGACTCGGGGCCCTACACCGGCGAAGTTGGCGGCGCCAGTCTCCGCCAGGTCGGTTGCCGCTACGTCGAGATTGGGCACGCCGAGCGCCGCAGGCTCCACGGGGAGACCAACGCTGTGATCGGCCTCAAAGCGACCGCCGCGTGGCGAGCCGGACTGACACCGCTGCTCTGCTTGGGCGAAACCCAGCGAGAAGAACCGGCCGGGGAGCGCTGCCTCCAACAGTTGGACGAGTCTTTGACGCAAGTGCCAGCCACGTACGACCGCGGGCCGATGGTCATCGCCTACGAACCGGTCTGGGCCATCGGCTCCCGCGATCCCGCTCCGGCCGAGCGCGTCCGATCAGTCTGCCTCGAACTCCGTGAGCATACGGCCACGCGCTATCCGCACCGCTCCGTGCGGTTGGTCTATGGTGGCGCGGCGGGTCCAGGGACTCTGACCAGGCTCGGAAGCGCGGTGGACGGGCTGTTCCTGGGGCGATTCGCGCACCAGCCGGAATCCTTCACGGCCATCATGCGTGAAGCCTGGGCGTTGGCCGGACGGCATACTTAGAGGGTCCAGCCCGCGGGAAAGGAGACAGGGCCATCATGAACCCGGACTCTGCCAAGTCCGCATCGCAGCAGTCGCGGCAGTCGCGGCAGGCCGACCGGCGCCACGCCATCGCCGCAGCGGTGTTGTCAGAAGGGTCGATCAGGATCGAAAGCCTGGCCGACCGCTTCGAGATATCGCTCATGACCGCGCACCGCGACCTGGACGAATTGGAAACCCAGGGCATATTGCGTAAGGCGAGAGGCGTGGCGACGGCCTCGTCGACTAGCTCCGTGGAGTCTTCCTACGCTTACCGTCTGGGGCGCAGCCGAGCCGAGAAGGAGGCCGTGGCCCGTGTCTGCATGGAATACATCGAAGCCGGGCAATCATTGTTTCTGGACGACTCGACAACTGTGTGGGGACTCAGCCGAAGACTCGCCTCGAAAGCTCCGCTCACTGTCATCACGAATGCTCTGACGCTGATCAACGAGCTCAAGGCGGCCCGCGAGGTGTCAATCGTCGGTCTTGGCGGCGCGTACTACAACTGGTGCTCAGCATTCATGGGCCGGATCACCACCGAGGCAATCGGTCGCCTGCGAGCCGACCAACTCATCATGTCGACGGCGGCGATAGTCGATGACGCCTGCTTCTACCAGCGCCAAGAAATCATTGACACCAAGCAAGCCATGTTCGATTCGTCGGCCCGTCGCATACTGTTGGCCGACCACACGAAGTTCGACCAGCGCGCCCTTCACGGCCAAATCCCTTTGGCCGCCTTCGATGTTGTGATAGTCGATTCGGGCACTCCCGCCGAGCATGTCACGCGGTTGCGTGGTCGGGGAGTGAACGTCGTGGTCGCTCCGCTGTTCGCTGGGCCTGGAGGCGAGCCCTAGACGCCTCGCCTCCGACTCCAACTCCTCGCTAAACCCGCCCCGTTGACAGCCACCGTCACCAGCCGCGGGCCCACCACTCCTCCAGCGACGGCCGTTCCGCGCCCAGAGTGGTGGGCGCGCCGTGGCCCGGATGCACAATGGTCGCGTCATCGAAGTTCGCGAAGACGCGCCGGACCACGTCGGTCATCAATCGGCGGAAGCGCTCCGGATCGTGGTCGGTGTTGCCTACACCCCCGGGGAACAGCGAATCACCGGTGAACAGATGCGTCGGTTGACCGGTCTCCCGGTAGGCCAGCGCGATCGATCCGGGCGTGTGACCACGTAGAGCGATCACGCTCAGCTCGAGCCCCGGCACGCCGACTTGATCGCCATGCTTGAGCCCCCGAGCGATCCGCACCCCGGTTCGATCCTGAATCGCGAGCGCGTCCTCGGCGCCGGCCAGCGTGGAGACACCGGTCGCTTGAACCAGCGGAGCCAGCGCCCTGACATGGTCGAAATGGCTGTGCGTGGTGATGATCAGGCTCAGTTTCGGTTCCGGCGCGTCGCCGTCCGCCGATCCCAGCAGACGCCCGATCGCCACCGGATCATCAGCCGCGTCAATCAGCACCTGATGGCCGGACTGGCTCGCTGTCAGCAGGTACACGTTGTTGTCCAGGTCGGACACAGAGACCGAGCGTATGGTCACGGCCGGGGTGGCGGCGAGCAGCGATTCCATACGACAGTCTTATCACCTGCGCGGGCACCCTGTCGGCGCTGCGCCCGGTGGTCGACGGGCTGTTCCTGGGACGGTTCGCCCACGATCCGTCAGCCTTCGGGGCGATCAGGGCCGAAGCGGGCTCGCTGCCCGACGCCTCAGAGGCTCCCATCGCCCGGCGCCAACTCGATCAATGCCCTGCGGCTAACGCTGTCGGCTGCCCGAACGCCTGGTCCGAGGCATCGACTGAGCGTCTCCGCAAGAATGTCAGTGGCCGCCGGTAGCCTGATTCCAAGAGATCAAACTGGCTCAAGGAGAGGAAGGAGGGCCTCCATGGCGACATCACAAGTTCCGCCTGTGGTCCCCGCCCAATCGGTGCCCGAAGGGATGGTCGCAGACTTCCTGACGGGCAAGATCGTCCGCAACACGCCCGAGGAGTACGTCCGCCAGAACATCGAGCGAGCCTTGGTGGTGCAGTACGGGTATGCGAGACGGGACGCCGAACCTGAGTTCACTATCCGTGTCGGCTCATCCCGCAAGCGAGTGGACGTCTCCGTGTTCAGGGCAGGTCACGCCCACACTCAGGACAACCTCGCGATCATCGTCGAGACGAAGCGCCCGGGAGTCAAGACCACGTCTGACACCGAAGGCGTCGGACAACTCAAGTCATACCTTGCGAGCTGCGTCAACGCCCAGTACGGCATGTGGACCAACGGTGCCGAGGCCCGCATTTGCATGGCGAAGCGGCAAACGGACGTGGGATTCGAATTCGACGACCGCCTGGTCGACATTCCAGCGTTCGGCCAGCGGGAACTCGACGCTCAACGACCCAAGAAGCGTGACCTCAAGCCCGCCACGGCAGACAATCTGCTCTTCGCCTTCCGGCGATGCCACAACTACATCGCGGCAAACGAGGGCAAGCAGAAACCAGAGGCGTTCTGGGAACTGCTCAAGATCATCTTCGGCAAAATCGAGGACGAGCGCTCTGCTGAACTGTCGTTCTTCACCACCCCGCAAGAGCGAGGCGACGCCACCTCGGCAGGCGCCGCCAAAGCTCGGCTCCAGGACTTGTTCATCTCCAAGGTCATCGGCAAGTACCCGACGATTTTCGGCGACAACGACCACGCCATCGACCTGCGGCCTGGCGTGGCAGCGTTCGTCGTGAGCCAACTCCAGGGGTTTTCGCTCCTGGGGTCCCCTGTGGACGTCAAAGGGGTCGCCTACGAGGAGATCGTGGGCGCCAATCTACGCGGAGACCGAGGCGAGTTCTTCACTCCTCGGAACGCCTGCCAGGCTGCCGTCACCATGCTCGACCCCCGCCCGGGCCTTAGGATTCTCGATCCAGCATGCGGAACCGGGGGTTTCCTCATCACAGCCATGAACCACGCCTTGGCTCACATCGAAACCGAACACCGACGGGACTGGACCGACCCGTCGGCCGGGACCCCCGAAGAATCGCTGGAACTCTACCGCGCGAGGGACAGCTATCTGAGCGACTGCGTGTTCGGCATTGACCTGAACCCCGGCCTGGCGCGAGCCGCGAAGATGAACATGGTCATGAACAATGACGGATCAGGGGGCCTATGGCAGGCGAACAGCCTGGACAACCCCATGAACTGGGACCCCGAACTGCACACTTCGGTGCCCCTGGGATCGGTGGACATCGTTGTGACCAACCCGCCCTTCGGCGCGAACATAATCATCGACGACCACGAGATCCTGCGGCAATACGACTTGGCGGCAAGGTGGGACCAGGACGACAACGGAAAATGGAGGATCCGCCCGAAAGGGACGGACGGGCAACGTCCGCTCCAGCGGTCGCAACCGCCCGAAATCCTGTTCATCGAAAGGTGCGTCCAGTTCCTAAAGCCAGGGACGGGCAGGATGATCATGGTCATCCCCAACGGCATCCTCAATAACCCGAGCACTGGCTACGTTCGTCAGTGGCTCCTCGAGAACACGCAGATCATCGCCGTAGTTGACATGAACCGCGACCTCTTCCAGCCGAAGAACGACACTCAGACTTCCCTCCTGGCCCTTCGGAGACTGTCGAAGCAGGAGAAGAGGCTTGCCCGCGACCAGGGCTTGGACTACCCGATCTTCATGGCCGTGGCCGAGACGATTGGCCACGACAAGCGAGGCAACGTGGTTTACAAGCGCGCGAGTGGTGGCGGCGATCTGCTTGTCGACCGGGAAGAGATCGTGACGGACTTCGATGACGCAGGCACGCAGACCCAGCGGGTCGTTGTCTCTCAGGAGCGCCAGGTCGATGACGAACTGCCCGTCGTGGCCGCAGCTTTTCGGCGACGGCTGGGGGCGCAGGTCGGATGAAGCAGGCAACGGTCACAACCGCCGCGCTGCGCGAGGCGAAGCGCTTTGATGCAAAGTACTTCACCTCGGACGGCTGGTCTCTGCGGTCATTTCTCCGAACAGCCGGCACAACGCTTCGCGCCATCGCAGGAAAGGGAGGAATCGGCGCCGTCGAAGCCCCGCCCCGCTTCAAACGTGTGTACGCCGCGCCGACTGAGGCCTCGGTGCCCTATCTCCGCTCCTACGACGTGTTCGAGTACCTGCCGCCTGCGGCGGATCATCTTGCCGCCCAGTCTCAGACGTCGATCAAGCCCTACCGCATCGAGGAGGGACTTATCCTCCAGACATGTTCCGGAAGAAATCTTGGTCCGTTGACAATAGCCGACGAGTACCTGTCGGGCTTCGTCCTGTCGCATGACATGTTGAGGATCGCCATCGACGACGAGGCGCTGCGCTACTACGTTCTCGGATTTCTCCGGAGTGCCAGCGGCCAACGCCTGCTACGCGGCGACGACAGCGGCTCAGTCGTCAATCATCTCACCCCAACTCATGTTTCCGAGTTGACTCTCCCGATCTTCGACTGCGCCGTGGATCAGGTGGCCGGCCTCGTCAAGGATGCCTTCACTACGCGCGCCGCCGCTCGCCGGAC
Source organism: Bifidobacteriaceae bacterium (assembly GCA_031265345.1). The sequence continues at coordinate 19,325 of JAISCU010000371.1, forward strand.
GCTCGCCGACACGATCGCCAGTGTCGATCAGGCGTTCCCGGTGCCCCGTCTCAAGAGTCGAAGCCTGGGCTGGGGAGTCACGGCTTCTGCTCTCAACGGCCGTCTGGACGCGGCATACCACGATCCAGTGGTCGCGGAAGCCCGATCATTGCTGTCCGGCGCTGGAGGAGTCGCCATCGGCGATGCGGCCACGGTTCGCAAACCCGCCGGCCGCTACAAGACGGCGTATGTCCGCCGACATGAGGGCTTGCCGTTGCTGTCCGGGCGACAGCTCCTTCAAGCAGATGTCGTCGCCTTGAAGTACCTCTCGCGGGGGGCAATCGCCAATCCCGGCGACTACGCCCTGGGCCTTCATGACGTCTGCTTCCAGGCGGACGGGCGAGCCGAGGAGAACCTTGGGACCCCGGTGTGCATCAACTCCGCCAGGCAGGGTTGGCTCGCCAGCGGGCATGTCGCACGGGTGCGCGCACTCGATCCGGCCGAAGCTGGCTGGCTGTGGGCAGCCATCGCCAGTCCAATCGTCCAATACCAGATCGCAGCCCTGGCCGCTGGCAGCGTGGTGGATGCCCTCTATGAAGATGATGTCGCCGGTGTGCTGTTGCCTCCGCCCGACCGAATCGACAGCGCTGCCGTGGTCGCAGCATGGGAAGCCTTCGCGAGGGCTGAGGAGCTCGAAGCCCAAGCACGCGTCCTGATCGAGGACCTCATCCCGGCAAAGTAGCTCGTGGATCCACTGTCCACAATGCAGGTCGACGCAGGCGGCCTCGCTGCCCGACGCCTCATAGGCTCCCATCACCCGGCGCCAGCAGCCCCGTCTCGTAGGCGTAGACCACCACATGCACGCGGTCCCGCAGACCCAGCTTCTTCAGCACCGCCCCGACGTGCGTCTTCACGGTGGCCTCGGAGACGTAGAGCTTGGCCGCGATCTCGGCGTTGGTCAGGCCGAGCGCCATCTGGTCGAACACGTCCCGCTCCTTCGGCGTCAGAGTCGCCAGCTCCTCCCCGACGACCCCCTCAAGATCCTGCGAAAACGCTGGGCCTGGCGGAGCGGTCTCGGGATGCCCGATGCCGCTGAGTCCGCTCGCAGCGTCACCCCGGCCCCCGATTCGCCGGTCGCCCGCCATGCCACTGCCGGCCCGAGCCCCACCGGGCAAGCCAGGCCCACCCGCGTGCCCGGCCGAAGGAGCGCCAGGCAACTCAGGCGCGAACAGCTCCAACATGCGGCGCGTGACGCGGGGCGAGACGGCGGCATCGCCCGCTGCGACGGCCCGGACGGCGGCCACCAACTCTGCCGGGCGCACGTCCTTCAACAAGAAGCCGCTGGCACCGGCCTTGAGCCCGGCGAAGGCGTACTCGTCGAGGTCGAACGTGGTCAGGAGGATGACCTTGGTCTCAGGGTAGGTGGCGACGATCCGGCGGGTCGCCTCGATCCCGTCCATGGCCGGCATCCGCACGTCCATCAGGACCACATCCGGAGCCAGAGCCGCGACCTGCTGGACGGCGACACGGCCATCGGCGGCCTCCCCCACCAGCTCGATTCCCTCTTCGGCGCCCAGCACCATGGCGAAACCCATGCGCATCAGCGCCTGATCGTCCACCAGGAGCACCTTCACGGTGGCTCGCGCGCCCGCGCCCGCCCCTGCGCCAAAGCCTCCATCCGTCCCGTCTGCCGGACCCGCGGTCATTCCGACCCTCCTTCTCTCAAAGTGGCTTCGACCCGCCAGCCGCCTTCAGAGGTCGGACCGGCGGACAGCTCTCCCCCGAACACGCCCACCCGCTGGCGCATTCCGATCAGGCCCTGGCCGGACCCTTCCCAATCCCCATTTCTGAGTGAGTCCGAGCCCGGAGGCCCATTCTCCACCACCACCTGGAAGACTCGCGGCGCCGGTTCGGTGATGCCCACCCGGACCCACTGCGCCCCGGCTGCGTGGCGCAGCACGTTGGTGAGCGATTCCTGGACTATCCGGTAGATCGCCAGGCCCAGCGCCTGGTGGTCCGGGATCGACGCCGCCAGGTACGCCATCACCGGCAATCCCGAGGCCTTGAACGATTCGATCAGCGGCACCAGCTGATCCGCGCCGGGCTGCGGCGCCAGTTCCTGGGTCGGCCCCGCCTCGCTGTGAAGCACCGACAACAGCCCCCGCATGTCCGTCACGGTCTGCCTCCCGGTCTCCGAAACCACGGCCATGGCCTGGCGTGCCCGCTCCGGGTCGCGGTCGATGGCCGCCTGCGCGCCATCGGACAGCGTCACCATCACCGCCACGGAGTGCGCCACCACATCGTGCATCTCGCGGGCTATCCGCGAACGCTCAGCGGCCACCGCGATGACCGCCCGCTGGTCGCGCTCCAGCGCCAAGTGCCGGGCCAGTTCCACCAAGGCGGCGACGTAGCGGCGCCGGTTGCCCAGGTGGATGAAGACGGAGACCACGGCCGCGTCCAGGACCACGGACATGATCAGTTCGGCGTCGAACGCCCCGCCACCGCCGTAGAGCGACCCGAACAGCATCAACTCGACACAGGTGGCGGTCAGCCCGATCCAGGCCGCCCGCGCGCTGGCTCTCTGCGCCACCGCGAACAGCGCGAACAGGACCAGCCAGTTGTCCGGCACGCCGGTCATGACCAGGCCGGACGCGTCCATCACCACCACGGCCGCCAGCAGACAGACCGGATGCCGCCGCCGCCAAGCCACCAGCAATACGCATCCCACCAGCGTGAACGCCGCGAAGAACCAGCTCGTGGCCGCTGCCGGCGAATTCGCCAGCACGGGTTTCGGTCCGACCCATTCGCCGAATTCGGCCCAGGTCCCGTACACGGTGACCATGGCCAGGGCCGGCAATAGGTAGATCCCCGCCACCGCGAGGTCCATCGCCACCGGGTGCCGCTCCGCGAAGCGCCGGAACCGGCCGGGCTCGGGTATGACGGGGTCGCCCGCGACTGGCGTGGGCGCTGCCGCGTCGCTCGCCGCGCCCTCCCGCGTCGGGGCTTCCACGCCGCCTGGTGACGCTTCGATTCCTACCACGAGTCCCCTCCTCCCACTTATGCCCGATGCCGTCCGCCTCCCCGGCGCCGACCGACGTCCTTCACCCGTCCCCGTCATCCCGCCCGCGATACTGCGGCGGCTTCGGTTCTACCAACCCCAACGTACCCACCGGATTCTGGCGCGTGCGCATCGGCTCCTGGCGGCCTCGATCCCATCAGCCTCGATCTGGGCACCGGGATCGTCCCGAAAGTGTAACTGCCCCGTGCGCAGCGAGTCGCTCGGGCTGATTGGTCCATAAAACCGGCCTCCGCAATCAAGCGCTCCACTCTGCCGGCTCGTGGTCGGTGGCCGCCACGAGAGCCCCGCCCGCGCCGAGTCCGCCGATTCGCACCCCATTTGTTCATCGACTCCGCTGTTCTGGTCCCCCAACCCCGTCGAGTCCGCTGTTTTGGTCCCCCAACCCCGTCGAGTCCGCTGTTCTGGGCCCTCGACTCCGTCGAGTCCGGGATTCTGCGCGCCCATAAGCGTCGAGTCCGCTAGTTTGCGTGCCATCGTTCATCGAGTCCGCTCTTCTGCATGCCCGATTCCATCGACTCCGGGGTTTTGCGCGCGCGTCCGCCACACGCGACACGCTGACCAGGGCAGACGCGAAAGGGCCGGAGCCAAAACAGCGGACTCGACGAACAACCGCATGGGAAACAGCGGACTCGACGAGTCCCAGGCCCCAAAACATCTCCCCAGCCTGCGGATTGCCACTCGCAGACCAGCCCATCCGGGCCGGGGTCCTCTACCGTTCCCATCATCCCGCCCGGCAGAACGGGGGGCCTGTCCCCCGTTCTGACCGGCGCCGTGAGACGTCAGGCCGCAGTCTGGGGGCTGCCAGAACCGGGGCGAGCGATCCGGCCTGGTGGGCCCAGGGCGACCAAGCGGCATCGTGCATCAAAACAGATGCGCCGGGACGCGCCCGTCCCTCCTACGGGCGCGCCCCGGCAAGAAAGCCTGGGTCACTCAGGCGTCGCGCCTCTTGAAGACCACGTAACCGCAGATCAGCGCGGCGGCGGCCCAGGCGGCCTGGCAGGCCATGCCGCCCCAGTAACCGCCGAGCAGCGGTTGGCCGTCGGAACTGACGACACTTGACGCGAGCGTGACCGTCAGTTCGGCGGCCTGGCTGGGGAGGAGTTGGAGGACCGTGGCCATCCACTCCTTGGCGGCGGCGATCATCATGATCATCGGGATGATCAGGTACAGGCCCAGACCGCTGGCGATCGCGCCCGCGCTGGAGCGGATGACGAAGCCCAGGCCCAGGCCCACCATGGCGGTGGCGACCAGCGCGAAGACCGTGCCCACGGCCATCTTCACCGCGTCGGAGCCGAACGTGGCGTCATAGCCTGCGGCGCTCATGACGGCCACCGCGGCGACAGTCCCGGCCAGCAGGGTCACAGCGCCTATGACCGCCGTGAACGCTCCCACGACCAGGGCTTTCGCCGCCAGCACGGGACCGCGCCGGGGAGCCACCGCCAGCGTCGACCGGATCGAGCCGGAACTGTACTCGCTGGTCACCGTCAGGGCGCCGAGGACAATCGCGATGACCTCCCCGACCATGAACAACGCCCGGCCGGTCGCGCCGACGGCGTAACCGTCAGCGTTCAACGCCTCGGCGGTCGAACTGAGTTCCGCCTGGCTCACCAGGCTGGAGACCAGCATGAAGACGAAACCGATGGTCAGAACGAACAGCAAGACCGCGCACCACCAGGTGGAACGCAGCGAGCGGAGCTTGATCCACTCCGACTTGACGATCCCGCCGAAGCTCAGGTTATGGCCCAACGCGGACCGGTACGGTTGGCCGGTGAACGGTGCGGCGATGGCGGTCATCTGGGGGCTCCTTGCAAGACTGGGGCGGCCGAGCGGTACTCGACGGCCGTGTCGGTCAGTTTCATGTAGGCCTCCTCGAGCGAGGCGGTGATCGGGCTGAGCTCGTAGATGACCCAACCGCGCTGGGCGGCGGCCTGGCCTATCGCCTCCACCGACAGCCCCTGGACCACGATGGTCTCGGGGCCCTCCGCGGTGACCGTGACATCGGGCGAGGACAGGGCGGCAGCGATCTGACCGGCCTGCGGCGAACGCACCCTCGTGGCCACGCTGCTCGACGCGGCCACCAACTCCGCGACCGTCGATTCCGCGATCAGCCGACCCCTTCCAACCACGATCAGGCGGTCGGCGGTCAGCGCCATCTCCGCCATCAGGTGCGACGAGATGAAGACCGTCCTCCCCTCCGCCGCCAGCGACCGGGCCAGATGGCGGACCCAGGCGACGCCCTCCGGGTCCAGGCCGTTGACGGGCTCGTCCAGGATGACGTTCGCCGGGTCGCCCAGCAGCGCGGCCGCGATCCCGAGCCGCTGGTTCATGCCCAGCGAATAGGTCTTGACCCGCTTCGAGACCACTGTTTCCAGACCGGTCATAGCGATGACCTGGTCGATCCGCTGTTTGCCGATCCCGTGGGTGGCGGCCAACTGCTGCAGGTGCGCCCGTCCGGACCGGGCCGGGTTGGCGGCCTTGGCGTCCAGCAGCGCGCCGACTTCCCTGAGCGGCGCCTTGGCTTGGGTGAATGGCTTGCCGTCAACGCTCGCCCGTCCCGCTGTGGGACGGTCCAGCCCCACGATCATCCGCATGGTGGTGGACTTGCCGGCGCCGTTCGGCCCCAGAAATCCAGTCACCTGGCCCGGTTCGATCGTGAAGCTCAGGTGATCGACGGCCAATTTCTGGCCGAACCGTTTGGTCAGACCTTCGACCTGAATCATCGTGTTCCTTTCGCTAGCTCGTTGCTTGGCTCGCTATCCACATTACGTTTAGCGAGGTCAGCGCGGTGCCCACCGAATGGATGAATCTCACCGGTCGCCCCCATGGGCAGGTCGGATGAGGCCGTCATCCTGCAGGATGACTCCCAGGGACCCTTGCGCAGCGCTTGCCCGATGCCGCGAGGGCGGCCTGCCGCCGAACGTCCAGTTTGCCGCGCCCGGGGTCGAGACCCGGATTCGTGTGGGACAGCGGCGCGGGCGAGCGATCCCCGTGGCTCGGAGATCAGACCGGAGACAACCGCCCGGCGATGGCCCGGCAGACCTTGTCGATCCCGCCGGCGGCTAGTTCCGGGAACAGCGACGGCTCGGTCAATTCGAGTTCGAGGAGCACCGGCGCGTCATGGTCGCCCTGGACCAGATCGGCTCGCGCGTACAGGAATGGCCGCAGCGGATTGTCCAGGCAGGCCATGGCTCCGGCGATGGCGTCCTGGGCCACCGCGCGTTCGTCCGGGGTCGGCTCGTACCCGCCTTGGAGGGTCTCCGCCTGGTAGAGCCGTTCGCCGGAGACCGGCCCGCGCAGCATGGCGTCCTTGCGGACGGCGTAGGCGTACTGGCCGTCCAGGAACACCATCGACGTCTCGCCCTTGGTGTCCACGGACGGGAGATAACGCTGCAGCATGACCGACTGGCCGGCCTCGAGCAGCTTCAACGCGTGAGCGATAGCTTGACCCCGACCATACGAATCGTTGGCGGTGTAGCGCCCCGCGCCAATCGAACCGGCGGCGACTGCCGGTTTTAACACAAAATCTCCTAAAGCGGGCATCCGGGTGTGTAAACCGCGCGCCCGCAGCCCCCGTTCCGGCTCCAGCCAAGTGGTCGGAACCACCGGCACGCCCCGGCTCTCGAGGTCCCTCAGATAGTGCTTGTCGGTGTTCCACTCCAACACCGGCGCCGGGTTGGCCAAGCGTGGCACGGACCGCGCCCACTGAAGAAACTCGTCCCTGCGCCCAGCGTAATCCCAGGTGGAACGCACAACCGAGAGATCGAACCGATCCCAGTCGATGGTGCGGTCGTCCCAGACGACCCCCTCGGCGCAGATACCCATCGAGTTCAGACGGGGCACCAACACGGCATCGTAGGCGTCCAATTCGGGAAATTCACGACACGTGACCAGGGCGACTTTGGCCTGTTCGGGCACTTGGGCTCCTTATGTTCTTCGGGGTCTTCAGGTGGACCAATGGATGGACTAACAGCCAGCATACGCATTGACACCGGCCGAATTGCGACATACTGTCGAACTGGAGCCAGCCTCGCTCCAACCGGCCGGATGTCTTAGCCGTCGCCTCCCCAGGGCTACGCTCGTTGACCGCCACGTGGTACGGAAGACCGCCGGGCCAGCCAAGTCCATTGGCTGTGGCCCCTGCACAGCTCCTAAACCACACGAAGGCGGTGAGCCCAGGTGTACAAATCCACCCCTAACCGGCGCATCTACCTCGGCTCGGAACTGGTCGGATCAGTCGACCGGTTTCCTAGTCCGATCGAGTTCGACGACGACGATGACGACCGTTCGCCCTACGTCCCCGACCTGGGACTGACAGCGCGACTGGCCCGCACCGCTCAGCGCGGCGTGCTCGACTACGTCTGCATTGACGACACTTTGGCGGGCAATCCGCCATTCTCCGGCCGCCGTCGCGGCGGACTCGACTCGATCCGGCTGGCCACCCGGCTGGCCACCGCCACCGAGGGCGTCTGCCTGGTGCCGGTGGTCCGCTCCAGCTGGGTCGAGCCATCATCGTTGCTTGAAGCCCTGGTCGGCCTGGAGATCGCCTCCGAGGGCCGCCACGGCTGGGAGCTCCAATTGCTCGACCATCCCTCGCCCATGACCCATTCGGGCGAACTGCTGACCGCGATAGTCCAGGACACCTGGTCCGGTGGCGAGCCGCTGACCAAGCTCGCGGCTTCGGCTCGCGCTATGCGCCGCCAGCGCCTCGGCTCGACCAGCGACCACGGGCCGGGCTCCGAGGGGTCGGGTTCCGGGTCTCCCGGCCGTTCCGCTCGTTCCGGTGCGACCGGTCGTTCCGGGGGTGCTGGCCGTCCTGGCACGGCCGGCCGTCCTGGTGCGGCAGCCCGATCTGGTGCGGCAGGCCGATCTGGTGCGGCCGCCCGTCCCGGCGCGGCCGGCGGTCCTGGCGCGGCCGGCGGCTCCGAAGGGCCGGGCCGTTCTGGGACGCCTGGCCGTTCGCCGGGTTCTGGCGGGACCGCCCCTGCCAAGAAGTCCGGGACATCCGCCCGGTCCGGCAAGTCGGGCGGCACGGGCGGGTCCGTCGCCGCGCCGTGGCGCCACCCGACCACGGTCATGCGCGCCGACACGCCCCGGTCCGCCGCTCTGGCGGCCGCGAAGGCGGACGTCGCCCGGATCAACGCCGTCTCCTTGGACGATGCCGCCGACAAGCGTGAGCGCATCCGGGCGGCTTCCGTGGAAGCGGGTCGGGAGCCCGGCCAGATCAAGGTCTTGGTGGACCTGAGCGTGACGCTGGCGAAGGACCAGTCCCACGCCGAGGCCCGCAAGGATCTGGCGGAGGAGATAATCGGCCAGCGTCTGGGCGGCGACCATGTGCGTTACGTGGGGACGCCAGCCGGCCTGGCCGAACGCTGCGTCGAGTGGGCCGACCAGGGCGCCTGCGACGGTTTCACCTTCCTGCCCACATCGTTGCCGATGGACTTGATGATGGTGGTCGATGGCGTAACTCCGGCCCTGGCGGCGGCCAACCAGTTCCCGTCCGCCTACGGCCGCCCCACCCGCCACGCCACGTCGCCGCGCTCGATCCCGGTCCCCCGCCGCCCCACCCCAGTCCCCTAATCGGGGGACGATTCCTCGCCCAGTCAGGGAACCGTCCCTCGACCAGTCAGGGGACGGTCCTGTGGCCCTTGAGCACGGCGTGGAGGTGGACTCGGTATCCACATGGCCTGACCTGCGGTTTCGCGCCCGCCGACCCCGGCGTCGGCACGAACAGAGACGGTGCCTTCATCGATGGACGCCGACCTGCCGAGACGAGCGTTTGGGCAGGTCGCCGTCGACCCAAAAATGCTGCCGTCTCCGCTCGGTGTCCCCAAGTCACCGCCGCGCACGGCCCGACCCTTGCCGCGGTGAGTTGGGTCACCGGGCGCACGATGCCGTCCCGTCGGCTAGAAGCGTCCGCGCAGGTCAAATCGTTCGCGGCCCCGGTGTCCCCTCCCGGCCGTGTCCTAAACCACCGTGGGAACGCCACGGATGGCTGCGGCGGTGGCTTAGGTCACACCCCGCCCGACGCCGCCCGGCCGACAACCAGCGTTCGCGCAGGTCAACTGATCGGGAGCATCGCAGACCCCTCCCGACCGCGTCCCTAAACCACCGTGGGAACGCCACGGATCGCTGCGGCGGTGGCTTAGGTCACACCCCGCCCGATGCCGCGCGGTCGGCAATCAGCGTGCGCGCAGGTCAAGCCCGTCCACTGCTTTGGCGTCGTTCGGCGCGTGTGTCCCTCGGCCACCGCCGCGCGGCGTCCGACCCTCACCGCGGTGAATTGGGTCACCTCGCCCATCGATCAAACGGACGTGGGGACGGAGATTCGTCGCGCACGCGAGCGCAGGCATCGCCCCTGCCGCAGTCCATCAACCGCCGACGGCCGGGGACGCACACTTCGGCCGCCACAGCCGACGCTCGCGCGGCCCGAGGGCGCCGCACGGGCCGGGCCCGCGGCATCGTCCAGGGCAATAAGCCCGGGGACGGAGACTCGTCTCAAACTCGCGGACACACGTGGCCCCCACGGCTTACACGACCAGGCCCCAACGCCACCCGAGGGTGCCGCACGGGCCGGACGGACGGCATCGGCCAAATCAGCGCGGGGCCACTCCCGCCGCCAACAGCCCATAGGTGAAGGCGTCGGTCAAGGCCTCCCAGGACGATTCGATGATGTTGGCGCCGACACCGACGGTCCGCCACACGGCCGAGCCGTCGGTCGACTCGATCATGACCCGCGTGACCGCGTCGGTGCCGCGCGCGGAGTCCAGGATGCGGACCTTGTAGTCGACCAGCTCGATCCGGGCCAACTCGGGGTAGACCGAGGCCAGCGCCAGGCGCAACGCGGCGTCGAGCGCGTTGACCGGGCCATTGCCCTCGCCCGTGGCGACCAGGCGGTCGGAACCGGCCCAGAGCTTGACCGTGCCCTCGGAGGCGGTCGGCGCGTCCGGGGCGCCGGACCCGCCAGCACGAGGCCCGCCAGCGCCGGACGCCCCGCCGCCGGAAAGGGTCTCGGAGATGGTCCGCCACGACTCGATCCGGAAATACTCGGGACGGCCGCCCGGCAGTTCGGAGCGGAGCAATAGCTCGAACGAGGCGTCGGCGGCGTCGAACGTGTAGCCCTCCGCCTCCAGCGCCTTGACCTTGTCGGTGACCCGCGCCAGGAGGTCGTTCTGCCCGGCCAGGTCGAAACCCAACTCCTTGCCCTTGAGTTCGACAGAGGCCCGGCCCGCCATCTCCGAGACCAGCATGCGCATGTCGTTGCCGACCTCGACCGGGTCGATGTGCTGGTACAAGTCGGGGTCCACCCGGATGGCGCTGGCGTGCAGCCCCGCCTTGTGCGCGAACGCCGAGGTCCCAACGTACGGCTGACGGGCGAACGGCGCGATGTTGGTGACCTCGCTGATGGCGTGCGCCACGCCGGTCAGATCCGCCAACTGGGCTTTCGGCATGGCGGGCTGGCCCAGCTTCAGGACCAGATTGGGGATGATCGCTGTCAGGTCGGCGTTGCCGGTCCGCTCCCCGTAGCCGTTGATGGTGCCCTGGACATGCATGGCGCCCGCCTCGATGGCGGCCAACGAGTTCGCGACGGCGCACCCGGAGTCGTTGTGGCAATGGACGCCCAGGTTCGCCCCGGCGTGGGCCGCGGTCTGCCCCACCACCTCGCGGATCCGCTCCGGCAACATGCCGCCATTGGTGTCGCACAGGACCACCACCTCGGCACCGGCGCCGACCGCCGTCTTGACGCAGTTCAGCGCGTACGTCGAGTCGAAGCCGTAGCCGTCGAAGTAGTGTTCGGCGTCGAGGAACACCCGCCGACCCTCCGAGGCCAGGAACCCGACCGTGTCTTCGATCATGGCCAGGTTCTCCGCCGCCGTGGTCTTCAGCGCCCGCTCCACATGCCGGATGTCCGACTTGGCCACCAGGGTCACCACCGGGGCTCCGGCGTCCAGCAGCGCGCGCACCTGCGGGTCGCTCGAAGCCTGTCCTCCGGCCCTGCGGGTAGCCCCGAATGCGGCCAAGGTGGCGTTCTTGAGGGTGACTTCTTTGGCGAGGCGCGCGAAGAACTCTGTGTCCTTGGGCACGGCTCCCGGCCAGCCGCCTTCGATGAAGTCCACTCCGAGCCGATCGAGCAGGCCAGCGATCTGGATCTTGTCCGCCACCGACAGGTTCATGCCCTCCTGCTGCGCGCCATCCCGCAGGGTGGTGTCGTAAACGTGCAATTGCTTGGCCATCTCGGTTCCTTCGCTTGCTGGCTGATCTCTTCAAGTTGTCGCTTGTCGGGTTTTCGGGCAATAAAAAACCTCCCGCCGAACGGACAGGAGGTTGCGCACCAGACGGCTTGGTCGCCCAGTGCGCTAAGTAATGATGATGACCTGGAAAGCCACGCCCCCAATGGTGCCACATCTCGCGCCACGCGTGAAATCCGGCCTGGGGTCGGTCTCAAGCGGCCAGCCGCCGTTCGACGAGCAGGCGCTTCGGCGCACGCCCGCATCACTCTCGTTTCAGACTTCGGAATTGCACGATGCCGCCAGGTCGGCTGACGGGGTCAAGCGCGGCACCGCCTCGTCGTCCCCAACCGCGTCGATTCAACGGTGCTACATCATGTCCGCCAGATGGTGGGGTGCCAGCAACACTCGACCACGTCCGGCTCGGCCGGTGATGGGTTTCACGGCCGCATCGACCTGCCGGGACGGGATCAAGGGACGAGGCAAGGCGTCGGAGAGGCGGGGAGCCGACCGGGCGGCATCGGGCAACGGAGGATGACGGTGGAAAGAGGGCTCTGCTGCGACGGATGGCCAAGTCAGCCGCGACAGTGTCCGTATCGCGGGACAACCGCCTGCATTTGGGCGGTCTCACGGCCGCGACCATCGGTTTGCGGGTTCTCGACCCGCGAGACCATCCATTGGCAGGGTTTCGGCCCGGTCGGCCACGACGTTCTCCCTCGGCCGAGCTCACCCGCACCTCACGACCGCCGATGCCGCCGAGTCGGGTTCGCGCCGCCCACAAGAGTCCCACGCCACGGGCCAGCCTCCCAGACGGGTCCTCGGACGCTGTGATGGGGGAAGCCGACTCGCCGCACTTGGCACTCGAGCCCGCGCCCTGATCAGGGGCGATGCGGCGCTCTCAGGCTAGAAACGCAGGGCCAGGGCGGGCCAGGCGACCGCGCCGAACCGGATCAGGCGTCCCACCAGGGTGACCGCGACGAAATCGAAGCGGTTCATCTTAACCGCCCCGGCGGCCACGGTGGTGAGCAGCAGCGGCGGGAAGCCGACGGTGGCGGAGACCGACAGGACGGCGAGGCACCGGCCGCGAGTGTTCATCAACGCCAGGCCGCGATCCGACCAGCGTTTGAGCCAGGCCTTGAATGCGTCCCAGCGGGGATGAGAGCGCCCCGGCCTGCGAACCCCGCGCCTGAACGGGCTGGTCAAACGACCGATGAACCGGCCACCGGATCGGTCGGCGCGCGCGACTGGATCGGCCAGGCTCGAAGCGCCTAAAACCCCGGCCGCAGTCTGATCCAAGCGGCGCTGGGCCAGGTCGCGACCCGCCCGCGTGGCCTCGTAGACGATGATCTTGCCGATGGTCTGGCCGACGGTCACGGACACCACCGTGGCCACGGCACCCCTCAGAGTGGTCGTGGTCGCCGCCACCGCCGCGAGGGTCAGCAATTCGGCGTTGACGGGCGGGAAGAAGGCAGAGGCGAACCCCACGCCCAGGCTGGCGACCGCCAAGATCAGTTCCGCAATCAACCCGGCCATACTATGAGACGGCGCCCGGTCAGGAGTCCCACCGGGGTCCTCCAAGCGGCGCCCAAGCTCGAAGCCAACCAACTGGTCCAAGGCGGCAAACAGTTCGAGTCCAATCCGAAAGAGCCCAGCGGGCAACCCCCCAGCGTGCCGTCCCCGAACATGGCAGAGTACAGCCGGGCGACACAGGGGATTGTGGCGGGTGCCGCCCGGCCTTGCGCCGGCCCGACATCAGTGCCTTACGGCGTGGACCCCCCAAACCGCGCCGAAGCGCTGCTGCGGACCGCTGGCCGACCCGGCGTCAGCGACCCACCGTCGCTGGCCAGCCTGCTTCCCCTGTGGCAAGGTCATAGTCCGATGGTAACCGCAACCGGCGCCCAGCCCGTGCCGCCGCCCAGCTACAGCCCACAATGTGGTCACAGCGGTCGGCGCGGGCACACGAATCCCGCCAGCCCGCGGCCGCCGTTCCACGGTCGCCCTCCCCAATGGCTTTGTCCTAATGTCAATCCCCTGGGAACACGGGTTTGCGTCAGACGCAAACCCGTGTTCCGGGGACGCGATTCCCAGGAAACTCACAGTTTGTTTGGATGCGGTTCACAGTTCGCCCGGCCAGCATGGTCGCTATGCGCAGACTCCCCCGCTGGCTGAACGCGATCCTCGTCGCGGCTGTGATCGCCGCCGTCTTCGCCGTCTACTGGGTCTTCTTCCGCCCCAGCGCCGGCGCCGACCCGGACGCGTCCACCCGCCGCACCACCCAGGTCGCGACCGGCACCGTGGCCCGCGCCATCTCCGCGACCGGCCAGATCGCCCCGGCCATCAGCCAGGACCTGGCCTTCTCCACTTCCGGCGAGCTCGCCACCCTGGCCGTCAAGGTTGGCGACCAGGTCACGGCAGGTCTGGTTGTGGCCACTATCACGTCCGATGCCGCCGACCAGGCCGTCGAAGACGCCCAGGACGCGCTCGACCGGGCAGCCGCCACCGCCGATGCCGCCGATCAACAAGTCGACGCCGCCAGCCAGTCCCTCACCTCGGCCAGCAAGAACGTCGATGCGGCCGAGATCTCCCTGTCCGAGGCCCAGTCGAACCTGACCGCGGTCAAAGCCGGACGGACGGTCATGAGCAGCGGGACCACCTCGGCGGTCTCCAGCGGGACGGGCTCCGGGAACTCGGGCGCCGGCCCCGGAGGGACCGGTACGGGGGCGACCGACACAGCGGGCAGCGATTCCGGCGATTCCGGCGATTCCGGCGGCGGCACGGTCCTGACTTTGAGCGCCGCCCAGGCCGCCGTCGCGCGGGCCGAGGCGCAAGTGGCCAGCGCGCAGTCCAGCGCCACCAACGCGTCCGCCCAGGTCACCTCGGCCCAGGCCGAGCGGGCCAGCGCCGACAAGAGCTACAGCGCCGCCGAGGACGCCCTGGCCGAAGCTCGGGCGGCGGCCGCCAACCTGAGCCTGACCTCGCCCATCGACGGGGTCGTCACCCAGGTGAGCGCGACCGTCGGGGACTCGGTGACCGGCAGCGGACAGACCACCTCGAGCACCACGGCCACTTCCACCCCGGCCAGCTCCGGCGCCAGCGGAGGCGCGAGCGCCAATGGCGGCTCAGACGGGACGGGGGGAACCGGCGGTGGCAGCGGGAGTTCGGGAACGGCATCGGGCAACGCCACCACGATCATGACCGTGGTGTCCTCCGGCGAGCTGACCGTGGCCGGAGCCTTCGCCGAGGCCGACGCGGCCGACCTGGAGGCCGGGCAAGCCGCCACCGTCACGTTCCCGGCCCTCACCGGGGTCACGGCGACAGGCGAGGTCAGCGCGATCTCGCCGACCGCCAGCACCAGCAATTCGGTGGTCACCTACACCGCCACGATCACGCTGACCGAAGTTCCCCAGAGCGTGCGGCTGGGCCAGACGGCGACCATCCTGGTGACCACGGCCGAGGCGACCGACGTGCTCTATCTCCCCGCCAACGCCGTCTCAGTCGATTCGCTCGACGCCTCCACCGGCACCGTCACCGTGATCGGCGACGACGGCGCCGAGACCAGCCAAACGGTGGGCGTCGGCCTGCAAGGCGATTCGACCGTCGAGATCACCAGCGGGCTGGCCGAGGGCCAATCCGTGCTCGTCTCGATGGACAGCGCCACCGGGTCCTCGGGCACCTCCACGAACCAGATGGGCGGCTTCGGCGGCGGCTTCGGGGGCGGCGGCGGCCTGACCGGCGGCGGCTTCGGGGGCGGCATGGGCGGCCCGCCGGGGATGGGATGACCCATGAGCACACCGATCATCGAGATCAGCGGCCTTTCACGGACCTACGGCGCCGGCGAATCGGCTGTGGCGGCCCTCGCGGACGCCTCGTTGCGGGTCGAACGGGGCGAGTTCGTGGCCATCATGGGGCATTCCGGCTCCGGCAAATCCACCATGATGAACCTGCTCGGGCTGCTCGACGTGGCGGACGCCGGCACCTACTGGCTGGATGGCACGGACGTCTCCTCCCTGCGCGGCGACGCCCTGGCACGGATCAGGAACCGGCAGATCGGATTCGTCTTCCAGTCCTTCAACCTGATCCCCTCGATGCCCGCGCTCGCCAACGTCGAACTGCCGATGGCGTATGCGGGCGTCAAACGGGCCGAGCGCCGCCACCGGGCGATGGCCGCGCTGGAGCTGGTCGGGCTCACCAACCGCGCCTCGCACAGACCTGGCGAGCTGTCCGGCGGTCAGCTGCAACGCGTCGCCATAGCACGGGCTCTGGTCAACACGCCGGCGCTGATCCTGGCCGACGAGCCGACCGGCAACCTGGACTCCACCGCCACGGCGGACGTGCTCGACGTGTTCGAGCAGTTGAACAACGCCGGGCGGACCATTGTGCTGATCACGCACGAATCCGAGGTCGCGGAGCGGGCGCACCGCACGGTTCGGATGCGCGACGGGCGGATCCTCGCGGGCAGCGCGGCCAAGGTCCCGGCGGCTCCCGCGGCTCCCCACCCGGGCCCCGGCGGGGACCACGACTTGAGCGCGACCCTCCCGAACGGCATCGTCCCCGTTAGAATTGAGCCCGCGAAGACGACCGTGATTCCGGGGGTGGGCGCGTGAACCTGGCGGAAATCCTGGCCTCGGCGCTGCGCTCGATCCGCGCCAACCTGACGCGCGCGGCCCTGACCTTGTTGGGGGTGTTGATCGGCGTCGGCTCGGTGATCCTGCTACTGGGGGTCGGCTCGGGAGCGTCCGCCGAAGTGGCCAGCCAGCTGGCTGGGCTCGGCACCAACACGGTGACCGTCTCGGCGGGCATGACACGCGGCGCCACCACCTTCCAGACGCTGACCGTCGAAGTCGCCAATGCCATCACCGAGGACAATTCCCCGGACATCGAGGCCGTGGTGCCCGAGGTCTCGACCTCCGCCACGGTCGTCTACGGCACCACCTCGACCTCCGCCACCGTGATCGGCACCACGCCGCAGTACTTCGCCGTGACGAACTCGCCGGTCGCCCAGGGGACGGCTTTCGGGACCGCCGATTCCGAAGCGGCGCGCCAGGTGTGCGTCCTCGGCGCCGATCTGGCTTACGACTTGTTCGGCATGGACGATGCCGTGGGTCGGCAGGTCATGGTTGGCGGCGTGCCCTTCACGGTCTATGGCGTCATGAAGATCAAGGACACGACCGGGGGCAGTTCCGGGAATTCGTCGGTCGTGGCCCCGTTGGCCAGGGTGCAACGCTCACTGACGGGTTATGGGGCGCTGACTTCGATCACGCTGCAGGCCGCCTCGACGGAAGTGGTCGACGCGGCGGCATCGGAAGCGACCGCGGCGATCGCCGAGGCGCTGCGGATATCGCCCGCCGACGCGACTTTCCGGGTGACCACGCAGGAGCAATTACTCGAGGCCTCGACGGAGGCGACCTCCTCGCTGTCCGCGATGCTGGCCGCCATCGCCGCGATCTCGCTGGTGGTGGGCGGGATCGGGGTCACCAACATCATGCTCGTGACGGTGTCCGAGCGGACCCGCGAGATCGGCATCCGCAAAGCCTTGGGCGCGCCGTGGGCGGCCATCGCCGGGCAGTTCGTGGCCGAGGCCTCGCTGTTGTCGCTGACCGGAGGCCTGATCGGGGTCGCGACAGCTTGGGGGCTCAGCCACATGGCGATCCTGGGCACGCGGCCGGTCATCTCGCTGGGCTCGGTCTGGCTGGCGTTGGGGGTCTCGGTGGCCATCGGGGTGGTCTTCGGCGGCTATCCGGCGCTGCGGGCCGCCGCCATGAAACCGGTCGACGCGTTGAGGCACGAATGAGGAACACTCGAATCAAGGAGATGCACAAATGACCTCTGGAGACGGATCGTTGGACAGATCGGACCGCCCGGCTGATGGGGCTGGCGCGAGCCGTGCGGGCGCGGGCCGTGCGGGCTCGGGTCCGGCAGACGCGGGTGCCGCAGGTGACCTTGGGCCGGCACCTGGCGCGGGAGCGCCGAATGGCGCGGGGGCGCCGAATGGCGCGGGGGCGCCGAACGGCGTGGGCGGACATGGGGTACCGCCTGGACCCGGAACACCCGCGGCCCCGGGCGGTGCGGCCGATATCCTGGCCGCACCGCCCACCACCGCTTCGACGCTCGCCTCCCGGCCGCCGCGCGCGAAGCGCCCCGTGTTGACCATGATCCTGGGCGGCGCGCTGGTAGCGATCCTGGCCTTCGGAGGTGGGGTGCTGACCGGGCGGGCGACGGTTGACAATGATGCTGGCGGTTTTGGCGGCAACGGCGGCGATGGCCGCATCAGGGCCGGTGGCGGATGGCCCTCCGGGGCGCCGGGCGATTTCCCCTCCGGCGCGCCCGGCAGCGAGGACGGCGGCCAGGGCGGCATGGGGCCGGGCTTCGGCGGCGAGGGCGGCGAAGGCGGCGGCTCGGGCAGCGGCGGCGGCGGTCTGGGCGGTGGCCTGGCCAGGGGCACGATCACCAAGATCGACGGAGACACCATCACCATCGAGACCGAGGACGGCCAGACCTACGAGGTCACGGCGGGCTCGGACACGTCCATCACCCTGTCCGGCGAGGTTTCGGATCTGGCCGAGGGCGACTCCATCACCGTGATCGGCCAGGCGGACGAGGATGGCACCATTTCCGATCCCTTCTCCATCGCCGAGGGCGACTCGGCGGGGTTCGGTTTCGGCGGCATGGGCGGCGGGTTTGGCGGCTCCGGCGGCTTCGGCGGCTCCGGAGGCGAGCGTCCGGGCCAGGGCGATTCGGGCGCGGGGGATGGAGACAGCGGCTCGGGCGCGTGACGCGGAGCAGCTGGCCCTTCCCAGCCTTTCCCGGCCCTGGCCCTAAACCACCGTGGGAACGCTCCGGATGGCTCCGGCGGTGGTTTAGGTCACCCTTGCCCGATGCCGCGCGGTCGGCGACCAGCGTTCGCGCAGGTCAGCCGGTTGGCGGCATCGGCGGCCCTTCCCCTCCTGGTTCCCAAACCACCGTGGGAAGCTCGGGGGCCGCTCCGACGGTGGCTTGGGTCACATCCCGCCCGATGCGGCGCGGCCGGCTACCGGCATTCGCGCATGTCAGTCGGCCGCGCCGGAAAGGGCACGAAATTGAACGGTATTGGGACAGGCCCTTGTCCAGTCGAGGTCGCAGACGCGCCGCGACGCAGGAGGGCCGGCCAGAAATGAAGCTGGCACCTTTTCCAGCCGAGGCTCCCGACTCCCGGCCGGTCCCGGCGCTGAGACGACCGGCGCGGCCGAGGCGACCGGACGGCATCGTCCCGCCGCCTGAGGTCAAGGCCTCGGGTCGTGTTCGAACAGGTCGTTCATCGTGACCTCAGAGCTCACGCTTCCCCGATGGGCGTTGCGCGCCAAGCCGTAAGTGGTTATGAACGTCCAGGCCAGGCTCTTCGTGGTGCGGGTCTCTTCGGAGAAGGCGGCCCGTTTGGCGCGCAGCCGACGGTCGTAGTCCGCGGTGATCGCGTACTCGTGATCCGAGTACTTGATCTCGCAGAGGTTGATTACGCGATCCGCTCGGTCGATCACAAGATCGATCTGGGCGCCCGGATCGGCGAAGCGGCTGCGCCAAGCGGACGCTGAGGACAATACTCCAGCGATCCCCAACGCACGCTTGATTTGCGGGATGTGGCCGAGGCACACCTCCTCGAACGCGTGCCCTTTCCATGCGTTGCGGCCGCCACTCAACAGGCCGTTCGTCCAGAAATGCTCGTCGTTGGCCAGTCGGTTGCCGCCGAAACGCAGGGCGAACAAGGAGAACGGGTCTGCTAGCCGGTAGGCCAAGTCGCGCTCACGTTTGCCGAAGGCAGGGTGGGACCGTACGAAACCGCTCAGTTCCAGCTGTTCCAGAATGGCGCTCAATGTTCCGCCAGCGGCGATATGAGCGGCTCTTGAGATCTCATCGCGCCCCAGGCCTGAGGCTTTTCCGGCCAGCGCCTTCACCACGGCGACGTGCCGAGCCGGCTCTGCGAAAAGCGAAGCGTACAACTCGTCGAACTCGCGTCCGAGCGGGGGGTTGGGGCCGAAGCATAGGCGGTCGACGTTTTGGGCCAAGCTCAAGCCTCGGTCGAGTTGATCCAGATAATGCGGGATGCCGCCGAAGATCATGTAGCTCTCGACCTGCTGTTGACGGTCGAACCCGACGCGCCGGTCCTCGAAGAAGGCCTCACATTCCGCGAGCGTGAAAGGCTGCAACCACAGACGCCGGGTGACCCGGTTGTAGAGTCCGCCGGTGTTGCGGAAGAGCTTGCGGGCTATCCATGACGCGGACGACCCGGCGACTATGAGGAGAACGTCGCGGCGACCCGACGCCCAGCCATTCCAGAACGACTCCAGCGCGGGCAGGAAACCCGACTTGGGCGTGTCCATCCATGGCAGTTCGTCCAGGAAGACGACCTTCTTGCCGGAAGTTGGATCGTGCTCGATCAATTGGCGCAGTTGCTGGAAGGATTCGAACCAATCGGGCGCCTGGGCATAGGCGATCCCTCCGTGGATGGAGAGCGAGCGGTTGAATTCGCGCAATTGCCGGCCCTTCGGCTGCTTGGCCACGCCGGTCGCCGTGAAGCAGAACCGTCCGTTGAAGAACTCCCTGACCAGGAACGTCTTGCCGACTCGCCGCCGACCGCACACGACTACGAAATCGGCCCCGTCGTGGTCGAACCGGTCCCGCAAGACCCGTTGTTCCTCGATCCTTCCAACCAGTGCCATATCCGCTCCAATAGTCAGCCGTAACTAGGTATAGCAAGTATCTTATGGCTGCTTATATGAGCCGCGTAAGCACAACTGGAAGATAATAGTGAGCCGTAACGTGGTACTGGGACCGCGTTATGGCTGGCTATCGAGTTTCCAGACGAGCCCTTCGGGCCACCTCGGTCCGCGAGACTTGGGCATGCCGTTCGGTGGCCGGTGAGCGGGAGCCAGATTCTGGTGGCGCTGAGCCCGTGATCGCCCGACCGGCAGTGCGGAATGCGTTTCGATTGGCACGGGACCTGGCTCTCCCCCAAGCTACGCCTGGAGGACCCGCACGTCTGCCGCGCGCAAGCGCCCCCGGGCTGGGATTGGGGGCGCCGGTCGACTCCCGGATCACCAGCGACGGTTCGATCACAACGGGCCAGGTCGGTTTCAGGCCGTCGATGAGGTCCGCGAAGATGCCTTTCCCTCTCTGGGGTCCTGGAACTACTTGCAACAACCATTTTCCCAGGTCAGAAAGGCATTTTCGTGCTCATCCAGGGCCGTGTCGCACCCCACTCATCGGTGGATTGGGGCTAACCCACCGCCGGAACGCCGGGGGCGCTCCGGCGGCGGCCTGGGTCACCGCCGCCCCAAACAGGGGACGGTCCCTGGTCCGGCCGAGGTCGCGGACTCGCCGGTCTCGCTGAGCGATGACGCGCGAATCGACGGACCCGGCGCGGGCGCGCCTCTGGCGGCGGGCTCCCGGCCACAAGCCCGGCAGCGACATGGGCAGGCCTTGTCGAGCTTGGCCGCGATCACTGGTTGTTACCATGATGTCGGAGTGTCTGACCGTTGAGAGGTACGAATGAGGCATGAGCAGCAAAATGGCCTACGACTCTCTGCTGCTGTCGATGCTGGCCAACTCGCTCGAATCGGCGGCCGAGCGGGCCGACGACGCCGGAGCTTCTATGCCGGAGATTCCACCCGGTGACGAGGGGTCCGAAGTGGCGGCCGACCAGATGGCATATGTGGCGGCCAACGCCGCCAACCTGTGCGACCTGATTGAGGCCGTCGGTCTGGGTTCTACGCGACTATCTCAGATCGGCCCAGCAACTCCAGATCTTCCAAATCTCCCAGATTCAACAGCTATTCGAGCCCGAGCCGACTAATCCGGGTGGATTGACCGACCAGCAACTCGAACACCTGGGATCGATCGCGCCCGGCCACTGAGGAGGAGATCAATGGTTGACACTCACATTGACGGTGACGTCGGCGCTCGGCGGGATGCTGCCGCATGGCTACGATCAACGCTTACCGAAGCCCTGGACCCAGCGGTCAAGACGATCAGAGCATGCATCGACTCCGAAGACTTCTTCGAGGGGCAGACGGCCGACGCCTTCCGGAAACGATGCCGGGAGATTCAACAGCAACTCAAAGCGACCCTGGCCGCTTGCGAAGACACCGGCACGAGGATCTCTCTGTACGCGGACGCACTCGAAGACGCCCAGGCCGAGGCCGCCCGCGTCCGTCAGCGAGCCGTCTGGGCAGGACTCACCCTGGTCGAGTGCGACATCCGGCCACCGCCTGCCGTCAAAGCATGCCCTCCGTCCGAGTGGCGCCAGACCAATCCGGACCACTACCGGTTCCACATGGACGCCTACAACGCCAATGCCGCCCTTTGGGATGCCTACCGCAGGGCGGTCAGCGAATGGGAATCGCTGGTGGACGAACTGGCCGGCGAATCTCAGCTTGTGGCCCGGCACGGGATTGAGCTGGAGGCTTTGGCGGTGCCAGCTCTGGAGCAGGCGCTCGGGGGCGGCTCCCGACTGGTCGAGCTTCATGCTTCGAGACGCCGCGGCGGTCAGATCGGGCGGCTTCGCGCCGCCGCGGCGAAACGGGACATTGATGCCATCAGCCACGGCCGCGCTTGGCTGCCGAACTCCCGCCTGATGGACCGGGCGGCGAAGCTGACGGCTGAGCCGTCGGCCGGCGAGGTCGGCGGACGTGTCGCTGGCCGGGTCATCGGCCCGGCGTTTACCACCTATGGCGTCCACTCGGATATCGAGGCCGGAGAAAGCGCCGCCCAGGCGGCGGTGTCGCAAGGGCTGGGCATGGCTGGGGCAGCTGCCGGAGCGATGGCCGGGGCCAAGACCGGCGCTGTCGCTGGCTCTATTCTCGCGCCCGGGGTTGGTTCAGCGGTGGGTGGCGCCATCGGCGGTGTGCTGGGAGGCATCGTTGGCGGCGTCGAGGCCAACGACGCGATTGACCAAGCCTGGGTGGCCGCGGCAAAGAACCAAGAGGACATTCAGAAGTATCGCCGGGAGCCCACCGCGCTGCCAGCACCAGCACCGATCCCGCCACCGCCGGACGATTGATGCGCGGAAACGACAGGCCTGGCGCGATCCCGGGCTATCTGAACAAGGCCGAACTGCGCGGGCATCCGCTCGACCGCACGCCCGCAGCCCGGCTCCGCTTCGCTTGGATCCAAGCTTTGGGAGCGCTCATGTTCGGATGGGCGTGTTGGCGGACAATTGCCGAGCCGGAGTTCTGGACGGACATCAACCAACGGTGGCGGCTACCGTTCGAGCTCCTCGCCCGGTGGACCGGTGACGCGGCCGGCCCGCTGTTTTCCGTTCTCACCGGCGCGTTCGCTGTCGCTGGGGCCTGGCTGGCCCTCAACGGGCTGGCGCCGGTTCGAGGCCCGGTCGGACTGCGCGCCCAGCGCGGCGTCGCCCGTCTAGTGCTGAGCCGGCCCTGGCCTTGGGTTCTGCCGGGCGCGTTCGCGGGCCTCGCGGTCGCGGCGTTCTTCGGGGGAGCGGCCGTGGCGGCGGGGCTCAGAGGCTATTGGTTTGTGACTCTCGGCGGGGCGGCCCTAGCCGTTTGCATCACGGTCCCGGTCGCAACGGTCCTACTCGACCCGAAAGCTTCGTATTCGATCTGGCTAGGACCCGAGGGAATAGAGGTCCGCATCGGACTCGAGCGCCTAGCCCTACGATGGGAGGCCGTCGGCGCCATAGAAGCGATCCCCGACAAGGAAATCGTGGTCGTCTGGCCCAAGGCCGCCGAAGACCTGGTCCGCATGTTCTACTGGACCGCTCGGTTCGCCCGCCCCCGGCCGGTCGATCCAAGACCATTGGGCGTCATGACCAGCCAGCTACCGCTCGACGCCGAACGACTAGCTCGTTTCCTGGACCAATGCTGCCAGGAGCCCGCAGTCTGCGCCTCGCTGGGCTCCGCCGATTCGTTGGCAACAGCCCAATGCCTGCGCGAAGCCACCCGTGCCGACGAGCGCACGCTTCCGCGCCGCTACCGCCGTCCGGCCGCATCCGCGCTGTGGGCCCGACCCCATGAGCTGCCAGTCGAGAGGAATCTCGGACGGCCCAGACGCAGACGCAGCACCGGCTAGCGCCATTGAGGGGGCAAGGCCGTGAGATTAGGGGGCTTGGCGGTGCGTCAACGACCTCTCGCGGCGTATCGCGAGGCGAAGGCGAGGGGGCCCCGCGCTCCAGGCCGCCGGGTCCTCAGGGCCGAGCGGAACCGGCAGCCGGGAACCGGCGGGCGGACCCGCCCTCACAACGCGATTCGGGCGTCGTCCAAGCGGAATTGCCCGGCCAAGACGCCTGCGGCGGTCCACGGCAGCCAATGACGATTCAGTCCGAACCCCCGGCGAGGGCCGAAGCACCAGTGCTCCTGTTGCCATCCCGGCCCCGCCAAATCGAAAGGACGGTCCGGCGTGGCGAGCATCGCCACTGAGCCGTGGTGCACCAGCCGGGCCAGCTCCATCCAGTACTCGTCGCCGCAGATGCGGGCCAACTCGGCGAAGGCCGCCGCCGAGGCGACAGCGAAGCCGTCGGACATGGTCACGCCGGTGGTGATCAGCTGCATGCCCACGGTCGAGCAACCGCTCTTCCAATGCAGATCCTCTTCGCTCATGCCCTCGGGCGGAGGGACGTCCCACAGATGCACCCAGGTCTGCGCCACCATCGCCGCTTGCAGCGCGCGCCGCGCCCAGAGCGGGTCGCCAGTCAGGCGATGCAGACACAAGTACGCTTCGAGCGCTCCGAGCGCCGCCTCTTTGTCAACGACATCGGGATTGTCGAGGGTCGCTCCCGCATAGTCGCCGTTGACCCCATGCCGTCGCCAGACATGGTTCCCGGCGCCCAGCGCCGCTTCTCCCCAGGGCTCGGGCCCTTCGATCGAGGCAAGGCGGCTCAGCAGGGGCACGGCCAACGCGGTGGCCGTGCCCGACTCTTCCAACACGACGCCAGACCCCGCCTCCCAGGCCCGCGGCAACGATCCGTCGGAGCGCTGCTCCGAGACGATCCACTGGCCGATGGCTCGCGCCCATCCACGCCAGGCAGGCCTCGACGTTCCCTGCGCCTCCTCGAAGATGGCCGCCTCGAGCGCGGCCAACGCGCCGTCCGCCAGAGATCGCAGGAACACCGCCGGACGGCCAGCGACCAACCGGTAGGTCGAGGGGCTTCCCGTCGCAAGGTCGAATCCCTCGCAACTCGGCGGCTCCATCGGCAGGGAGGAGAACGAGTCGAGGATGCGGACACCGGCGTCGCGGAGGCCGGAGCCTGCCCCAGGCCCGCGCCGCGCCGCTTCCCTCAGGAGCACATAAGCGGCTTGGGTGTTGGCGCCGACAAAGCCCATGAGGGCGGCGTTCGCATCCGCGACGGGTCTGCCCGTCGTCGCGTCGGACTCGAGGCCCACCCCGGTGAGCTCGCCGCGAGCCGCCGTGTTCACGGAACGCACTTGCGACGCCAACACCTCGGCGCAGGCGTACCTTGGGCCCGGCCCCGTCTCACGCGGAACTGACGGATCCAGCACCTCCCAGGCCCAGCGCCACGCGGCGTCGAACAACGAAGCTCCCGGACCGGCGTGGCCGCCCCGCAACCGGATGGATTGGCTGGCCGAGAAACCGTCTTCCGCTGGGAACAGGCGCACCCGCCATCCCGGATACTGGGTCAGCGGCAAGCCGCCGTTGGAATAGGTGGTCTCGCCTTCGGTGCCGGGCAGTGAGGCCACGAGCGACACCTGGCCAGTTCCATGGTCGACCAGTCCCAACGAGGCGAATCGAAAACGCGGGCTTGTCAACGGCACTCCGAATTCGTCTTCGACGTCCGCCCGCACAGTGGCGCCGTCAGGCGCGGAATCGAGGATCCCGATCCAACGGCCGTCCGCCCACCGCGCCGCCACCAGCGGCGCCGCCATCCGGTCCTCCCTGGCCAGAACCGTCGCCGCTCCCATCCGACGCGAGGGCACCCCGCCTATCGCGCACGGGGCCACCGACTCAGCGGCCCCGTAGACCAGGCCAGGCGCGAACAGGTCCAGCGCGGACAGGCTCGAGCAGGGCAGCCCGACTTCGACGAGCGCGGCGAAGCCGAGGCCGGGCGAGCCCTTGACGGTGATGGTTCGCCGCAATGCCAGGTCGTCGTTGCCGCAGTTCCAGACGTCACGGATGAGGACCCGGCAGTCCGCTCCGACGGGAATGGCGCAGGACGCCACCGCCCCAGTGCCGTCTTGCCTCGCCGACAGCTCGATCGAAGCCAGCTCGGCTTGAATCCGAGCCCGCCGGTGCCCCACCAACAGCGAGGGCACCTCGAGCGACACCGCGCACGGGCCGAGCACGGCTTCAAGGCTCCCGTCGCGGCGACGGCGGATGGTGCTCATGCCTTGATGCCCGTGGACGCGATCGAAGGGACTATGTAGCGCTGGAATGCGATGAACATGACTACGACGGGAACGGTCAGGAGCACGACCCCCGCCATTTGCACCGTTGGCAGCGTGTAATGCTGGGATTGCAGAGAGTTCAGCCCGACGGTCAACACGAACAACTCAGGCTTGTTCGTCATGGTGACCGGGACCATGAAACTGTTCCACATCCAGGTCGCGGACAGAATCGCCTGGGTGGCGATCCCCGTGATCGTCAAAGGCACGCCGATTCGCAGAAAGGTCCGCAACCTCCCGGCGCCGTCAATCGCGGCGGCGTCCGCGAGCTCGGCGGGCAGCGCCGAAAAGGACTGCCTCATCAGGAAGATCAGCAGCGGATTGACAATGAACGGGACGATCAGCGCGGTCAGCGTGTTGAGCCAGCCGAGCTCAGTGATTTGCAGATACAGCGGGATCAGGTAGGCCTGCAACGGCACCATCAGAATGGCGATGATCCCCAAGAAGACGGCTTGGCGACCACGGAAACGAAACCGCGCCAGCGCGTACCCCGCAAGCGTGTTCACCACCACGGCGCCAGCGACGACGCATGCCGTGACGACCAGAGTGTTGAGGTACCAGCGTCCGATCGGCGCGTTGCTCATCACGAAAGCGTAGTTGCCGAGCGTGAACCTGACAGGGCCGCCTTTGAACGGATACGCGGTCGGGTCGAGAAGAGAGACGAAGAGCGCGAAGAGGAGCGGCGTGGACATGACCAGGCCGAAGCCGATCAGCACAGTGTGGTGCGCCACCCGCGTCATCCGGCGTCCGCCGCGCGCGGCGCTCATCGATCGGCCTTGGCCCGGGCGGCCAGCCGATTGGAGACCAAGCCTGCGATGACGACCGTGACCAACAGGACCACCGTCGCAGCGCTTCCGTAGCCGACAGCGTTGAGCCGGAAGGCCTGTTGGTAGATGAAGATGACCAGCGTGGAAGTGGCTCCAGCCGGGCTGCCCAGGACTGTGCCCCCGCAGATGACATAGGCCTGGTCGAACACCTGCACGGCTTGAATCACACCTGCGACCAACACGAACGCGGTGAATGGCCGCAGTCCCGGCAAGGTGACGTGCCAGAAGCGCCGGAGCACCGACGCCCCGTCGACCTCAGCGGCCTCGTAGAGCACCTGCGGTATGGATTCCATCCCGCCCACGAAGATGACGATGTACAGACCGACGAACATGTAGACATAGACGATGACCAGAAAGGGCAGAGCGAGCGAGGTGTCCGCGTACCAGGTCGAGTCCGGCAGCCCGAACACGGCCAAGAGCCCAGTCAGCGGACCCGACTTGACGAAGAGTTGCATGAAGATGGTCGTGACGGCCACGGTCGAGGTCATATACGGAACGAAGAAGGCCGTCCTCAACGCCGTTCGGCCGCGAGTCGCGCTCTGCAGCAGCGCGGCCATGCCGACAGCCAACATGGTCTGCGCGGGAACCACGAACGCCACGAACGTGCCCGTGATCGCCATGGAGCGCCCGAAGGCCGGGTCCGCGAAGAGCGCCTGAAAGTTCTCCAATCCAACGAACTGTCGTTGGGAGAAGTGGAACTTGTTGACCTCCTGGAATGACAGGACGACCGACTGGAGGATCGGCACCACGTACCACCAGACCAGCAGCACCGACGCCGGCGCCAGCATTATCCAAGCGGCGGCGTTGTCCCGGAAAGCCGGACCGCGCCAGCGCGAGCGCCAACGCGCCGACCTCGCGCGGGGGCTGTTCCGGGACCAGGCCATACCTTTCCTCACTACTCACGCCCGGACGCCCGGACGCCCGGACGCCGGGACGCCCGGACCAGCCAGGGCTCCGCGCCGTCCGCCGTCCCTTCTATTCTCGTCCGTACTTGTCTTGCAGTTCGCTCAGCAATGGTTGCGGCGAGGCGTTGTCAGGGTCGGCCACCATTTGCTGGAAACCGGCCACCAGGTCGTTGCCGAACTCGATCGTCTCAAGGGGATAGTCCAATGTGTGGCCTTGTGCCAGGACCGCCTCGGTGAAGGACGCGTATTCGGGCGTCGAGTCGCGGTAGGTGTCAGCCACAACTGTCATCGCGGGCACGAATCCCAAGCCGGTCGTGATGATCGCCTCCTGCGAGAAGGAATCCGTCAGCAGCCCCAGCACTCTCGCGGCCAAGGCGGTGTCCTGGGCCGCGGAAGTGATCGAGAATCCGCCTCCGTAGGTCGCCACCATGGCCTGGTCGGCTTTGACCGTTGGAATGGCTTCCAGCCGGTAGTTGACATCTGGGCCGGTCGTGGCCATGAAACCGATGTACCACGGACCAGCGTCAGACATCGCGGCGGTTCCACTCGCGATCGCTTCGCCGTCCCAGGTCGCGCCGAGTTGTTGGGCGGTGGCCGCGGAGCCGTCTGCGAACAGGCCCACCAAGAACTCGAGGCCTGCCACGTTCTCGGGCGAATCGATGGTCCGGCCATAGTCGTAGCCGCCGCCGAAAGCGTAGAGATATTGCGTGATGTGGAAGAGATTGTCCAGAATGACCAATCCGGCGGCATCGGGATTCGCTGCGTGGACTTGCTTGGCCACTTCTCCTAGCTCCGCTATGGTCGCGGGCAATTCAGTGACGCCCGCAGCCGACAGCACGTCCATGTTGTAGACCATGCCCGAGTTCTGCAGGTACGCCGGAATTCCGAATTGCTCGCCTTCGATGTTCCAACCCCGCACCAGGGCGTCGGGATAGAGGGCGGCATCGAAATCGACCTGGTCCAACAACTCGTCGAGCGGCACGATCGCGCCCTCGACCGCGTATTGGGCCACCGGAGCCGCGTTGTCCCACATGATGATGTCGGGGGCGGTGCCCGCCGCGAATTCGGTCGGCATCTGGTTGAGTTGGTCGTCGTAGGTGGGATAGACCACCGGCGTGATGGTGACGCCGTCGAGGTTCTCTTCCGCGTGCGCGATTATCTCCTCCATATATGTGTCCGTCGCGCCGCCGCCGGCGTAACCCACGGTGATCTCGGCGGAGCCGCTCGCCGGTGATTTCTCATCGCTTGGGCCCTGGGACGGCTGATCGCTGGAGCACCCCGCGCCCATGGCGACCGTCAGCGCTGATACCAGGACTGATCCAATGATCCGTGCTCGAATATGTGTCATCCTTGACTCCTCGTCTTAGTTGTCTTTCGACGCTGGCGCGCCGATGGTGCTCTCGGCATTGATTGTCTCGACCGACGGACTGTCCTCGGGCAACCACACCCGGAAAGCTGGGCCCGATGCCTCGGCGTGGGCGTTGTACGGGACCAGCGCGAGTTCTACGGGCCGCCCCGCCTCTCCTGCCCCGACTCGACCCGCCGCTCGCAGCTTCCCGTCGGGTCGTCGGCTGGGCGGCGAGTCTGTGTCGACGGACAGAGCCCCAAGGTCCTCGGCCGAAAGGGATGGGCCGGATTCGACGCACCAGACCAACGGGCCGGATCGAACGGCGATTCGGTCGCGCACAGACTCGATTCGGTGGTCGGGCCGGACCCATTGGGGCGCCGCGGGCAGTTCCAAGTTGATCTGGTCGCCCCTCTTGAACGCTCGATACACGCTGACGCTCGGATGCACGCACTCCATCCGCTGGCCGTCCATCTCCAGCCAGGCCCCGCGGCGCGCCCAACCGGGGATCCGCAGCGTCAGCGTCCAGGGCGTCCCTCCCGTCTCTTCCACCCGGATCCGGACCCGCCCGTCCCAGGGGTAGTCCGTGTCCACCCTCAACCGCACCGGGGAGCCGCAGGGCGAGGCCGCCAACTCCATCGAAGCGTATTGATGTATTTGGACCGCGCCCGCCGAAGTCGTCACCATCAGGCCGGGCAGCAGCGCCAGGGTGCGCGCGACGTTGGTCGGGCAGCATGACACCTGGAACCAGCTCTGGCGCGTGTCCGTCCGCGGGCTAGGACTCGGGCGGTCGGGATCGCCGCCGCCACGGGGTGCGCCCGGCGAGGCGCCCGGCGAGCGCAACACCTCCACCGGATTGGCGTAGAAGAAGGACTTTCCATCCTTGGAGACTCCGGCGCAGACGATGTTGTACAGCACATGCTCGATCGCGTCCGCGAACCGTGATTCGCCGGTCGCGAGCAACAAGCGCCAGGCCAGCATGGCCGCCGCCACGCCGCCGCATGTCTCGCAATAGGCCTGCTCCAGCGGCAGTTCGAAGGGCCTGCCGAAGCTCTCGGTGGCAGGCCGGGCGCCCATACCGCCGGTGACATAGGCCTGGCTCGCCGACGCCAGGTCGAACTGTCTGATGACGGCCTCCAGAAGCTCCTGGTCCCCCGTCTCGGTGGCGATGTCGCAGGCGCCCGCGGCGAGGTAGAGAGCCCTCACCACGTGACCCGCGAAGGCCGGGGCTCTCCGGAAAGCCACTTCGTCCTGAAAATAGTCGAAACCGAATTCGGCGTCAGACATCGAACGACGTCCACGATTCCCCAAGAAGTTCGATGCCGTGTCGAGGTAGCGCGGATTGCCCGTCTGCCGCCAGAGTTCCACCAGCGCCATCTCCACTCCAGGGTGACCGCAAAAGCGCGCATCGCCCGGACGGCCGAATTCGGAGCACAGCTGGTCGGCGCAGGCGACGGCGGAGTCGATCAGCTCCGAGTCGCGACCGGTCCGGCAGTGTGCGATCCCGGCCTGGATGAAATGCCCGGCACAGTACAACTCATGGCCCCAGACCAGATCGGAGTAACGTCCCCGGCGGCCTGGGACACCGAACATCGTGTTCAGGTATCCGTCTTGAGACTGGGCCCTTAAGACGCGTCTCACCAGGCTGTCTAGCTCGCGCCCGCGACGCTCGGCTGGATGTGCCAGGCGGTCCCACGCCAGAGCTTCGATGATCTTGTAGACCTCGGAATCCGCGAACTCCTTGCCGGAACGCGCCGGGCCGGCTCCCTCGCCAGTGGCGTCGAAGTTGTCGATCCATCCCGCGGCCTGCAACTGTCGCAGCACATGGTCGAATGTGACCGAAGAGTTGGTGCCACAACGCTCGGCCCAATAGCCCGTTCCGAGCCCGACCGCGTCCAGCGGCAGGGGCGCGAGTTTGCCACGACTCGGCACCACGGGCATCGCGCCCAACACAGCCTCAGACATTGGGGGTTCCTTGCGCGTCTTGAAACTAGCGAAAACGGTTTCTATCATGCTAGGGTGTAACCGATGTTCCGTCAACCCCGACGGCGCGACTGACAGACCTGGACTCGACGCGGAAAGTGGTGAGCGCAAGTGGTTTCCGCGAACGGCCGAAGCAGCGTTCCCGTCATGCTGGCCGACGTCGCCCAAGCGGCGGGGGTGTCGAAGGCCACCGCGTCGAAGGCCCTGAACGGCCGCCCTGAAGTGAACGCCGCGACCAGACGCCGCGTCGAATCAGTGGCGCGAGAACTCGGCTTCACACCGAATCTGGCGGCGCAGTCCTTGGCCGTGGGGCGCACAGGCATAGTCGGCCTGTTGACATCCGATCTGGATGGACGGTTTGTGCTGCCGATCCTGGCCGGGGCGCAGGACACGCTCGGCGCCAACGAATTGTCGGTGCTGCTATCGGACGCCCATGGCGACTCGATACGGGAGCTGCATCAACTGCGGGTCCTGCGCGGGCGGCGAGTCGACGGCCTGATCGTGGTTGGCCGAAGCACCGACCCCAGGCCGAGCCTCGGCCAGAGCCTCGGCGTCCCCGTGGTCTACTGCTACGCGCCGTCGGATGACCAGGGCGACCTTTCTCTGGTCCCGGACAACGTGGGCGCGGGCCGCACAGCCGCGGACCACCTGGTGTCGATTGGCCGGAACCGGATCGTCCACATCACTGGGGACCCGGACTACGCCGCGGCGCGCGACCGGGCGAAGGGAGCCGATGCGCGGCTCGACGGGGAGGGGATCACCCGATTGGGCGACGTCCTGTATGGCGACTGGACACAGAAATGGGGCCGTAAAGGCACGGCCGCTCTGCTCGACCGACACCCTGGGGTCGATGCCATCATCGCGGGCTCCGATCTGATCGCGGTGGGAGCGCTTGAAGTCTTGCGTGATCGGGGCGCGAGAGTGCCCGAGGATGTGGCGGTCATCGGATTCGACAACTGGACGGTGCTGGCCACCAACTCCCGCCCCGAGTTGACGACCATAGACATGAATCTGGAACAGCTGGGGCGCGAAGCCGCCCAGCGGCTATTCCGCGCGATAGACGGCTCGCCTGGACCAGCAGGCGTTCACGCCTTACCGTGTCGATTGGTGATACGCGGATCGACCATGGCGGAGACGTAACATGCCCGCGCCAGACCCGAAGGCCATGCGGCTGGCGGAAGTCAGGCCTGACGGCCACGTGGTCGTCGAAGCGGGACCAGACCCAAGGACGCTGGTGCTCGAACGTCATGTCCCGCTCGAGGGTTGGATTCTTCTGGCCACACTTGACCCCGAGTCGCCCGACCCAGTGGCGGTGCTCGAGCGTTTCGGGCCGAGCGGCGAGCTCCGCTACGTGGCCGCGAATGGAGTCAGGCTCTCGTTACCCACGACCCTGGAGCCGACCGCCCGCTCCTCGACCACTAGCGCCGCCCTCGCCTTCACCGGCCCTGACCTTCTGCGCGGCGCCGCGCTGGCCTGGGCTGACGATCCCACCCTGGAAGGCGTTTCCGCCCAGGCGGCGCCCATCCGTCGGCTCAAGGATGGACCCGGAGAGCGGCCGCACACCTTCGTGGGCACCCCCCATTCCGATGACGTGGTCCCGGTCTACTACGACGCTTCGCGAGCCACGAACCGAGTCAACCCTTTGGTGGTCGCCCCCGAAGCGGCATCGTCGATGCGTTCCCAGACGCTGGTCGAGGGACTGATCGGCGGATGGCTCCCGATAGTCAAAATCGGCTACCCGCTCGAAGACGGCGACTCCCTGGGCGGCTGGATGGGCGGCTCCTGGGAAACCGTCGTCTTCGCCGACATGACTCGCGGCACCGACCAATCCCAGCCCGCTTGGTACAGGTTCCTTCGCCTTGGCCCCCTGGGAGTGACGGCCGCCCGGTACGTTGACACCTATCTTCCATATCCAGTCGGTGTCGAGCCGTCCGCCGAGGACTTCTACCGCGCGCTGGCCGCGACCTGCGCCGCCTGGGAGCGATTCGAGGAGAGAGGGGCAAGAGCGAGACTCCCCGACCCGTGGGTCCACGATTTCGTCCGCCACAGTTTCGCCCTCGATTCGATCACACGCCACCAGGGACGGCCCCGCTACGGTGTGGTGGACCGGGTCTACGGAGCGCGGGAGCACGATGGTTTCCAAGACACCCTCAATCTTTCCGTCGCCGCCCTGCTCGCGTGGGGTCGCACGGCCACCGCCCGCGGCCACCTGGACGAGTACTTCGAGGACTTTGTGCGCGAGGACGGCAGCCTCGACTATCGCGGGCCGGAGATCGGGCAGTACGCGCACACGCTCGAACTGATCGCCCAGTACGAGAGCTACACCGGCGACCGCTCGCTGGTGGACCAGCACCGAAGCAAGATCCGAGCGATCGTGGAGTTGCTCTTGGACCGACGCGCCAGCGCCCGCGCTTTGCCGGAAGACCATCCCGCCCATGGACTGATCCGGGGGCGCCATGAAGCGGACATCTCCTTCGACACCCCGACTCTCGCCGTCCACGACTACGAGCAGCCCTATTTCTCAAACTCGGCCCGGGCGTGGCGCGGCCTCCGTGACCTTGGCCAGGCCCTTGGACGCGGGCATGGCCCAGCACTCGCGGCCTTGGGCGAGCGGATGGAGGATGCCTGCGTCGAGTTGCGCGCCGACCTGCGCCGGGCGGTGGACCGCTCGTGGATCGATGTCCCCAAGCCCGGCGGAGGAACCGTCCAGGCACTTCCCCTCTACCCGGGCGCCTCCGTGTTCTATCGCGACGCCCCGTATCGGTCCCGGCCGGAATCGTATGACGAGAACCGCGTCTGGGGCGAGACCCTCGGGTCGGGCGCGTTGGACGGGCGGTCGGCTCTCCGGATCATCGACTTCGGCGCCGCGCTCGGGGACACGGCCTGGGGCATCTGGGGCAACCGGAAACTGGCTGTCGCCTTCACGGCCGCCGGCTCCGCTTTCGCCTTGATCAGACACGGTCGCGTTCGAGAGTTCTTGGCCTGGTATTTCGCGCACGTCGCGCATTGCCACACCCGCGGCACCTGGACGGCGGTCGAGTGCTCCGATCTTGATCGCGACCGCGCGGAGCATCTGCCCTATTGCCTTCCCGCCCAGATGGTCGTGCCGCTTGCGACCCGCTGGATGACGGTCTTCGAGGACTGCGACGATCCGACCTTGCGCCTTCTGCCCGCGACTCCGCGCCGTTGGCTGTCCCACGGCCAGCGGATCAGGCTGACGCGACTGCCCACTCGGTACGGGCCCATCAGTTTGCGAGTGGACTCCCACCTGGCCCAGGATCGGATCGACGCTTGGATCGATGTCCCGCCAGGGGCTCCGGCCCGCCTTGAGCTCCGCCTCCCGCTCGGCCACCGAGTCATTGCGGCGACGACCGTCGACTCGGCACCCGGGCGCGCCGCGATCGAGGTCCACGACCAAGAGATCCGGTTGCCCGCGGCGCCGTTCCGTAGCGAGGTGCGTGTCGCGATCCGGACGGGACGCCAATAGGGACCCGGCTCCAGCCCCGAACGCGCGTTCGCGACGCGCGAGCCGTCCTCACTTTTCGCCCGCGGCGCCGCTCATGATCCGCTCCCCCTCGAGTGGGCGCCGGACCTTCCCACAGCCGTCGCGGTCCGTCCGCCGCCCAGTCAACAACCGTTGGACGATGCCGCCGCCCCGGTCCGCCAGTTCGGCTCGGCTTGACTGTCGACGGTCGTCGGGCCGCCCCTACAGACGTCCGCCAGGCGTTTTGCCGCGACCGGGCGGTTTGACCTGGGTCCGGCCCGGCTGCGAGCCTCTTGGGCTATGCGTTGTCATGGGCCCACGTGCTGTCACGGGCACGGTCTTCCGGCCGGGCGCTCGGGCGCGCACCCGACCTGTCGAATGTGACCGAAGGGCGTGCCGTCCGCCCGTCACAGGGCGAAAGCCGGCTTGACAACCCAAGCCCCGGAACGGCATCGGGCAATTTCCCAGCGCGAAATGGCGAACTGAAATCCTATTCGTCGCCGACCCGAATCGGTCCCGGCATTGAGCAATATCGCTACCGAGACCTTCATCGTCCCCGAGCACATCTACGGCGAGATCGACGCCTCCTGCATCGTCCCGGCTCAGATCGAGGACCTCGCGGCGGCGCCCGTCTCAGTCCGCCCTTACGCCGAGGGCCGCGCCGCCTACCTGGGAGGCATTGAGCCGAAAGTCCCGGATGTCAGATTGCGCCAAGCCCTGTTCTTCGCGCTCGACCGCGGGCAGATCGCCAAGGCCGCCTGGCTGGACGAGTCCAACTACGACCTGGCCTACTCGATTCTGCCGCCCTCCAATCCGTTCGCCACGACCGACCTGGAGAAATACGACCAGAACCTGGACCAGGCGAAAGCGTTGGTCGAAGAAGCCGACGCGACCATCGACCTGTGGCTGGGCGGGTACATCATGGGGATCGACCCCGACGCCTATTCGCTGCTCTTCCGGTCCGACGCCTCGTCGAACTACTTCTCCTATTCGAACCCGCAGGTCGACACGCTGTTCGACCAAGGGGTGGCCGCCCGGGACCCGGCCGAGCGCGAGGCCGTCTACGACCAGGTCCAGGCCAAACTGGTCTCGATCTACACCTTCGCGGACTTCGGGCTGATGACCGAGAAGTGATCGGCGAGTCGCGGCCCGACGTCGGTGGGGCGGTCGGAGGACTTCGACCGGGCCGCTGCACCGCTGGCGGTTCGACCCCCTCACGCCCGCCGAGGACCCCGACCGGGAGCAGGACTGACAAGCCGCCGCCGATGCCGCGCGCCTGGGCTCGGGCGCGTGACGCCGAGCGCCCGTCCCTTCCGGGCACCCTCCCTAAACCACCGTGGGAACGGTCCGGCGGCTTGCGACGGTGGGTTAGGGACGCCAGCGGCATTGGGGCCTCGAAAATGACACCGAAACACGTGCATCCGCAGCGCGATTTCTGGCCTTTGGGCATTGAATGGGGACGGACCCGTTATCCACAGGGCCTGACCTGCGGAGACGCCTGTGGAAAACCGCCGGGTGAGCATGGAATGGTACCGTCCCCGGTTACGGGTGAGCATGGAATGGTACCGTCCCCGGTTATTGGCGTTCGAGGAACTCGTAGACGTCGGTCAGGTCGACGCCGGGGAACGCTCCCGTGGGCATGGCGGCCAGCACCGAGGAATGCGGGCGCGCGGCGGGCCAGGCCGAGCCGGACCATTCCTCGGCCAGGTCGGCGGGCGGGACCTGGCAGCAGGACGGGTCGGGGCAGTCGGAGCGCATGCGGACGCGCGTGTCGGAGCCGACGAAGAAGCGGGCGTTGTCCTGGCGACAGCCGACCGAGACCGAGAACACCCCGTCGCGGGTCTGCTTGAGGTGCGAGGTTGCCCAGAAGGTCCCGTTCGGAGTGTCCGTGTACTGCGCGTAAGAGTCCTGCGGGCGGGCCGCCTCGAAGACTGTGCGCCCAGCCCAGTAGCGGCACATGAACTGACCCTCGATGGCGCCCAGCGGATCGGTCGGGAAGAGGACGCCGTCGTTCTCGTACGACTTGTGGATCACGCCGGAGGAGTGCACCTTGGCGAAATGCACCCTGATGCCGAGGTGCCTGGTCGCGAGGTTGACGAAGCGGTGGGCCGCCATCTCGTAGGAGACGGTGAAGGCGTCGCGGAACTCCTCGATCGACAAGGCACGCCGGGCCTTGGCGCCGCCCAGCATCAAGACCGCAGCGCCCTGCGGCATCAGCACCGCGCCGGCCAGATAGTTGGCCTCGACCCGCTGGCGCAGGAAGGCCATGTAATCCTCCGGCTCGCCGTGCCCCAGCACATGGGACGCGAGGGCTTGCAGCACAGTGGAACGGTGGTCGCCGGTCACCGCCTCGGCCTGGCGCGGCAGGTACAGCCGGTTCCGTTTGGTGTCCAGCACCGAACGTGTGGTCTGTGGCAGGTCGGCGACGAAGCACAGTTCGAAGCCGAGCTTCCCGGCCAGGGCGGACAGGTCGGACTGGTTCATCGGCTCGCCCGGCTCGTGACCGGCCAGGTCGAGCAGTTCGAGGGCGGAGCGCTCCAGGTCCGGGAAGAAGTCGTCCTGGTCGCGCATCTCCAGTCGCAGGGCGGCGTTGGCACGGCGGGCCTCCTCCGGCGTGGCCACCCGTTCCTCGCGCACCCGGTAGAGCTCACGGGCCAGGCCGACCAGCGCTTCGAGGACTTCCAGCGGGGTGGTGCGCGTCACTTTGAGCGGGGGCAGGCCCCTGGCTTTGTACGCGGGGTCGCGCTGGACCCGCTCCCATTCGATCTCCAGGGCGTCGCGCTCGGTCGGCGGGTTCGGGTCGAACAGGTTTCGCGGAGCCACGCCCAAGGCGCTGGCGATGGCGCCGAGTTGGGCCAACGTGGGGCTGCGGCGCCCGTTCTCGATTGCCGATATGCCCGATGCCGCGCGCCCGGCCGCCCCCGCCAACTCGTCTAGTTTCAACCCTCGTTGGAGCCTGAAGAATCGGATGCGCCGCCCCATCACCAGCGGGTCGAAGCCGTCTTTGGGCAGCTTGAGCGGTCCGGCGGGCGGCCGAGCCGCGGGCGTGGCCGGGGGGCGGCCTGTCGGCGGGGTAGCCGGGCGGCCTGACGGCGCGGCCGGTTGGGCCGCAGGCTTGGTCGCCGCTGCGGCGGGCTGGGTTTGTGGCCGGCGTGGCCGCTGGGCCGACGGCCAGGCCTGCGGGTGCGCCACCGGGCGGGCGGGTGACTGGGCTGGCGGCGCGGCCGAGCGGGCCGGCGGGTGGGCAGGCGGGCGGCCGACCCGAGACGGGGCCGGGCTGAAGGAGGGGGCTGAGCGAGCGGCATCGGACATCTTCTAATGGTAATACGGCCAGATTTCCACGGGCTGGAAATTTGCCCGTAATTTCACACGAACGGGTTCGCTACCGCTCTGAAAATATCTTAAGGTCGAATAAAGGCGATGCCGAAAGCACAGATGGCACCGCACCACAACATCTTCAATGGAGAGGTAAGACCACATGACTGTCCGCCCTGGAGAGCAAACCCAAACCGCCGCTGAACTCGCCCGCTCGTGGCAGACCGACCCGCGCTGGGCCAACGTCCAGCGCACCTACAACGCCGAAGACGTGATCGCGCTGCGAGGCTCGTTCCAAGAGGAGCGCACCCTGGCCCTGCGCGGCGCGGAGAAGCTCTGGGAGCTGATCCACGAGGACGGCTACGTCAACGCCCTCGGCGCGCTGACCGGCAACCAGGCCGTCCAGCAAGTCAAAGCCGGGCTCAAAGCCATCTACCTGTCCGGCTGGCAGGTCGCGGCAGACGCCAACCTGGCCTCCCAGACCTATCCCGACCAGTCGCTCTACCCGGCCAACTCGGTGCCCGCCATAGTGCGGCGCATCAACAACGCGCTCGAGCGGGCCGACCAAGTCGAATTCGTGGAGAAGGGCCAGGCCGTCCGTGACTGGTTCGCTCCCATCGTGGCGGACGCCGAGGCCGGATTCGGCGGCGAGCTGAACGCCTACGAACTGATGAAGGGCATGATCGAGGCGGGCGCGGCCGGCGTGCACTGGGAGGACCAGCTGGCCTCGGCCAAGAAATGCGGCCACATGGGCGGCAAGGTGCTGATCCCGACCCAGCAGCACATCCGCACCCTCAACGCCGCGCGCCTCGCGGCCGACGTGGCCGGCGTGCCGACCGTGGTGGTGGCCCGCACCGACTCGCTCGGCGCCGACCTCATCACCTCGGACATCGACGAGCGCGACCAGCCGTTCCTGACCGGCGAGCGCACCTCGGAGGGCTTCTACCGGACCACGCCGGGGCTCGACGTGATCATCGCGCGCGGCAAGGCCTACGCGCCCTATTCGGACATGATCTGGGTGGAGACCGCCACTCCCGATCTGGAACTGGCCCGCCAGTTCGCCGAAGCCATGCACGCCGACTTCCCGGACCAGCTTCTGGCCTACAACTGCTCGCCGTCCTTCAACTGGCGCGCCCACCTGGACGATGCCACCATCGCCAAGTTCCAGCGCGAACTGGGCGCCATGGGCTACAAGTTCCAATTCATCACCCTGGCCGGCTTCCACGCCCTGAACTACACCATGTTCGACCTGGCGGACGGCTACCGCGACCGCGGCATGAGCGCCTACGTCGAGCTCCAGACCAAGGAGTTCGAGGCCGAGTCCCGCGGCTACACCGCCACGCGCCACCAGCGCGAGGTCGGCACCGGCTATTTCGACAAGATCGCCACCACCCTGAACCCGCAGGCCGCTACCACGGCTCTGAAGGGTTCGACCGAGGCCGCTCAGTTCTGACCCGATCACTGACCGGCCGTGTAGGGGCCCGTGTCCTGGGCTTGGTAAAATCCAAGTACGAGACACGGGCCCCGAAGGGCACCTAAGCACTTGTCCGATGCCGTGCATTCGGGTTCACCGGAGCACCCCCAGGCGGCGCTGGCTGGGCGACGGCGCTCCGCGATGACCCGTCCCAAAACGCACTTTCCGAAGGAGAAAACCCCGCAATGACAAACGAGATCAACACCACGCCGCGCGGCCACATCGAAGTCAAAGGCGCGCTCGGCGAACGGTACGGCGAGATCATGAGCCCCGAGGCCATGGACTTCCTGACGGTGCTCCACGAGAACTTCGCCTACCGTCGCCTGGAGTTGCTGGAGCGCCGCCAGGCCTTCCAGGACGCGATCGACGGCGGCGCGATGCCCAAGTTCCTCAAAGAATCCGAAGCCATCCGCGGCGACCAGACCTGGCGGGTCGCGCCGCTCGCGCCCGGCCTGGAGGACCGCCGCGTCGAGATCACCGGCCCAACCGACCCGAAGATGACCATCAACGCACTGAACTCCGGCG
>JAISCU010000157.1 GCA_031265345.1 Bifidobacteriaceae bacterium
GCTTTTGCACCTCAGACCTGATCGAGTGCCCGCGAATGCACACCACAATTCATCGAGTGCCCACTTCTGCATCTCGGCGCTCAGCGTTGTCGCAGGTCAGCGGATCAGCATCCATCCGAGCGGGTGCAAAGGCAGGCACTCGACGTTGGCGACGGTGCAAAAGCAGGCACTCGACGTCCAAGCCCGACCGAAGGCGGTCGGCATAGACGAACAGGGCCACGACTCACGAGCCCGGCAGTCGGGCCACCAACGAATACGCCAGCGGGCAAAGGGGGCGCAGCGACTCGGGGAGCGTGAACGAACCGTGGGGGTCTCGTTCCATCCAGGGGACCACCGCCCACGGCAGGGTCCGGTGCTCCTGGAAGTCCAGGATGGTCAGCCCGGCGCGCAGCAGAGAGCCCAGCACTTCGCCCAGGCCGTGCGACCAGTCGTAGGTGGTCGAGTTCCGCACCCGTTGCGGCGAGGAATAGTCGATGTCGGAATCGTCCCTGATAGGGCCGGAGTTGAAATAGGGCCACTTCAATCGGAGCACGCCTTCGGCCGCGTCCGGGTCAAGGGAGAGCGCCATCGGGTGCCCCTCATGCAGGAACAACACGCCGCCCGGCCTCAGCAGGCCCGCGACGAGGCGCGCCCAGACATCGAGGTCGTCCAGCCAATTCAGCGCGCCGATGGAGGTGTGGACCACGTCGAACCGGCGCCCGGCCAAAGCAGTGGCGGCCTCCGCGATGGTGCTGTTGACGAATTCGACCTCGACCCCGGCCCGCTCCGCCAACTCGCGCGCGATCCGCAATGACTCGGCAGACATGTCCAGCCCGGTCACACGCGCCCCCAGCCGCGCCCACGACAGGGTGTCGGTCCCGATGTGGCATTGCAGGTGAATCAGGTCCAGCCCCGCCACCGCGCCCTTCGGCAGGAACGGTCCCAGCAGCGGCAGTTCCTCCTCCACGACCCCGGACAAACGCGTGGCGCCGCCCACCAGCGACGCCGTGTCGTAAGACTCCCGGTGCAGTTCCGCGACCTCGTCCCAATGCGCCCGGTTGGTCGCCAGCAGGTCGTCTTCCATGACTGCCACCCTATCGACGATGCCGCCG
Organism: Bifidobacteriaceae bacterium; assembly: GCA_031265345.1. Next base: position 1,092 of record JAISCU010000157.1, read on the forward strand.
CCCCTGTTCGCCGCAGCCCGGCAGCACGGCATCGTCCATGGTTCCCGTCATCAGGACTGTGTGCGGGGGCCGACGGGGCCACGCTCCGCGGAAACCGCTGTCCTCCGGCACGACCTTCAGCGAGTCCGCTGATCCGCATGGTTGGGCCCATCGACTCCACCGTTCCGCGCCGCCCGACCCATCGAGTCCGCCGATCTGCCCCACCGAGCCCGTCGAGACCGCCGTTTTGCGTCTCCAAACCCGTCGAGTCCGCTGTTCTCCATGCTGAGACTCACCGAGTCCGCTGTTTCCCATCCCCTGGTTCATCGACTCCGCTGTTTCCCATCTGGCCATTTCACGTTTTGGCTGGTCAGCGCGTTGGCCACGGGCCCAGCGACGCGCAAAACCCCGGACTCGATGAAGGCGAGCGCGCAAAACCCCGGACTCGATGAGCAGGAGCGCGCAAAAGCCCGGAGTCGATGAAATCAGCGACGGAAATCAGCGGTCTCGGCGGCTACAGGCTTCAGTGGGCCTCGAGCGGGAACAGGCACTCCCACTCCTCGATGCCCGGCCTCTCAGGACCAGAGAAAACGGACCAGAGGAATGCCTGCCCGGCGCCGAAGACCAAGAACGGATCGTCGATGGAGGTCTCCACCCAGAACTCGTCCGGGAACGGAACCGACCACAGCTCGGCCCCACCCTCCAAGTCGAATCCGGCCAAGGCCACCGATTCCGTGTCCGCGTCCCAACACACTGCGTACAAGACGCCCAGTCCGAGGCGCCCGAAATCCTCGAGTTCGGCGGGTCCGCAGGGCCTCACCGCGAACAACTGGTGGCCATCGTCCAAGCTGAGGCCGACGAACGTTTCCTCCTCGTCGTATGTCGCCACAACGAGCGTTCGACCGGTCACACCGAAGAAGTCGCCTGCGTCGGTGACGAACACTTCTTCACCGGTCACCTCGTCCAAGACGCGACAGCCGTTCTCGCCGGGAAGGAAGACTCGGCCGCCCCCGTACTCGAGGCTCAGGTACAAGTCGTAGAGCGGACGGTCGTCATACTCCTCTTCTTCGCCGGTCGCGGCGCCTTCGGCGATCGAATCGTCTTCAGCCACGTCGGTCCTCCACAATTCGTCGCCGGTCGCCGGGTCCAACGCGGCGACCTCCGCCAAGCCCTGTTCGACGTGCCCGCGCAGCACCACCCCGCTCTCGGTCATCGCGTAGAAAGTGTCTGGCCACCGCGCATCAGCGTCGCCGCCAAACGCCGCTGGCCGGCCGGTCGCGGCGTCCACGTAGCCATCGGCGGTCAGGACGAAGTCCCCCGCCTCGGATTCGAGCACCAGCGGTGACAGCCAAGCTTCGGAGGCGACAGCCCGCCAAAGCGGGTCTTTGAGACGGTCCAGACCGGACACCAAGACCTCGTGCGCACCGTCCCAATCGACCTCTCCGCCAAACACGGCTTTTCCGTCCACAATCTCCTCGCAGACCACGTTCTCCATGACTGATGCGACCTGGCCATCCGGTTCGAGTCGCACCATGACGGTCTCAATGTCCGCTCCCATACTCGCCAAGTTGACCAAAGCCCCTCCTTCGCCGGTCCCGCAGGCATCACGCACAATAGCGCCTCCGTAGTAGAACCCTTCCAAGGCGTCCCCCACATCGGCCTGCCACCGGACCTCGCCAGAAGGTAGATCGACCGCCGCTAGGACCACCGTGCCGCCCGACAGGGACGGGGACTCGGCCGAGGCGTACATCAGGGCCGTGTGGTCATCGAGGAGCGCGAGGTCGGGCTGGCTATCGTCTTGTGGCCAGTTAGGGTCCCGCGTCTGTTCGAACACGAACCCGAAGCCATTGAAGTCGCCCTCCAAGAGTTCGGCCGGGTCGATTGGAGCTCCCCAGAATTGATCTCCGCTCGGGTGCGACGCCGGTGCCGCCCCGCCGCTCGGTCCGCCGCCCCAGACCTGGCCGCCGGTCTCGGCCCGTTGGGACGCCACGACTAGCAGCGCCACCACGACCACAGCCACGATCCCGCTGGCCCCGACCGCCAAGGGCCAGCGCTTGGCTTTGCGGGGAGCCCCTCCCACCCGGCCTGCGCCGTCGCCAAAGGTTGGGCCTGTCGCCACCACGTACGATGCCGCCGCCTCGGCACCCGGCCCGAACCTCGGGTCCGCCTGGGCCGGGCGCCACGCCCAATCCATCCGGGCCAGTTCAGGAGGCGGTCCAGGCGATGGCGCGGGCAACGGCCCAGACGCTGACGCGAGCGGTGGCCCAGGCAAAGGTCCAGGTGGTGACGCGTGCAATGGCGCAAGTGATGACGCGGGCAGGTGCCCAGGCGGTGGCCCAGGCAATGGCTCGAGTGATAACGCGCGCGGTAGCCCCAGCAGGTGCCCAGGCGATGGCTCGGCCGGTGGCTCGGACAGCGGAGCGGGCGACGGAACAACGCCGAACGTCGCGAAGCGGGCCGCCAGCACGGCATCGACCTCAGGGTTTCCGAACGAGGCGAGCCAAGTCGCCAGTTCCGGGCTGACGCGCGGGTGGGCCGCCACCTGCGGGGCGAGCGCCGGGAAGGCCACCGCGATCGCGGCCAAATCGGACGGGTCGAGGCGCGGGTCGCCCAGCCGACGCGCCGCGGCCTCCCAACCCTGCCGAGGATCAAACACTGGCGCCCCCTATCAGTTCACCTGCCTTGGCAACCCTAGCGCGGGGGCGCGCATCGCAAGAACTGGCCTGGGGGGAACACACAGCCCTTTCCTCGATGCGCCCGGCGCCGCCCTAAGGCCAGCGGGTTGAATGGTTCGACCGTCATGCCGAGGCCCTCAGCGCGCCCATTCTGCCGGACGCGGACGCGGCGGCGACTTTGGCGCGGAGGTCCGCCAACGCCAGATGCTCATGCACCGAGGCCGCCACGACCTGGGCGAGCATCACCGGAACCGCGTTGCCCAGCTGCCGCATCGCCTCGCTCCACGGGCCGTGCAGGGCGTACCGGTCGGGGAACGTCTGGAGGCGCGCGGCCTCCCGAACCGTGAAGTAGCGGACTGTCCCATCCGCGCGGCGCAGCATGTTCTCGCCGCCCGGCACACCGTGGACTCCGGCCTTGAGCGCCTTGGCGGGCTGGTCGACGTCGGAGCCAGTGTGGCCGGGGTAGGGCCGCGCCCCCTCTTGGAGGACATGGTTGAGGACGCCGTCGACGCCTTCGGTTGTGGGCTCGGGCAGGTCGTGGATCGCATCCCGGACGGTGCGCCACGGACGCGACGCGGCGGGCAATTCGAACAGACCCGGTGCCACCGCGGGCTCGGGACGATTCTTCTTGGGCACCCGGTGGCGTTCCCAGTAATGACCGGTCACATCCTTGGAATGAGACAGCATCTGGGCGGAATGGGTCGGCTCTGGGAACGACCATTCCGCGTCCACGTCGGAGCGGAAGCCGACCAGGAAGACGCGCCACCGCTGTTGCGGCACGCCGTAGTCGGCGGCGTTCACGACCGTGGCCACCACTTTGTAGGACAAGTCCTGGCGCACAGACGTGTGCTCGGCTTGCAGCCGCAAGAAGTGTTCCGCCCTGGACTCGCCCGGCTGGGGCACCAACTCGGGATGGGCGAGCCGGAGTTGGACGTAGGAGAAGTAGTCGGCGAACTTCGGGCGAGCCAATCCCCGCACGTTCTCCACGATGAACGCCTTGGGGCGGATCTGACGGATCACCTCCGCCGTGGCTGGGAACATGTCGCGCGGATCGTCCGCCGCCATTCCCTTGCCGCCGCCGCTGAACGGCTGGCAGGGAGGGCCGCCGCTCACCAGATCGATCCGTCCTTCGCAGGCAGCCCAGTCCAAGTCACGGACATCGCCTTCCCGGATGTCGGCGCCCAGCACCAGGGGATGCCCCGCGGCCTGGTTCTCACGCAACGTGTCGCAACACCAGTGGTTCCATTCGGCCACGACCTCCGTGCTGAAACCCGCCAAATGGGCGCCCAGGGCGAGCCCTCCGCCTCCCGCGAACAGCTCGACCGACCTCATGACAAGAGACTCTACTTGGCGCCCCTGACACGATGATCGCGGACACGGCGGGACCCCACCGGTTGCCACCGCGCCGCTGATGCCGCCGCCCCAGTCCGCACCGACCCGCGGCGCGGCATCGTC
>JAISCU010000472.1 GCA_031265345.1 Bifidobacteriaceae bacterium
TGGCGCCGCCCTGGTCGAGGCGCTCGGCCTGATCGGCGTGGTGGCCGGGTTCCTCTTCACGTGATGACAACCGCGTCCGGGGTACCCGAGGGGATCTTCCTGTTCATCCCCCCGCTGTACGAGGTCATCCTGTCCGCGCTGTGCCTCGCGGCCATCGCCTACGTTGTAGTCGCCAAGGTGGTCCCCACCTACCTGAAGGTGCTCGACGAGCGTACGGCCAAGATCGAAGGCGGCATCCGGCGGGCCGAAGAGGCCGAGGCTCAGATTGCCGAGGCCCGGGCCCGGTCCGAGGCCGAGTTGGAAGAGGCCCGCGCCGAGGCCGGTCAGGCCAGGGAAGAGGCCCGGAGCGACGCCGCCGCGATTGTCGCGGAGGCGCGGCGCAAAGCCGTCAGCGAAGCGGAACGCATCCAGGCAGCCGCGAAGGCCCAGATTGCCGCCGATGCCAAGGCCGCCGAGGTTGCCCTCCGGACCGAAATCGGCGATCTGGCCACCCAGTTGGCCGAGCGGATAGTCGGCGAAGCCCTCAAGGATCCGGCGCTGTCCGGCCGTGTGGTAGACCGGTTCCTCGACGAACTGGCCGCCACGGGAGCGCCGGCCGAGGGGTCGAAGACCTGATGCGCGGCGGGTCCCTCGCCTCCGTGGACGCTGCGCGGGCCGCACTGGACCGCGAACTCGGCCCAGCCTCGCCCGCTGCCGCCGCTACCCGGTCCGCTGAGCTGTTTGCTCTGGTGGACGCGTTGGACACCAACCCGCCGGCGCTGCGAGCCCTCGCCAACCCGAACCGTCCGGCCGCCGCCAAACGCGACATGGTCGCCGCGATGATGGCCGGGCACGACCCGACCGCGATCCGGTACGCCGGCGAGGTGGTGGCGGCCCGCTGGTCGCATGACCGCGACCTGGCCGACGCCCTGGAACAGCTAGGGATCGAGGCCGCGCTGATCGGGATCGAAGCCGCCGGCGGCCTCGAAGCCTTCGAGGACGAACTGCGCGCAGTAGAACGCTTCCTGGCCGGCCAGCGCGCCGTGCGCCTCGCATTGGCGGAGCCCGATGCCGAACCCGACGCCCGCGTTCAACTGGCCAAACGCCTGTTGGCGGACCTTTTGGCCCCCGCCACAATGGACTTGGTGGCCCAGGTGGTCCGCTCGCCGCGCCGCCGCTCCCTGGTGGGGTCATTGATCCTGTTGGAGGAGCTGTCCGCCGCCCGCCGCGGACGGATGGTTGCCACCGTGTCGGTGGCCGGGCCCATCAACGCGGCCCAGACCGAGCGTTTGAGCCAGATCCTGCAGGACGCCTACGGGCACGCGTTCCGGCTGGACATCGTTACCGACCCGGGAATGGTGGGCGGGTTGCGCGTCGCTGTCGGCTCCGACTTGTTGGACGCCACCCTGCTTGCCCGGCTCACTTCCCTGCGGCGAGCGATCGCCTCATAGAAATAAGGAAAGGACCACCATGGCCGAATTGACCATCCGCCCCGAGGCCGTCCGATCGGCTCTCGACGCCTTTGTTGCCGAGTACCGTGCGCCCAGCGCCAAGGCCGAAGAGGTTGGGCGAGTCACCGAAGCCGGGGACGGGATTGCCCACGTCGAAGGCTTGCCAGGAGTCATGGCGAATGAGTTGTTGACCTTCGAGGACGGCACCCTCGGCATCGCCCAGAACCTCGACGTCCGCGAAATCGGCGTGGTGGTGCTGGGCGAGTTTGCCGGAATCGAAGAGGGCCAAGAAGTCCGCCGCACCGGTGAGGTGCTATCGGTCCCGGTGGGAGACGGCTACCTCGGGCGAGTGGTGGATCCCCTCGGCGGACCGTTGGACGGTCTGGGCGAGGTGCCCGGCGAGGTGCGCCGGGCGTTGGAACTCCAGGCCCCCACCGTCATGCAGCGCCAATCCGTCCACGAACCCCTCCAAACCGGCCTCAAAGCCGTGGATGCGATGATCCCGATTGGCCGCGGGCAGCGTCAGCTCATCATTGGGGACCGCGGCACGGGTAAGACGGCCATCGCCGTGGACACGATCATCAACCAGAAGGGCAACTGGGACTCGGGCGATCCGGCGCTCCAAGTCAGGTGCATCTACGTTGCCATCGGCCAAAAGGGCTCGACCATCGCCAGCGTCCGGGCCGCCTTGGCGGACGCCGGCGCCCTGGAATACACAACCATCGTGGCCGCCCCCGCGTCCGATCCGGCCGGTTTCAAATACCTGGCCCCGTACACGGGCTCCGCCATCGGCCAACACTGGATGTACCAGGGCAAACACGTGTTGATCGTGTTCGACGATCTGTCCAATCAGGCCGAGGCCTACCGCGCCGTTTCCCTGCTGCTGCGCCGCCCGCCCGGCCGCGAGGCCTACCCCGGAGACGTCTTCTACCTGCATTCGCGCCTCTTGGAGCGCTGCGCCAAACTGTCCGATGACATGGGAGGCGGCTCCATGACCGGCCTGCCGATCATCGAAACTAAAGCGAACGACGTTTCGGCCTACATTCCGACCAACGTCATCTCGATCACCGACGGACAGATCTTCCTCCAATCCGATCTGTTCAACTCGAATCAGCGTCCCGCCGTCGATGTCGGCATTTCCGTTTCCCGGGTTGGCGGGTCCGCGCAGATTAAAGCCATGAAGAAGGTGGCGGGCACCCTCAAGATCGACTTGGCGCAGTACCGCTCGCTGGAGGCGTTCGCAATGTTCGCCTCGGACCTGGATGCAGCCAGCCGCCAGCAGTTGACCCGGGGAGCGCGGCTGATGGAGCTGTTGAAGCAACCCCAATACCGGCCGTATTCGGTTCCACGCCAAGTGGTATCCATTTGGGCCGGCTCCAAGGGTTACCTCGACGCCATCCCGGTGGACCAGGTGGGCCGCTCCGAGTCCGAGCTGCTGGACTACGTGGCCCGCCACAGCGAAGTCTTGGAGGACATCGCCTCCACCGGCGACCTCAGCCCTGCCACGGCCACGGCGTTGACCGAGGCGGTAGACCGCTTCACCGTCCAGTTCAAGGGCGCCATCGGCCTCGGCGCCGGCGCTGGGGAAGTGGACGATGGCGCGCCAGACGTCGAGGCCGAACAGATCGTCGTGCAGAAGCGAGGCTGAGCGTGGCCGGCCAGCAGCGCGTCTACCGGGCGCGCATCCACTCCACCTCCGCCCTGAAGAAGATCTTCCGGGCGATGGAGCTGATTGCCGCCTCCCGGATCGGCAAGGCCCGGGCCGCCGCCGATTCCGCTCTGCCGTACACCAAGGCGTTGACCAGGGCAGTCTCGGCCGCCGCGACCCACGTCGGGACGAGCATGGTGCACACGCTCCTGACCGAGCGGACCGACACGAACCGGGTGGCCGTACTCGTCATCACGGCGGATAGGGGCATGGCCGGCGCCTACAACGCGACCGTGCTACGCGAATCCGAACGGCTGATGGAGTCGCTTCGCGCCGCTGGCCGAGAAATCGACCTGTTCGTTGCCGGCCGCCGCGGGATAGGCTACTTCGACTTCCGGGGCCAGCCCATGGCCGCCACCTGGCATGGGCAATCGGACTCGCCAACCTATAACCTGGCCGTCGAACTCGCCAAGACACTGCTGGAACGCTTCACGGCCCGCCCAGACCAGGGTGGTGTCCGCGAAATCCACGTCGTGTTCATGCGATTCCGCACCATGGTCACCCAGACTCCACGCATCATCCGCATGCTGCCCCTCGAAGTGGTCGAAGGTGTGGTGGAACCCGAAGACCTGTTCCCCCTCTATGCGTTCGAGCCGAGTCCACGCGATGTGCTCGATTCCCTCCTGCCCCGGTACATCCGCACGCGGATATGGAACTGCCTGCTGCAATCGGCCGCCAGCGAGTTGGCCGCCCGGCAGCGGGCCATGCACACCGCCACGGACAACGCCGAGGACCTGATCCGCACCTACACCCGCCTGGCCAACCAAGCCCGCCAGGCAGAGATCACCCAAGAGATCTCCGAGATCGTTTCCGGCGCCGACGCCTTGGCGGGAGCCAGGGACTAGGCTCCGGCCGTCATCGTCCGCTTCCAACCGGTCGCGGACCCGAACAGAAAGCGAGAACCCATGACCACGACCAGTCTCGAAGGCCAGGCGGCCGGCGGCGCCGCGCCTGGAACCGGCCGGGTGGCGCGAGTGATCGGCCCGGTGGTCGATGTCGAGTTCACTGGGGACACCATCCCGGAGATCTACAACGCGCTGCTGGTCGAGGTGGACAACATCGGTCAAGGTGAAGGGAAAGGCAAGACCACCATCACCCTCGAAGTGGAGCAGCATCTGGGCGACAACCTGGTGCGGACTATCGCTTTGAAACCCACTGACGGCCTGGTCCGCGGTGCCAGCGTGGTGGACACGGGCGGACCCATCGCCGTGCCCGTGGGCGACATCACCAAAGGTCACGTCTTCAACGTGACCGGCCAGTGCCTCAACCTGAAAGCAGGCGAACGGTTGGAAGTCGGCGAGCGTTGGGGCATCCACCGCGACCCGCCGGCCTTCGATGCGCTGGAGCCCCGGACGCAGATGTTCGAGACCGGGATCAAGGTGAT
>JAISCU010000474.1 GCA_031265345.1 Bifidobacteriaceae bacterium
CGCAGATTCGATCCAATCTTGGGCGATCCACGCACTCCATGGCCGCCACGTTCCACCGTCGACCAGTCCACGAAGACCGGGGCCGGGCGCCACACCCGATCCGCGACAGCATCCGTTCGGCTTCCTCAGGGTGTCGCAGGCCATGACGCAGGAAAGCCCCGGCAGCGTCCGCAGCAAGCCGACGGAACCCAGGACAGTCCGCAAGTCGGTCGACTCTCGTATCAAGTCGCGCCAGCCACGAGGCGCGTCGAACCGGTGCCCAGGCCGGTGCCGGTCGTGACCCCGAGCTGGGCTGCCGGGGCCGACGGAGCGGCATCGTCCACTGATCGGTCCGAACGCGGGGTGCCCCAACGGTTCGGCGCGGCTCTCACCGCGGTCCTGATCCTGGCGGTGTTGTTGCTGGTGGCGTGCGTGGTCGTGGGCGCGCTGATGGTGGGCGGCGTGATCGACACGACGGCGAGCGAGCACGTCGCCGCGGCGGCTGGCCACGCGGCCCCGGGCACAACGCATCTGACTTGGTAGCCCGGCCTGGGGACGGTTCCTCGACTAGTCAGGGGACAGACCGTCCGCTCGACCAGCGGGCGCGATCAAGCTGGGGTCGTCGTTGCGGACCGAGCCGACCGCGCGGCCGACCTCGCGCGGGACCAGCACCGGATCGGGGATCTCATCGATCAAAACGGTGACGGCGGATGGCGCGTCGAGTTCGGGGCTGAGCCATGCCTCCCACAGTTCGGGCGGGACCACCAGCGGCATGCGGTCATGGATCGCGCCCAGGGCATCGGTCGCGGCACGAGTCACGATGGTGGCGCTGACCAGCGGATTCGGGCGGCTCGCTGGTCCGGTGGGGGCGAGTGACCGGTCCGGGCGCGGCCACCACCATTCGTAGAGCGCGGCCAGGGCGATCAGGCCCTCGTCCTCCGGGTGGAGGAAGAACGGCGTCTTCGGGCCCGCCGGACCCGCCTGCCATTCGTAATATCCGGCCGCCGGGATCAGGGCTCGGCGCGACTTGGCGGCCGCCCTGAAGGCCGGTTTGACGGTGATTGTCTCGCTGCGGGCGTTGATCAGCCGCGCGCCCATCGAGAGGTCCTTGGCCCACGAGGGAACCAAGCCCCACCGAGCACCCCGGACCTCGCGGGGCTGATGCGCCTCGCGGGGACGGTGGACCTCGCCGGGTTGGCGGACCTCGCGGGAACGGCGCGCCTCGCTGGCTTGATGGTCGGCGCGGTCGCGGGTTGAGTCTTCGGCGGCGCGCTTCATGTCCCGGACCAGCGGCACCTGATTGGTCGGGGCCACATTCCATGATGGTCCTGGCAGGTCGGTGATCGAATCGGCGTCGAACACACCAGCCAGGTCAGCCGGGTCGAAATAGCTGACGAATCGTCCGCACATGTCCTCAAGGCTAGCCTCGGCCCCATCCGGGCGCCGGACGGCCCTACGATTGACCAGGCATGCGACTCACCAGGCCGGGGATCGCTGGAATGGCTCCGTTCTGACCGCGACCGCCCATGCTGGAGTGGCCCGCGCTGGAGCGGGCGACGGGAATCGAACCCGCACTGGCAGCTTGGGAAGCTGCTGTTCTACCATTGAACTACGCCCGCGCGCCCCGCCGACCGCCGAGGCGACGAACACCTCAACAACGCAGGGGAGCCATACGAGCATACCGAATCATCGCCAGTGCTTCGGTCCCCCGCTCCCAGCCTCCCATCCGCCGCCGCCAACCCGAGTCGAACGGACCTGAGATGGGGGCGGGACCTGGGCGGACGGCATCGTGCAACTGAATCGAGGCACTGGCCAGCGCGGCTAAGGTTAAGCTGTGCTGTTATCGGACCGCGACATCGCCGCCCAAATCGAGGCTGGGCGGATCGATCTCGACCCGTTCGACGCGTCCATGATCCAGCCCAGTTCGGTCGACGTCAGGCTCGACCGGTATTTCCTGCTGTTCGACAACCACCTCTGCGCTGTGATCGATCCGGCCGAGGAACAAGCCGAGCTGACCCGGCGCTTCGACGTGCCGGCCGACGAGGCTTTCGTCCTGCATCCGGGCGAATTCGTGCTCGGCTCGACCTTCGAGCGGGTGCGCCTGCCGGACGACGTCGCGGCGCGCTTGGAGGGCAAGAGCTCGCTCGGGCGGTTGGGGCTGTTGACGCATTCGACGGCGGGATTCATCGACCCCGGCTTCGAAGGGCACGTCACGCTGGAGTTGTCGAACGTCTCGACGCTGCCGATCAAGCTGTGGCCGGGCATGAAAATCGGACAGATGTGCTTCTTCGAGCTGTCCAGCCCGGCACTGCGCCCCTACGGTTCCGGCGCGTCCGGCTCGCGCTACCAGGGGCAACGCGGGCCCACCCCGTCCCGGTCGCATCTGAACTTCCACCGCACCGCGATCTAGCGCCGATCATGCCCCAGACGCTCACCAGTGCCCTCGCTGAGACGCATCATCTGCTGGTCCTGCCACCGGGCGCCGCCACGGAGGACATCGCCATCCTGGCGTCGACGCGCTGGCGCCGGGTCGAGCAAGCCATGGGCGAGGTCACGCTCTCCCGCTACTCGTCGCTCTTCGGCCCTTACATTGTGGGCGCTGGCCTGGGGCCTTCACTGGGCTTGCCGCGGGGCTTGAACCAGGCTTGGCTCGCCACCACATTGACCGAACGGGGCGACCGGCCCTTCCCCGGCTCGCTCGATCCGACCGGCGTGGCGCGCGCCTTCCCGGATGGGCTGCCGGTCCGCGAGGAGCGCCGTGTGATCGACTTCCTGGTCGCGACGGCGCGGCGGCTGGGGGGCGTGGCCCGGTTCCACGGGTCCGGCCTGATGGTGGCGCCCGTGCCCGATGGCGCGCTCGACCTGTCCGTCTACTCCCCGCTCTGGTTGGAGCCCGAGGCCGCCCTCGCCACGGCCCGGTCGGTGGTGCCGCATTTCGAGTTGGCCATCGAATGGCATGATTTCGCTCCTGTGGGGGCCTTGGACGATGCCGCGGACGAGCTTTCGTCCCTTGGCGGGAGCAGCTCCGGGGTTGGCTTGGGCGGCGGATCGGGTGCGGGTTCTCCTGGCGGTCATGGTGCTGGTCCTGGTGGCGCTGGTCTTGGTGGCGGTGGTCTTGGCGGCGGTCCTGCCGCCGGTCCTGGCGGCGGCCCTGGTGGCGGACCCGCCGCAGGACGGGGCAGCTCTGGTGGCGGACCCGCTGGCGGCTCGGCCTCCGGTCCTGTTGCTGGCTCGGCTGCGGCCGCGTTCGCCCGTTACATGCCTGACGAGCGCCGGGCCGAACTGCACCAGAGGGCTCGCGAGCGTGACCGGGCCGTTGCCGCCGAGCCGCCCGCCTTGGATCGTTACGCGCTCAGCGCCGACCTCGGCCCCGCGGGCACCCTGGTGATCGAGATCGCCGGAGTGGACGAGCCGCCTGGCGCGCTGCGCCAAGTCGATTGGGCTTCCTCAGGGGCCGTCGCCTACACCGTGCGGTGGATCCCGGTCGACCCGAAGCATCTGCTGATGGAGTTCCCACCGCCCGATCACTGCCGCACCCGCTCGCAGATGGCCAACCTGATCGCCTCGCTCGCCCGCGTCATCCAGCGCACCGTCGGCGGCGAGGTCCTGGACGCCGACGCGTTCCCGATCCACCCGACCGACCTGTAGGCGTTCAGCTCTCCGCTGTGTGCGCGCGAGCACCCGGTGAGTGGCTGCCTTGGACCGCAAGCCGATGGTCTCGCGAGGCAAAAGGCTGCAAACCGATGGTCTCGGCCTCGAGACCATCCAAATGCAGGGCCGCCGGGCGCGAGACCACCACTTTGCACATGTCCGAGCCGGGCGGGATGTCCGCAAGCCCCTGCAACTCGGGCCGGAGGCGAGTTGGGGCCACTTGTGGACACCCGCCGGAAACCGCGCCAGAACCGTCAGCGCGCTGACCTGCGGTGACGCGGATGACCGGGCGTGCGGCATCGGGCGCGTTGTCCGCAAGCCCCTGCAACTCGGGCCGGGGGCGAGTTGGGGCCACTTGTGGACAAATCCGATCCCTCGTGGCGGCGGGCCCTCGCCCCAGAGCGACGGGACCACACGGGCATTCCTACTCGAGGCCAGCGGCAACTCTCCCGGAGGCTTTTGGGTGAGGCCGGGCGGGCGTTTGGCTCTCGGATGCGTCCGGGGTAGACTCGCTCCCTGGCCTCGTTGGCACCTGCGCCTGTAGCTCAACGGATAGAGCATCTGACTACGGATCAGAAGGTTGGGGGTTCGAATCCCTTCAGGCGCGCCACGCGTTCTGGCTGTTCAGGGCGCTTTCCGAGACCTTGACCTGCGGTTACGCTCCCGGCGCGTCAGACCGCGCGGCCCCGTATTGAACCGTGTCGTTCCGCATTGGCCGGTGCATTAGGGCGCAACGTTAGGGTGTAATGGTTGCGGGCCGGGAGGAGGCCGTCGGATGGTACGACGCGGCTGGAGTTCTTCCTGTGCGAACGTTCCCCTGCCGCAACACCGTCACATAGGGCGGATGCCGCCGAACCGGGCTATGGGGGCGTCAAGGCTCGTTCGTATAATAGCCCTGTGATTGAACTGGTCGCGCTGCCCGCTGTGGACATTGGACAACCTAACTCCAGGCCAGTGGGTACGAATTGAGGGGGCGCTGGCCAGTGATGGAGCACAGGCCGAGCGACGACGGGCATGGCACCGCGCCAACCGCCCGGCGCGTCTCGATAATCCTGTTCGACGGGTTCGAGTTGCTGGACGTGTTCGGTCCGGCGGAAGTGTTCGGATTGGAACCGGACCGGTTCGCGGTGACGCTGGTGGGACCCGCCGCCGGGCCGGTCACCAGCGCGACAGGCCCTCGGGCGTTGGCGGACATCTCCTACCATGACGCGGCAGAATCCGACATCGTCATGGTGCCGGGCGGCCAGGGGACGCGACGCCTGGTCACCGACGCGCGATGGCTCGGTTGGCTGGCTGAATGGGCACGGCCGGCAGGATTGATCACATCGGTGTGCACCGGATCGGCGGTGCTGGCAGCCGCTGGGCTGCTCGATGGACACCGTGCCACGTCCAACCGACGCGCCTTCGCCTGGGCCTCGTCGTTCGGGCAGGATGTCGGGTGGGTCGCCGACGCGCGATGGGTCCACGACGGCAGTCGGTGGACCTCGGCGGGCGTGTCCGCGGGTATCGACATGGCGCTGGCCCTGGTCGCGGACCTGCACGGGGACGATGCCGCTCACGATGTCGCGACCCGGATGGAGTACGCCACCGAGTAGTCCGCGCCTCGCGATCCGGCTCCCGAACCGTGCCGACGGCATCGTCCCGCTACCGACCACGCGCGAAGAAAGAACGACCGCTCGTAGCTTGCGCCCTCCGGATGGCGGGGTGTTTTCGTTGTGCCACAATGCAATAGTGAGTCTCCCACTGAGTGTTCGCTTGGGCGACGCTGTCGAGGAATCCGCCACCGAGTTCATGGCCGCTGCTGGCTGGAGCAAGTCTTTGCCGGTCAACACCGCCCTGTCGGAATGGCTCCGAATCCAGGCTCATCCTGGCATCCGGTTCGTGGCCACGCCCCATGGCACGCGCATCGCCGCTCTAGTGGGAGGACCTGAGGTCTGGACCGTCGCCGAGTCGTGGATGGCGCATGACCCCGCCGACCGGTCGGTGGAGAACGTGGTGGCAGCCACGGGGCTGACGCCGCGCGAAGTCGAATGCGCCCTGAATTACTGGGCCGACCACCGCCGAGAGATCGACTCCGACGTGGAGCGGGTGCATCATGCGCAGGAACAGGCGCGCCGATCCTTCGAACGCCGACGGGCGCTTGATGCCTTCTAGGATCGCGCTGCTGCTGGACGAACACTACCCCGCGTCTCTCGCCACTCGGACTGCGCGCTGGATCAGACAGGGGATAGCGCGACAACCAACGTCAGGATGATGGAATACACCACCACGCCCAGCAACTCGACGCCGCCCGCGACCATCACGGCGATGGCCGCTCCCTCGCCGCCCTGAGGATTCGGAGTGAGTCTGGACCGCACGATCTCCTTGCGGGCGCGCGCCGCGGCGATGATGGCCCGGACGGCCAGCCACGCGGTCGCCGCAAAACCGAGAGCGAACCCCGACCAGATGACCGTCGACTCGGCGCCGTCATCCAGTGAGGCCAACAAGTCCACCATGGCCACCACGAACGCGGCGACGAACAAGGCGGCATAGCTCGATCCCAACCAGATGATCGACCACTTGGCGCGGGCGTTGAACGGCGGATTGACGAAGCGCATCGTGGCTGGGGTCCACTGGAAACCGTCCCAGTAGCGCATCTGCCCTGAGCCCATCTGGTCGGGATACCAACCCGGCGGCGGTGGCCCTGGGGGTGCCGGAGCAGCCATCCGACCAGTTTATAGACGACCCAACGCCATCAGCACCGCCAACACTCGGCGATGGTCGCTGACCGAAGGCGCCAGGTCGAGCTTGGCGAAGATCGACGCGACGTGCTTCTCGACGGCCCCTTCGGTGACGACCAAACTGGACGCGATGGCGGCGTTCGATTTGCCCTCCGCCATCAGCCCCAGGACCTCGCGCTCCCGCGGGGTCAGCCTCCCCAGCGGGCTGTCGGCAGGCCGCACCATCAACTGGGCCACCACTTCCGGATCGATCACCGTGCCGCCGTGCGCCAGACGCCTGATCGCCTGATCCAACGAGCCCAGGTCCTGCACACGGTCTTTCAACAGATAGCCCGCGCCGCCCCGGCCGTCGGCGAGCAGTTCGCGGGCAGCGCCGGCCTCGACCCACTGCGACAGCACCAGCACCGCCAGCCCAGGCAGCTCGGCGCGCAACTCGATGGCCGCCCGCAAACCGTCGTCGGTGAAATCAGGCGGCATCCGCACGTCCACGACCGCCAGCTCGGGGCGCGACCGGCGCACGGCGGCGAGGAGCTCGGGCGCCGACGCGGCCGTGTCCACGACAAGATGGCCCGCCTCGGCCAGCAGGCGGGCCAGACCCTCGCGCAGCAGGACCGAATCATCCGCCACCACGATCCTGAGCCCCTTCACCCGGCCGGCGCCGTCCCGACCGGCACAGTCCCGACCGGCACCATCACCCGCGCCGTGGTCCCCGTGGTTCCCATGCCGTCAACCGTATCCGCAATCGTCAAGGACCCGTCCACGCCGGCCAAGCGATCCGCCAACCCGGCCAGGCCGTGGCCGGGCAGGATTTGCGCGCCACCGCGGCCGTCGTCACGCACCGTCAACACCAGCGAGCCGTCCACCTGGTCCAGCATCACCTCGATGGCGCAGGCTCCGGCATGTTTGGCCGCGTTGGCCAGCAATTCGGCGGCGGCGAAGTAGACCGCCGTCTCGGCCGCCTCCGGGAAGCGCTCGCCCTCTCGCACGGAGCCCGCCAACGTCACAGGCACCGTGGACGATGCCGCCGCCACAGTCACCGCCGCCAGCAGCCCGCGCCCCGCCAGGGTGGGCGGCGCGATGCCGCGTGACAGCGCCCGCAGGTCGGCCAGCGCCTGGCTGTTGCGGGTCTTCGCCTGCTCGATCAGCTCTTGGACTGCCGCCGCGTCACCGCTGGCGAGCCTGCGTTCCGCCGCCGCCAGGTCCATGCCGACCCGTATGAGCGCCTGCTGCGGGCCGTCGTGAAGGTCGCGTTCGACCGACCGCAAGGCCGCCGTCTCCGCCGCCGCTGCCTGGGTCCGGGCGGCTTCGAGTTGGAGCACGCGCTTTCTGGCCGAGGCACCATGGGGAGTGAGCAGCGCGCGAGCCTGGAGCGCGCACAGGCGCGCCCAGCCTTCCAGCACCAGGGGCGCTAGCGCGAACAGCAGCAGACCTATCATCGCGTCGATCAGCCCGTGCGAATGGTCGAAGCAAGTCGACGGCCCAGTCGAGCAGGCCAGCAGGTCCCCAACCGTGGCGACCGACCCAGGCTCCATGCGTTCAACTATGGGCACCCATACGGGCACCAGGGCCTCGCCCAGCGCTGCCGCCCACCACGACACCGCCAACACCAGGCCGCTCAGGCCCAACACCATCGAGACCACGCCATGCAACAGTTCCAGCCACCGAACCGGCGAGGTGATCTCTGCCTTCAGCCATCGCCAGGCCCGGTTGGTCCACGCCGCCCCGCCCGGTCCGGCTGCGAGCGGCGCCGGGTCCACGATGCGATCACCCCGCCACCGCGCCAACCGCCTCGCCGCCTCGGCGAACAGATGCGCCAACGCCAGCGTCCCCGCCAGCGCGGGTAGGCCCAGCCAGATCACGATGGTGCCAATGCTCACGCAGAAGAGCGCCAAGAGCACCGTGAACGAGACCACCGACATGATCCCAACGGTGAACAGCACCACCGTGTTCTTGCCCGCTCTGCGCCACATCCGCCCGTAGCCGCGCAGCACGCGCAGCGCGCCAGGCTGGGGTCCGCGCGGGTGCCGATCAACCGAATTAGGGACAGGCCCCAATTCAATCGCCGGGCCGCGCGTATGTGGTTCAGTCGAATTGGGGACAGGCCCCAATTCAGTCGACTGCGCCGACGGCGAGAAAACTCTGGTCTCGGGATCAATGCTCACGAGTCCATCCTGGCCGCCGACTCGGGCGAGCGCAGTCCCGGCAGCCTCCCAACTCGCCCTGGGGTTAACCCGAACACCGGCGCGAACCCGGCCCGGCGGCATCGGCGGCCTGGGCGGCGGGCGACAGCACAAAACGGCCCTCGCACCGACGGAGCGCCGGAACCGCCGCCCAAGATGTCTCCTGGAGACTTTCTGGTCGACCGAACCAGAGTTAGGGATAGTCCCCAACTCTCGTTTTGCACGGTGCCGCCCGGGCAGCCTCCCAACTCGCCTTGGGGTTAACCCGCGGCTGCTGCGCCAACCGAGCCGAGCGGCATCGTCCAACCCCTACAGAACGGCGGCTGTCCCCCGTTCTGGGGGATTGGGTGCCTGGGCTCAGACCCAGGTGGCGGCCACTTCCAGGAAGCGCTCGGCGCCCTCTTGCTCGCCGACCGAGATGCGGACGCCCTCGTCCGCGAAGGGCCGGACCAGGACTCCCGCCCGGCGGCAGGCGTCGGCGAACGGCATGGCGTCCACGCCGAGGTCGAGCCACACGAAGTTGCCTTGCGGATCGGGCAGCTCCCAGCCCTCGGCGCGTAGGCCCTCATGCATGAAGGCCCGGCGCTCGACCACTTGCGCGACGCGCGCGCGCAGTTCCTCCTGCAGCTGGAGGGACCGGATGGCGGCCATTTCCGCCATCGCGGAGACGGAGAACGGCGTGGTCACGGCTCTGACGGCGTCGATCAGGTGGGTGCGACCGAGCGCGTAGCCCACCCGCAGCCCGGCCAGCCCGTAGCCCTTCGAGAAAGTCCGCAGCACCACCAGGTTCGGGTACTTAGCCAGCGCGCCGATGCCGTCCACCGAGTCCGGGTCGGTCACGAAGTCCACGTACGCCTCGTCCAGCACGACCAATACATCCTCCGGCACCGCCTCCATGAAACGGTCGAACTCGCCCTGATGAACCGCGGGCCCAGTCGGGTTGTTGGGCGTGCAGATCAACACCGCCCGAGTGCGCTCGTCAACGGCGGCGGCGAGGGCAGCCAGGTCGAGGCGTCCAGCCGGGCCGAGCGGCACTTGGACCGACTCGGCGCCGGTGATGCCGGTCAGGATCGGGTAGGCCTCGAAGGATCGCCACGGGTAGGCCACTCGGTCGCGCTCCCCGGCCACCGCCGTCAGGATGTGGCCCAGCACCGCCACCGAGCCGGCACCGACCGCCACCTGGCCCGGTTCGAGGTCGTGGAACCGGGCGATGGCCTCGACCAAGCCGTCTGCCAGCATCGACGGGTAGCGGTTGAGATCGACC
Organism: Bifidobacteriaceae bacterium; assembly: GCA_031265345.1. The sequence continues at coordinate 9,795 of JAISCU010000474.1, forward strand.
GCCGAATCCGCGACCGCCGCCATGACGCCAGGCAACGGCGGCAACGGCGACTCATTGGCGGAGAGCTTGTAGACCAACCGTCCGGACGGCCGCGCTCCAGCGTGGTACGGCGGCAGGGCCACGACGGACGGGCGGATCGGCACCTTGCTCATGAGTCCATCGTTTCACGCCCTCGCGGTCGCCTCGAAATCCCCGGGCTTGGCACGTATGGGCTTCGCCGTTTCGGCCGCCCGGCCCGGTCGGGGCAGTCCGCTCTTGTCCACAACTGGCTTCAATTGGCGGCGCGTCCGAGTTCCAGCCGATTACGGACACCGCCGCCCGATGCCGTCTGTTCGGCCATTCGCGTTTGCGCAGGTGGACGAGTCGGCGGCATCGGCGCCCCCTTCTGGCTGTGTCCGCAACTGGCTTCAATTGGCGGCGTGACCGAGTTCCAGCCGATTACGGACACCACCGCCGAACGCGGTTCCCCACCCGTCCTATTCGAATCATCCTTGCCCGGATGACCAGGCCCAAACCGGATCGTGGCATGATCGCTGGATGGTCCCATTCGGTTGGCGCATCGTCATCAACGCAGTCGGCTTGTGGATAGTGGACGGCCTGTGGGATTCGATGCGCCTGGTCCCGGAGCACGAATCCGTCCTCGGCCAGATCGCCTCCTACCTGGTGATCGGCCTGGTCCTGGCGGTGGTCAACACAGTCGTCAAACCGCTGGCCAAGCTGTTGTCGCTGCCCTTGTACATCCTGACCCTGGGCTTGTTCGCCTTGATCGTCAACGCCGCCATGCTCGAATTGGTGTCCTGGGTGACGTCGCTGACCAGCTTCGGCTTGGAGATCGACTCCTTCGGCACGGCCATCGGCGCGGGCCTGGTCCTGGCGCTGGTCACTGCCATTTTGTCGATCCCGGTGAAACGCCAGGCCGCAGACCGGGACCAGCCGGCTCGCCGGGACCAGTCGACCCGCTGGAACTGACCTGAGACCGACCGAGGACTAACCGTAAGGCCGTGAAGTTAGGACCTACTCCCCTGATGGTGGGTTAGATCCGGCCTGGGAGCATCGGCGGACAACCGCCCAGTGACAGCATCGCCAACTGTCAATGGCCGTTCTGATTTCCCTGTGGGTGGCCATTTGATTTCCCTGCCGGTGGCCAAGGCGGGTCCCCGCTGGTGGCCATGTGATCTCCCTGTCCGGGAGCGGTCGGGTCACGCCAGCGGCATCACCCCGCGTCCGCCGGTCGCCTCGGCCAGGCGGTGCGACCCGCCCTCGGTCAGCACCACGTGCGCGTGGTGCAGCAACCGGTCCACCGCGGCGGTCGCCTCCGTCTTCGGCATGATCTGGTCGAAGCCGGAAGGACGCGGATTCGAGGTGACCACCGCGGAGCGTTTCTCGTACGCCGCCTCGACTATCCGGTAGAACCCCTCCGCCGCTTGGGGGCTGACGGGCAGCAGGCCCACGTCGTCCACCACGATCACGTCGGCCCGGCACACCCGTTTGACCATCCTGGACGCCGAACCGTCAGCGGACGCCCTGGCCACGAGGCCGCCCAGATCCTCGGTCGTGAACCACGCGACCCGCATGTCCGCGTCGATCGCCTTGTGGCACAGAGCCTCCGCGAAGTGGGACTTGCCGGTCCCCGACGGGCCGGCCAGGGCCAGGTTCTCGCGCCGCCCCACCCACTCCAGGGCGGCCAGCCCGTCCTGCGTGCCGGGCGGGATCGACGAGTCCTCCCGCCGCCACGACTCGAACGTCTTGCCCGACGGCAGGCCCGCCGCCCGCCGCCTCGCCGCCCTGGACGCCTGGTCCCGCCCGTCGATCTCCTCGGCCAGCAACACCCGCAACGCCTCGGCGGGATCCCAACGCTGGGCCCTGGCCGCCGCCAAGACCTCCGGCGCGGCCCTGCGCATATCAGGTCAACCCCCGAATCAAACGCCACGCATGCAACCCTGGCGAGAAAACCTCAGTGTGACCGAAATCACTCTTCGTTGTAGAAGAGCCCCTTTATCAGGCGTTTTGGGACGACGCACAGTATGATGGTCGGTCGAGGTTCAGCAAGGATGCCCGGCGAGGCCATCGCAGCATGTTACGATCAGAACGTCCAATAGCCATTGGGCGAATCAACCAAACGGAAAGCGGGGGTTTCCATGAAACCGCGAATCACCAAGAAGGCTGTTGCGATTGCAGCGTCTCTGTTGTTGATGGGGGGTGCACTGGCACCAGCTGCGGTAGCTGCCGGCAGCGACAAAGGCAATTTCACTTGCGACAAGTCTGGCATCCCGGGATTCGGGTACATCACGTCATCGTACAATCATCCGGACTATAGGCACTACGCAACGGCCATCGGCACGGGCTATGCGACCGTACATGCGGATGCTGGAGCGACAGCCAAAGCAAAGACCGGCAGGGCATTCAGCGGCAACGAATGCTACTACGGTAAGAGCTGACTGTGTGATTGTGGCTTACGCGGGTGGTCGCAACCATCCGCGTAAGCCATATCCGAGCCGTCGGATTGTTGCGACCTGATCTCGAACGAGCCTCGCTTGTCCGTCGCTTACTTAGGGTTCGAAAGAGGAGCATAATCCGTTTGTCCGCTCGACCGGCACGACTTCGCTTCGTTTCTAGAGGATAGCGGGGTTTTGACGTGCATTTTATCGCGAAGGTCACGCTATGGGTAGCGATGGTCTTTTGCATAGTGGTATCCGGGCAGGTGTTCAGTTCAATTGACGAGGCACAACCCGCCGGGACGCGGACGGCCTTCCGGGTGGTTGAGGTCGACGCCCAGAGTAAACAGGCGGCGATAGCAGCGATCGAGGAGGCAGCGCGGTCCACCGGAACCAACATCTTCAAAATCCAGCCCGAGCCGACTAATTCGATGCAGGGCCGGATTCTATTCTCCTTCATCGGTGACCCAGTTGCCTTTGGTCGTCACGGAGGCGATGAATACCCGGACTTCTTCCACGGATCGTCGAGCACACGGGTCGAGCCGGGAACAGACATCACCACTGAGGACCTGAGGGGGAGATACGTCTCCAGCGGAGATCGAAGCCGAGAGCCCGAGGTTCTAGCTGCGCTTGAGAATGCAGGACTGACTGTCGAGAAGGACACTGTGCCTGCGGTTGGACTGTTGGCTTATGCCATGGCGCAGGGCAATCTTGCGGGTGCGCTTGTCGTCGTGATCGTTGCGCTGGGATTGGCCGTTGCGTATTCGGTGTCGTCCAACCGGAGAGCGCATGCCCTTAAGGCTCTCCACGGCTATCGTCGCGCGGGGATTGCCGGCGCCGAGCTGGCTGCTGCTGCATCTGCCTTCGGAGGGGGCCTAATCGGGGTGATCCTCGTCGGGACACCAGTGCTCGGAGTCTACAACCACTTCCGCCAAGTCTGGCGCTTCGTGACGATCCTGGGGGTCGGATTGGTCGGGCTTGGGTTGTTCGTCGCTTGCCTGACCATAGTGTTGACCGCGGGCAGCGGACACATCGCTGATGCTCGGGCGGTGCTGAAAGGTGAAGGGACTCCAGTGCGTGAAGGTCTGTTCGCTGCTACGGCGCAGGTCGTTGTGCTTGCGGTAGTGTTCGGCACGACCTCAGGGACGATGAACCGGATCGAAGGAATAGGCCGCTCGCTTGAGGAAGCGAGCCGCTGGACACAAGGTGATCCCCTTTACGCCTTGCGACTGACGTTGCAGCGTCGTCATGATGATGACGTACGCGACGCGCCTGGTTTGCGAACGGTCATCGCGCAGATGGAGCGGAACGGTCAGGTGCTCCTAGCCGGATATAAGGGCCAGTGGGGAGACGACTCGTTGGAACCGGAAAGCCCTGGAGGCTCGAACGCGATGGTCGTTAATCCCAAGTACTTGGATGTTGAGACTGTGAACGATTCCCAAGGGCACCGAATTGGCGGAGATAGTGAGGCCGCCTCCGACGATGAGAACGTCTTTGCTTTGCTGGTTCCGCAGACTTATCGCGGCGACCACCAGGACTTGTTGCAGGAATACACCGAATCATTCAGGTCGCTTTGCGAGGAGTGGGGAGAGGACCCCGGCCCAGGTTGCGACCCAAGCGGACGTATCATTTCCACAGCGCCCAATCAGGACCTCTTCACGTTCAATGGAACGACCTTCGGCCGAGTCGAGGATCAGGCGCCAACCTATCTGCATGACCCTGTGGTGGCAGTCGTGTCGACATCGTCGGGTCTGCTCAGCGCAGGCGAGTACTTGTCCTATACGTCAATGGATGATGTTCTGTTTCTCGATCCGAAAGTGTTGAACGGAGCGCTGATCTCAGAGGGAGTGCGCGGATCGTTTATGGGTATTGACAACGCCGCCGACGCAGTCACGTACGCTACTGACCTCTCGCGTCGCGCGCTCCGACTTGACTCGTTCGGCTTGGTCCTGGGTGGGGCCGTACTGCTCCTAGCCGCGTTGGTGATGGCAGCGGTGTACTGTGATCGGCGACGTCGCCCGATGTTCGTGGAGACGATTCACGGCTATGGCTTCGTGGCCCGTCACCGCTGGTTCTTACCAGTGACCCTGTGCCTTTCCGGTCTAGCGGTCGGCTTGACTGCCACTCTGGCTCACATGGAACGGGAAAGAGACTTGGTGGCGGCTGTCACGCTGATCGTTGTAGAGGCCGGAGTGACGGTGGCGGCGCTTAGAGCGCATGAGTCCAGATTCCGAGCTGATTTTGTCAAACGAACCTGAAGGGAATCAGAATGACAGTCAAAACAGGAGAGCCGACGGCTTCTTCCGACAATCCGCCGTCGCATCTCACGGTAACCCGCATGGATAAGAGCTTCGGGAACAAGGTCTTGTGGTCACAATTGTCCTTCGACCTGCGGCAGGGCACCATGTGTGCCATCACGGGCCCATCCGGCTCCGGCAAGACCACGCTCTTGAATTGTATTGGCCTCTTGGAGCCTTTCGACGCCGGAACCATCTCTTACGGTGGACTAGAATTTGGTCGGAGCGGCAGGGGGCTGGCTGAGCGACGGACGAGGAAATATTTCCGGGACACGCTAGGGTTCTTGTTCCAGAATTACGGCCTAATCGAGTCTTGGAATGTGCGTAGAAATCTAATGGTGCCGGTGAAAATAGCCAGGCCGAGACTGAGCGCGAGCGCGAAAGCGGATCTGATAGCGGAGGCGCTCGCCCGAGTCGGTCTCGAAGGTGCCGAGAGGGAAAGAGTATACACCCTTTCGGGTGGTGAGCAGCAAAGGGTCGCACTCGCGCGGCTTATGATCAAACAGCCGACCATTATCCTAGCGGACGAGCCGACTTCAGCCCTCGATCATGCCAATGGTGAGGTTGTTCTCACAGTTCTGGCCGAACAGGCCAAGCGGGGGGCTTTGGTGATCATCTCTACTCACAGCGACTATATAGCCGGTCGATGCGAAAATGGCATCGCTCTTGGAAATCAACAGCCGCGTTCCACCCTTGCGGCGAATCCGGTGTGAGAACCATCGGCCAAGTGAAAGAGGCCGAGCGGACGCGCAGATCATGATGGAGATGTCGAAAACTGGAGCAATGGTTCACTGAGGTTATTCACCAGCTTCCGAGCTCCGCGCTCAACGTACAATTCTCTGACAGACCCATTAGCGCCACTAGGGGCAAGGCCGTTGAGTTAAGGTTTTGGCGTGGTTGTCACGGAGGCTCGCCGGCCAGGACTGAGATCTCCAGGACGGCTTTGCGGCACGTGTGGTCGAGGTCGGCCCCGCGGGCTTGATACTTCGAGATCGCGCGTTTGACGACCCTGGGGCAGACCCGCAGCCGACGCTCGGGCGGCGGCGACGCCAAGACCTGGCGGCCGACCTCGCCGACGATGTCGACCACGGCGCCGGCGGTAACTGGTCAGGTCGCGGCGGGTAGCCAGGGATCGCCGGTGAACGCCCGGACCAGGGCATCGAGTTCTCCTATGCGGTTCTTCGCGCACGAAGACAGGTAGGCCCGCATCCGCGCGAACTGGGCCGCGCCCGCCGCCGACCGGAGCCCGCCCGACACCTTCATCCGGACCTTCGCCATCCGGAAGTCGCGCTCCGCGCCGTTGTTGTCGAAACCGACCCCGGGAGTCGCCGCGAACCTCAGATAATCGTCCAACCGCCCCACGATCCGGCGCGCCACCGCCATATGCTTGGCGCCGACCGCGCCCGGCGGCGACAAGCCCCCCGACAGGACGACCTGCGCGGCCGAGAACATCAAATGCCGGTGCGACTCCAACAACCCTGGCGGGCACAACCCGTCCGGGGACCGGTCACACGCGGCTTTGACCTGCAGCAACGACCACGCCGCCTGGTCCGACCACACCCAACCCGACGCCCCGGCGTACTCGACGTGCGCCTCAAGGAACTCCGTCACCGCGACGAGATCACGCAACAGGTGCGCGCCGCACAGCTGATGGCCCATGCCGTCGAACGTGTCATAAGACGCCAACGCGTCCCTCACCGCCACACCCCGGAACCGGGGGAGGATCCCGATCTCGCGCATCGCCTCCGCGCCCCTCTTCGCGTGGGCCGCCAACGCTGTCGCCTCTCCGGTCCTCGCGACGTGCAGCCACCAATTCTCGCCGCCCACCCGGATCCCGGTCTCGTCGAAACCAGCCGCCGAAGCCACCGCGACCGCGTCGGCTGCCGCCTCGAACCCCTCCAACTCCCTGTGCGCGGCCTCCTGGAAGTTCGCGACGGTACCCGCAGACATCGGCGCCGAGAACAACTCGCCCATCGCCCGGGCCGTCCGGCCCCTCGCCAGGAACTGCCCCTGATACAGGTACAGCGCCACGGCCCTCGCCCTGGGCCCGTAGCAGGCCGGCGCCGTCGCCTCCACAGGCCAGCCGCCCCACGTCGCGTGCCCGCACCCGCAGGAGACCAGCACCGCCCGGTGCTCCGTGACGACCGGTCGGACCGGCGGCAACTCGAACACCTGACGGGCCCGCCAACCCATCCCCTCCGCGTCCGCCGGCAACTCCTCCCCGCACCCGTCGCACACGCCGGGACGGTGCTCCACCACCACATCCGGGTCCGCGACCTGCGACAACGTCGACCCCTCGTGGCCCCGCTGGCCGCCGGGCGCCCTGCCCGACCTCTTCCGCAGCGACTTCGGAGACGGCTTCGGACGGCCAGGACCGGCCGTGGACGGCGGCCGCGACGAGTTCTTCGAGTTCCCCCCGAGACGGTCCTCCAGCTCCATCACCCGGGCCCTCAACGCGTCGATCATGGACGCCTGCGCCGCGGCCAACCGCAACAAATCGTCATAGGTCGGCATGCCAGAAGGGGAAGAAGGCACTCCCCGAGTGTCCCACCGTCAGCCGTCACACCAGACCAGACACGCCGCACAAGGACCTGACCAGTTACCGCCGGCGACGGCCTCCTCGGCCCGCACCAGCAGGTCGCGGGCCGCTTCCAACGCGACCGTGAAGCTGCCCCGGTCAGGGTCCAACCCGCCCGCCAGGGCGGCGTCCGCGATCACGGTCCGCAGCAGCTCGTAGGCCACCAGGAACGCCCACACCTCCTGGTCGACCCCTTCGGCGGTCCGGGCCCGCAGCACCCGGCCTCCCAGCATCGACGACTTCAGCTCCAGGAAGCCGGTCTCTATCTCCCCCCGCTCGTGGTAGAGCCGGACCAGGTCCCGGGCCGGATGCGCGACCGGGTCGAGGAGGCTGGTCAGGAGCCGGCAGCGGTCCGGATGGCGTCCCTGGCCGGTCGTGACGGCGACCTCCGCGTCCACGACGCGCACCTCGTGTCCGGCGACCACGCTGAGGTAGGAGCCGTCCGCGTGGCGGGCGAGGACCGGCAGCAGGCGCCTGTCCTTCGCCCGGACGAGGAAGTCCGCCCCGGCGCCCCTGGCGGCGCCCATCACGTCCTGCGCGTCGAAGTTCCGGTCCGCGAGGACCACCATCCCGGGGCGCATCGAACGGGCCAGGCCG
>JAISCU010000142.1 GCA_031265345.1 Bifidobacteriaceae bacterium
CTTTGCGCGGCATGGCGCGCAGGGCGCCGCCCGTCCCGCCCGGGGCTTCGCCACGGCCCGGGTCGGCCGCTGGCGCGGTCCAAGGAGGTTCCGGCGGACGGCCCAGCGGGTCAGTTCCGCCCGGTTCGACAATTGGAGTTTCCGGAGCACGGCGCTGACATGGGTCTCGACCGTCTTGATGGAGATGAACAGTTCGCTGGCGACCTCGCGGTAGGTGTAGCCGCGGGCGATCAGCCGCATGACCTCCTGTTCGCGGGCGGTCAGCGAGTCGAGTTCGTCGTCGGCCAGCGCGACGTCGCCCGCGGCGGCGCCGAACGCGTCGAGCACGAATCCGGCCAGGCGCGGCGAGAACACCGCGTCTCCGTCCGCCACCCGTTTGATCGCCTCAGTCAACTCGGACGCGGTGATGGTCTTCGTGACATAACCGCGAGCGCCGGCCCGGATGACGGCAACGACATCGTCGGCGGCATCGGACACCGACAAAGCCAAGAACCTGACCGGCCGGGCGGGACCGGCGCCCTGGCCACCGGCGAACGCACGGGCCACCTCGGCGCCGCCACCGCCCTGGCCGCCCGGCAGGTGCACGTCCAACAGCACCACGTCGGGGCTGGTCTGGGCGATCACCGCGATGGCCTCAGGGACCGAGCCAGCCTCGCCGACAATGTCCACGGCCGCGCCCAACTCGGCCTTGGTGCCGGAGCGGAAGAGGGCGTGATCGTCCACCAGAACCACTCGCAATCTAGGCCCCATGCTCTCCTCCTTGCCGTGCCCGGCCGCAGTCACCGGCCGTCCAATGCCATGGTCAAACGTATCTCAGTGCCCTGGCCCGGCTTCGAGACCACCTCGGCGCTGCCGCCCTGGCGGCGCACCCGGCCGAGGATCGACTCGCGCACCCCCAGCCGATCCGCCGGCACCTGGTCCAGGTCGAAGCCCGCGCCCCGGTCCTTGACGAACACCTGGGCGCGGGCGGGGGTGATCTCGGCGTAGAGCGAGACCGGCGGCGAGCCGTGCCGGATCGCGTTCAGGAGGGCCTCGCGGGTGGCGCCGATCAGGGCGGCGGCAGGCTCGGTGGGCGGGTGATCCCCCACCACCACGACGCCGACCTCGCCGGCCGCCAAGTCCTCGACCTCGGCGGCGGTGTCCTTCAGAGCGGTCGCCAGGGACAGGTCCGATGGCGTCCGGTCCTGGTAGAGCCATTGCCGAAGCTCGCGTTCCTGGGCGCGCGTCAAACGCCGGACCGCCGTCGGGTCGTCGGCCTGCGTCCGGATGAGGGCCAAGGTCTGGAGGACCGAATCGTGCAGGTGGGCGGCTATGTCGGCACGTTCCGCCTCGCGGGCGGTGGCGGCGCGTTGGTCTCCCAGAGCGCCGATCAGCCGCAACCACCACGGCGCCGCCACCAGCGCCACTCCGGCCAGGACCGCCAGCGCCGCCACCAGCGCCACGACCAGCGAAGCGGGCCCCTTCCCCTGGCTGATCAGCAGCACCAGGCCGACCACCACCAAGGCCACCGCGCCGATCAGCCGCAACCAGGAGACCGGCGCGCGTTTCGAGTCCGCGTCCACGCGGTCGAGTTGGCTCCAGGCCAGGACCAGCCCCGCCAACAGAGCGGCGGTCGGGACCAGCCACTGCCAGGGCACGGCCGCTCCGGCGGCGGAGGCGGCGACCAGGATAGCCGTGACCAGCAAAGCCACTCCGGCCGCGCCCTGGAGGAAGGAGGAGCGGCGTTCGGGGTCGCGGAGCATCGGCGCGAGCCTGGCGAGGGCGGCGGGACGGGGCGGCGCGGACGATTCGGCGGACGGCACGGTCAGCCACAGCCAGCCGTACAGCACCAGTCCGGCCCCTAGGAATCCGGTGATCGCCAGCGCCCAACGCACATGGCTGGGCTTGAGGCCCAGATGGTCCGCCAAGCCAGCGGCCACGCCCGCGATCTTGCGCCCCGCCTGGGGGCGGCGCAACGGTGGCCGGGGTTCGACTGGCATACGACCATCGAACCACGCCGCAGCCATCCCGGGCGATCTGGCATGGCGTGGAGCACTCGAATAGGGGCTGAAATCAGGGTTCTGGCCGGAATCCGGGAACGACCGCCTCAGGGTTCAATCAGGGTCGATTCAGGGCGATCCCCAATAGCGGAGTGCGCCGCCACGAACCAGGATTGAACCATGACCGCACAACCACCGCCGGCCCGACCGGCTGGCACCGCCTTTTTCGATTGGATCCGCCGCCTCGGCATAGCCCGCGGCCCCGACCGCTGGTTCGGGGGCGTCGCCTCCGGCCTGGCTGCGCGCCTGGGCTGGGACCCTGCCCTGGTCCGCGGCCTGTTCGTGGTCGCGGCCGTGTTCTCCGGTGTGGGCCTGCTGGCGTACGGCGCCGGTTGGTTGCTCCTGCCCGAATCCTCGGACGGACGCATCCACCTGGAGGAAGCGATCCGAGGACGTTTCTCCCCCGGATTCTGGGGCGCCCTGGTCTTCGGCTGCGTCGGCCTGGTCTACGCGCTCGGCTGGACGCCGCTGGCGTTCCCGTTCGGCTTCATCTGGCTGGCCGCGGTGGCCGCCGCCGCCGCGATCCTGATCGCCTACGCCGTCAATCGCCGCCCCGCTCCCGGCCCATGGGTTCCGCCGTCCGGCGCCGCTCCCGGCCCGCAGCCCGGCTACGGCCCTGCGTACGGCCCTCAGCCCGGCCCCAGCTACGGTGCGCAGCCCGGCCCCGAATGGGGTGGTCCCACGCCCGTCCCTTTTGCCAGCAGCCCTCAGGAGGCCACGATGAGTCCTGAGCCCAGCCCGGAGGCCGCCCCGCCGCCTGACGCCTTGCCCGATGCCGACCGCCCGGTCCCGCAGCCAACCCCGACCCTCGATTCGGGCGGGACCGCGCCTGACACCGGCGCTGCCGAAGCAGGCGCGCCCGAGTCAAACGCGGCCGAGACGGGCGTGGCCAGCGTCGTTGGGGCCGATACCAACCAAACCAACGACAGCGTGCCCGGTGCCGACTCAGATACCCCGACCGCAGTCATTGGCGCGGTGGCGGACACGGCGTCCACCGACATCATCGCCGAACCGGCCGACGGACTGACCGAGCCACTGACCACGGTCGCGGCCGAACCCGGCCCGCAGACTACTGAGGAGCCCAAACCGACCACTGCCGAAGACGCCGGAAAGGGCGTTGCCGGGGCGGCGGCATCGGGCAAGGCGGGCAGTTCCCCACCATCTGCGGCGCCCGCTGCCCGGCGGCCGGGACGAGCCAAGGGCGGGCCGGTGACGGTTGCCCTGGTCGGACTGATGCTGTTGGTGATAGCGGGCGCGGTGGCGCTCAGCCGCTACACCGACTGGCTCGACGGATTCGTCATCGTGGCCTTCTGCTTCGGCCTGGCGCTGACCATGATGGGCGTCGGCCTGGTGGTCCTGGGGCTGATGGGACGGCGGGCCGGCAGCTTCGTGGCGGCGTCGATAGTCCTGTCCGTGCTGGCCATGCCCGTGGTGGCGGGGGCCGAAGTCATCTCGGTCGCGAACGGATCATGGGCTATCGGCTCGTACGACTACCGTCCCGGCAACGCCGAGGCGGCCGCGCGCGGCTATTCGATGGCTATCGGAGACCTGGTGGTGGACCTGACCGACCCGGCGATCACGCGTGATTCGGACGCCGACTATGTGGCCGTGGATGTGTCGTTGGGGATCGGGCAGACCACCTTGATCCTGCCTCGCGACCGCGACGTGGTCCTCGACGCGACCGTGACCACCGGCGAACTCGACCTGGACGGCCTGGACAGCGACGATTGGTCGTTGCGGTGGGCCGACGGCCGTGACTCGCGCCGCGACCGGTCCGTGTTGCGGGTCCATCCGCGTTACGACTGGGACAGCGACGGCTCCACCGCCGGTGGCGTCCAAGTGGCCGTCACGGCCGAGGCCCAAGCCGTCGACTCGAACGCACCAACCCTGATTGTCAACTACCGCGGCTTCATCGGAGCCCTGCGGGTCATCGAAAGCGACTAGGAGCCCCACCATGAACACTCCTCAAACACAACCTCAGCCCTACCCTCCGGCTGGCCACGGATCTCAGCCCGTTGGCGCGCCGCCCGTCGGCTCCGCGCCACCGTACTCCGGGCAGCCGGTCCCCCCGGGCGCATACCGGGCCGGACCTCCACGGCGGGGCTACGCCCAGGCCTACGGGCATCCGCGGAACCAGCCCTATGGCCAGCCGTACGCCGCTCGCGGCTACGGACCTGGTTACGGGCAGCCCTATGGCTCACCCGGCTACGGTCCTGCCGGACCCGCTCCGGCGGCGGGGCCAGTGCTAGCGCCTGTGATGGCGCCAGTCAAGACCGGGCCGCGCCTCGGCCTGGTGGTCTGGGGGATCATCGTGGCGATCTTCGGGCTCTGGATCATGGCGGCCTCCTCCGGCTTGATCATCAATGGCCAACTGGCCCTCATCGTGATCCTGGCGCTGGGCGGCCTGACCCTGATCGTCACCGCGCTGATCGCCGCGCTGCGCCGACCGAAGGTTTAGTCTCAGGTCCGGACAGCGCGCAGGTACCGGTCGCGGCCAGCCAGGTCGCGGCCGGTTCGCGCGTCCTCGAACAGGGCCGCCCGCATGGCGGCGTCCCGCAGGGCGCGCGACTGCGACGGGTCGTGCTCCATCACCAGGACGCCGCTGGGGCGCAGCAACCGGGCCGCGGCGGCCAAGAAGACCAGCGGCGTCTCCAAGCCGTCGTCGCCGCCGCCATAGAGCGCGGCTGGCGGCTCGTATTCGGCCACACCGGGACCCAGTTCCACGTCCGCCCGCAAGTACGGAGGGTTGGCGGCGACCACGGCTACCCGGCCAGCCACCTCGGCGAGTGGGCCTTCGGGGGTGGCCACCGCGGCGGCATCGGCCCCTAGAACCTCAACGCTTAGCGGCTCGAGGTTGTCGCGGGCCTGACCGGCCGCGGCCCAGGCCCGCTCGACGGCCACCACCCTCGCCTGGGGCACCTCCGTGGCCAGGGCGGCGGCGATGGGACCGGCGCCCGCGCCCAGATCGACGGCCAGGCGATCCTCGGGGGCGAACCCGAGCAGCGCCTCGATGGCGACCCCGGCCACGACCTCGGTCTCGGGCCGAGGAATGAACGCCCCCGGACCGACCCTCAACTCCAGGCGCCGGAACGGAGCCCAGCCGAGCACGTACTGCAACGGCTCGCCTCGTTCCAACCGCCTGGCGGCCTTCTGGTAAGTCTCGGGGAGGGCTATGGCGCCAGTCGCCATCCTGGCCCGCAACTCGCCCAACGAGATTCCCAACAGCCCGGCAGCCAACCGTTCGTGGTCAGGTGTCTTGAACTCCATGCTTCGATGCTACGTCTTGACTTGGGCGACCCTTGACGCACCGTGACGCTCGCAGATTTGGGGTAGCGTTCGCACCATGCGACAAATCACGGTTCGCGTTGACGGCGAGGCCGAGTCAGCCATGACCGAATTGATGAGGGCTACCGGACTGAACGAGTCCCAAGTCATCCGCGACGCCCTGGTGGCGGCCCGGCGAACTCGACTGAGCGCCCAATTGCGGGCTCAAGCGCGGGCTTGCCGCGACGATCCAAATGACCTGGCGGACGCCCAATTGGTCCTGCGCGAGATGAGCGAGCGCCGCGCGTGGTAACACCCGCCAGTTCGTAGCTGGCGGGGTCAGCTAGCCGACCGGTCGACCGGGTTCGGCCTCAATCCGTCGAGGAATTCGTCGAGGTCCTCGTCTGCCACATCGAC
>JAISCU010000197.1 GCA_031265345.1 Bifidobacteriaceae bacterium
GGGTTGCACTTCGCGCCCGCCGGGCCTGTCGCGCGAGCTGAAATGTGCCTGTCCCCGGACAGAACCATGGAAGGGCCGCCGCTGCCGTGGGTGCCGAGCGCCGGACAGGGGACGGTTCCCTGTTTACTGGACAAGGAACCGTCCCCTGTTTACTGAGACGGATCAACAACCTGATCAATGAGATCGAGCGGCACGGATACGACTGCCCCGGAAAGGCAGAACCGCTGCGTGAATCGGGCGGATTGCCGAGGGTCAGGCCGTTCCTGGCCGGTCCTCCTCCATCTCGCGGACCAGCGAGGCCACCACCGCCCCGAGGTCGCCGCCGTGCGTGTCCGCCACCAAGCGTTGGCGCTGGTAGGAGGCCCCGGCTCGGACAATGGAAGGAATGTAGTCCAATTCGGAAAGGCACCCCAGGCGTGCCGCGACGGGTTCCAACCGAGACAGCACAACGGGCAAGTGGTCGGTCACCAGTTCCTCGTTCCCGTGCCGGTCCAGGATGATGATCGCCTCCATGCCGTAGCGGGCGGAACGCCACTTGTTCTCCTGGATGAACCAGGTCGGCATGGTCGGCAGCTCCTCGCCCCGGTCCAGCAGCGAGGAGAACTCTTCGACCAGGCATTGCACCAGCGCCGAGACGGCGGCGACTTCGCGCAAGGTGGGCAGCGAGTCGCACACCCGGACCTCGACCGTGCCGAAACGCGGGGCCGGACGAATGTCCCACCGGATCTCGTTGAACACGTCGATCACGCCGGTGTGCAGCATGTCGCCCACATAAGTCTCCAGTTCGGACCAATGGTCGAATTGGAAGGGAAGGCCCGCCGTGGGCAGTTGCTGGAACATCAGAGCCCGGTTCGAGGCGTAGCCGGTGGAATCCCCGCCCCAGTACGGCGAGGAGGCCGAGAGCGCCTGCAGGTGCGGCAGATAGCACAGCAGCGCACGGATGATCGGCAGGGCTTTGCGCCGGTCCTCGACCCCCACATGCGTGTGCACGCCGTAGATCAGCATCTGGCGCCCCCACCACTGGGTGCGGTCGATCAGCCGCAGATAGCGTTCCTTGTTGGTCACCTTCTGCCGCTCCCAGCTCGCGAACGGATGTGTGCCCGCCGCCATCAGGTCCACCCGCAACGGGTCGGCCGCCGCCCGGATCAGGTCGATCCGCTCCGCGATGTCGCCTATCGCCTGCCCCACGGTCGCGGACGGCCGGGACGCTGCTTCGACCGTGTTGAGCAGGAACTCCTGCAAGATTCCTGGGTACGGTTCGCCGGACGGCAGCCGCACCGCGTCGAGGATCGTCTGCGCCACCTGCCTCAGATCGCCACTGTCGCGGTCCACCAGGGCGACTTCCCATTCGATCCCGACGGACGAACGGGGCGAGTCGGCGAACGGCAGCTTCATGGCGTTTCCTTAGCAGTCGGCGGGGGTAGGGACACCCGGCAGCCGCTGGGCGATCACCACCGATTGTTGCGCACCCAGCCGCGTCAAGATGACGGTGGCCGCCCCATCGCCTTTCGCGCGGAGTCGTTTCCGCAGGTCAGCCGGGTCGACAGCAGTTCCGCGTTTCTTTACAACAATTTGTCCGATGCCGTGCTCCCGCAAGTAGGCCCGCAATGGTTTGAGACCGAACGGGAAAGCGTCAATGACTCGGTAACCGGTCAGGAAGGCGTTTCCGGGCGCCTCGACCGGCGACGTGATGTAGGCGATGCGGGGGCTGACCAGATTCGCTGGTCCGAGCGTGGCCGCCGCCTCGGCGATGAGCGACGCCCGGATGACGGCGCCGTCGGGCTCGTAGATGAACTCGTTGAGCGGGCCGGTTGGGAGACGGGCCGACTGCCGGGCATGGTCGGCGGCATCGTCGGTGTGGTAACCCTGTGCGCTGGTCGGACTGTGTTCCCCGGCGCGATGGCGACCTTGCGCCAGACGGTGGGCGCGGCCTTGGCGGATCACCAGCGCGGTCCGGCGCGGCCGGTCTCCAGGATCGACGTCGGAGCGTAGCGGGCCGAACCAGAGTCCGGCCTCGACCACGTCGCCGTCCACGGAGACCCATTGGGCTTCAGCTCCCGCGGGAATGGCTCGATGGGGGATTCCGGGCGCGACCTTGATGCCCAGCGGATGGTCGCGGGCCAGCTCCAACAACCGCGCCAGCGGCGGCTCGTAACGGGCCGGATCGAAAACGCGCTGGTCGGTGGGCGTGCGTCGGGACGGGTCCGCGAACAGGGCCGTGGTGCTATCGAAACGCTGGTCTAGGGAATCGGCGGTGAAGACTCGAGCCGCGGGGTAGGGCTGCAGATTGGCCCGGGCGACGGCGGCGGTCACCGGGTCGCGCTCGTACACTATGACGCGCAGCCCGAGCGCGGCCATGGCCAGCGCGTCGCCGCCGATCCCTCCGGTCAGATCCACCACCGTCTCGATTCCTGCGGCCAGGTAGCGCTCGGCGTGGTGGGCCGCCACTTCCAGGCGGGTGGCCTGCTGGAGGCCCTGGTCCGTGAACAGCATCTGATCGGCGAAATGCCCGAACTTGTCGCCGGCTTTGGCCCGCAGGCGGCTTTGCGTGAGCGCGGCGGCTGCCAGTTTCGGGTCGATCCCGCGCCTCCGCAATCCTTCGGTCAGCGAGATGGCCAGTGCCCGGTCGTATGGCGGCAATTGCCCAAGGAGGGATCGTCCCTGATCGGAGGTCAGCAGTTCGACGTCCTCCAGGTCCATGTCCTCAAGCCTACGGGCACGGCCCGAACTGCGGGCCAAGACCGGCGCCGCGCGGGCTGAAATGCGGCTTGACGGGGTTCGTGGCACGACTCCAGCGACCACGAAGGCGTTTCACCCCCATTTCGGCGCCCCCTGCGGCCGGTTCGGGGCTGAAATGCGGCTTGACGGGGTTCGTGGCACGACTCCAGCGACCACGAAGGCGTTTGAGGCGCATTTCGGCGCCCCCTGCGGCCGGTTCGGGGCTGAAATGCGGCTTG
>JAISCU010000299.1 GCA_031265345.1 Bifidobacteriaceae bacterium
GGTCCAGGAGCATTGGGGCGTGGAAGTGCGTCTTCACTGGGTGAGGGACGTCACGTTCGACGAGGACCGCTCCCAGGTCCGGGCCGGGAACGGGCCGACCGTGATGGCGGCACTCCGGAACATCGCGATCAGCGTGCTGCGCCTGGTCGGCTGGGACGACATCGCCCAGGCGGCCAGACACCTCTCCAGAGACTGCCATCGGGTCGCGACCCTCCTACTCACCAGCTAGAACACGACTTTGACGAGGCCCTGGGGTTGCCGCGACCGGCGGGTCCAGCGGGCTGGTGGCAGGTTACAACGCGTCGTACGCATACAACCAGAGGCTGTTGTCAGCCAGACCGCTGCTGTTCCCGCCGATCGGCAACGGCGCCTGGGTCGTGACCTGGCACGAGAAATTCAACCCGATTGAGGCGGTCAAGACTGGCTAGGCCGCGATGATCCTCTTCCGTGGGCGATGCCGCTCGGGCAGGTCTGGCCGCCATCCTCGAGTCGACCGCAGCCGCGCCTGGGGGCCCCGCCGCCCCGCTGATCCTCATCGCGGCAGGCGATCTGCCCCTGGTCTCGACGGCCTCGGCTGCGGGCGGACTGGAACGACTGCCTCAATCTGGGCGGCGGGGAGTCTGTCCTGGTGACGTTCCTGCATGTGTGGGCGTCGCGCGAATTGGCCCGTGCCGCTCGGTTGCTCGGACGTTTGGACGACGCCTCGCGCCTGGAGGCCATGGCGGCGGCGTCCGCGAAGGCTGCCAATGAGGCGGCCTGGGACGGTGCCGACGGCGACGGCGATGGCCGCGTCGGTGCGGACGGTGGGGATGACGGCCCAGATTTCGGGCATGACGCGGACGCTGCGGACCGCGGAGACGGACACGAGGGGGAGCCTGCTCGAGGCGGCGGCTGGTACCTGCGGGGCTTCACAGCCAGCGGCGCGGCCGTCGGGTCGGCGGCGTTGGCCGAGGGCCGGTTGTTCCTGGAGCACACGCCATGAGCCGTGATCAGCGGTTCCGCGCCGCCAGAACGGGGAATGGCGGCGATGGACGCGATCTGGGATCACCTGCGCTTGGCCTACGGCGCGCATCTGCTGTGGCCGTCCTACACCCAGGTGGACGATTCGATCGGCTACGTCACGCGGGTCTATCCCGGCGTGAAGGAGAACGGGTCGATCTTCTCGCATCCGAACGCCTGGCCGGTGATCGCGGAGGCCATGCTCGGGCGCGGGAACCGGGCGTGGGAGTACTACCTGACGATGGCGCCGACCCGGTTCAACGACCGCACGGAAGTGCGCCGCGCCGAGCCGTACGCCTACTGTCAGTTCCTGTACGGTCGCGACCACCCTTGGTTCGGGAGGGCGGAGAACCCCTGGCTGACGGGTACCGCCGGCTGGATGTACGCCGCCGCCACCCAGCACATCTTGGGCGTCCGTCCGGCCTGGGACGCGCTGCTGGTCGATCCATGCATCCCGCCCGATTGGGGCGGGTTCACTGTGACGCGGCAGTGGCGAGGCGGCACCTACCGGATCACGGTGGAGAACCCCGATTCGGTCAGCGCCGGCGTGGCCCGTGCGATGCTCACTGCCCAATCAGGGGACGGTTCCTCGACTATTCGAGGGACGGACCCGGCGGCAGACCTCGCGACCCTGGCCGCTGGTCACCTCCTGCCAATAGCCGCCGACCCGCGCACCGGCCGCCGAGTCGCCCGCCTGCCCGAAGCCCCCGGTCAGACCGTGGACGTGCTCACCACCCTGGGGGACGGTCCTGCCGTCTAGGAGGGTGGGGACCGACACGTGTCCAGACAAATCCGCTGGTCACCGCCTCGCGCGGCCGCCCCGAACGCGGCGACGGTCCTTCCGCCCAGACGGTGGGGAAAGACGTCAGCTCTCACGCAAGTCAATGAGGCTGCCCGGTCGGCGCAGGCGGGTCCTCGGCCGGGAGCGGCCGACGAAGGGTCGCATGACTCCGCGGTTCGCGAGCGTGTTCTACGGCATTTGTCTGTTCCAGGGGCCGGGCTCTCTCGACCGCTGCGACCCGAAATGCAGGTCAAACGTGTTCGTGGTCGCCGGAGTCGTGCCACGAACCTCGTCAAGGCGCAATTCGAGTCCGGGCCGACTGCATGGGGACCCGAAATGCGGGTTGAGCGCGTTCGTGGTCGCGCGAGTCGTGCCACGAACCTCGTCGGGGCGCAATTCGCGTCCGGGCCGACTGCATGGGGACCCGAAATGCGGGTTGAACGCGTTCGTGGTCGCGGCGCTCGTGCCACGAACCCCGTCAAGGCGCAATTCGAGTCCGGGCCGGTCGCCCCGGCTGCCGCCAGGTAGATTTGATGGATGCTCGGCCGCGAAGACATCCTTACGTTGCGGCTGCGTTCGCTGTTGCTGCCCGGACTGCTTGACCTCAACCGCGGCCTCAATTGCAGCCCCGGCGCAGAGAGCCCCGGCCCCAAGACCGCCCGCAATCCCGCCCAAGTCGCCCACCATTTCCTCTCCATGCAGGCCCAGGACTTCGCAGCTTCCTTGTGGGCCCTAGGAGCCCGCTCCGGCGCCCCACAGGCCGAAGTCGAACAGGCGTACCAGCAAGGCAAGGTAGTCAGGTCCTGGCCCATGCGGGGCACCCTCCACACCGTCCCGGCCGAGGACATCGGATGGCTCCAGCGGTTGACGGCCGCCAAGGTCCTGGGGGCCGGCGCCGAGCGTCGCCGCCAGCACCTCGGACTGGAACCCGCGCACATCGAGAAGGTGCGCGAGGCCGTCACAGCCATCTTGGCAGGCGGCCGCGCGCTCAGCCGCGAAGACCTCATGGCAGCGGTCGCCGCCCGCGGGGTGGAAGTGGCGGCCACCTGGAAATACCACCTGATCTGGTACTTGGCGCAGACGGGGACGCTCGTGTTCGGGCCGGCCGCGGATGGCAGGCCGCTGCTGGTCCTGGCCAGCGAGTGGATCGCCGCGCCCAGAGCATTGGGCCGCGACGAAGCGCTCGCGGAATTGGCGGCCCGCTACACGGCATCCCACGGCCCCGCCACCGAAGACGACCTGGCCTGGTGGTCGGGGCTCGGCAAGCGCGATGTCAGGGCGGCCTTGGCCCTGGCGGGGAGCCGGGTCGCGCGCGAGCGGGCCGACGACGGCGCCGAGTATTGGCTCGCTCCCGATTTGCACGATGCCGACCGCGCGGCATCGGCACCCACCGTCGAGTTGTTGCCCGCTTTTGACGAGCACCTCTTGGGGTACCGCGACCGGACCGTCATGCTGGACCCGGCTCATGCCGCGCCGGTCTGCCCCGGCGGCAACGGCGTCTTCAAGCCGACCGTGGTGGTGGACGGCGTGTGCGCGGGCACCTGGCGCCCGATCGCTCGCGGCGCGCTCGGCAAGTTGCGCGCTGACCGGCCTGTCCCGGTCGCCGTGACCTGGTTCGACAAGGTGGCCGAGCGATCAGCGGACCCGGCCCTCCTTGCCGGAGCGGCGAACCGGTACGCGCGCTACCTGGGCCGTGAGTGGGCGGAAGTCACCGTCGCGGGCGGCTGATGGGCGACCGATGGGTCCCAGATGCCGCCGCCCCAGTCCTCGCCCCCACAGCCGGGTCCGTCTGGGCTCATGGCCCCGCCCGCCCGCTTCGTCTGCCTGGCGGCGCCGCCGTGCATCGGGCGCCGGCAACCCCAGCGGAATCGTGGCGGCCGGGGAGGTCCTGCGCCACGCACCTGTGGCGGCCTGCCGCCGCACTCGGTGAACGCTGACCCTGGGGGCGGCGAAGCGGGCCAGACGCAGGGACGGAGGTTGGGGGCTGCTCGGCGCGGCGGCATCGGCCACATCTTGATGTCGGGTGAACAAGGGACCGTCCCCTGCTCGGGACGGGTTTGTAGACTTGGGCTCATGGCGTTCCATGACTATGTCTCCCGGCAATTCGCTGATCCGAAGGGCCTGGGCGGCAAAGTGGTCGGGCATGTGATGAACCGGCAGAACCGTCCCATGTACGGGGAGACAGCCCGCCTGCTCGGAGTGGTGGACGCGGACAGGGTGCTGGACATCGGCTGCGGGAACGGCTTCGTGGTGGCGATGATGGCGGCACGGACCGGGGCCACATTCACGGGTGTGGACCGTTCAGCGAGCGCGGTGCGGGCGGCGGCGCGTCGCAACCAGGGACTGGTGCGTGCGGGGCGGGCCACCTTCTTGAACGCGGATGCCGAGCAGCTGCCTTTCGCCGGCGCGGCGTTCACGAAAGCGTTCACCATCAACACTGTGTACTTCTGGGAGGACTTGGCGGCCACGCTGGCTCAAGTGCGTCGGGTGCTGGCGCGCGGCGGCTTGTTCGTTAACACGTTCTATGGGAACGGCGCATTGGACCAATTGCCGCACACGCGCGTGGGGTACTACAAGCGTCATGCGCCTGAGGCGTTGCACGCGGCCGCAGAGCACGCTGGTTTCGTGGTTCGCAATCAGTTGATCCTGCGCGGCGCGGCCACCTGCGCGGTCTGCCGCGCCGAGTGATCGCGAGTTCGTTCGAATCGTGCCGGTCTGTGGGAATGGTGCCGTGCTCTGGCGCCGGACCCCTGGGCGTGGGACGCCGGGCGATTGGCGCGGACTTGGGCGGGCGGCGGCGAACCCGCAGGCCACAGCGCAGCGCCGAAAAGGGGAACCAAACCGGAAAGACAGGATCCCTGACAGTCGCGGAAACGGGGCATCCAGAAAAGACACAATCCCTCGCGATGCCGAGCGCAAGGGATACGGTCGTTTGATCGACCGGAGTTGGGAAGAAATGCGCCCATAGTGGAGATTGCCGCGACTTCGCGATGTCTGAGCGGAACTGGAAGCTCGAAGCGGTGGCCTTTGAGTGCTGACCTCACAGAGCTGTCCGGGTGCGGGCGCGACGAGCGCCTGTGACGAGGAATCGGGGGAGTCGGCGCACCACGTCCCAACCCATGAGTCCCAACAGTTTCCAGACTTCCTCCGGTCTCAGGTACAAGGTCGACGGCATCGACTCGAGCAGCACGGAGGTGGCGACTATGTCGCCACGTTTGATCGAGAGCTTGGAAATGTCAGCGAGAGTGTTGCCATACATGTCGTAGGCACGGACGTGCTGAGTTGACGGGATCACGGCGCTCAATCCTCCAAACACCAGTAATGCGACCCCTGCGACGACTTCGTTGGGGCCAATCCCCAGGTCAGGGAACACGAACCCGGCGACGCCCCATGCCGTCAGGCAGGTGCCGATCATGGCCACTGCCCCGCCGAACGTGGGGAGCGCCTTGAGGCCCCCCACGGTCGCGAGGATCATCACGGCCGCTCCTGCCGCGACGGGGACCGCCACGGCCGGGGCGCCGCCGTAGCTGAGCGCGAACGGCGAGGCTGCGAGCCACGCACCGATCACCGCCGCTGCGTAGAGGCAGGCGCTGATCATCCCATCACCACGTCATCGAAGTCGATGCCGAAATCGCCCATGATGACTTGGGCTGTGGCGCGGCCGCCGCCAGTGATCGAACCGCCAGGATGCACGCCCGCGCCGGAGAGGTAGAGTCCCTCGACCGGAGTGCGATACTGGCCCAGTTCGGGAATTGGGCGGTAACCGAAGCTCTGACTGAGGAACGCCCCGGGGCCGAGTATTCCACTGCCGACGATGCTGGCGTTGCGCTTGGGGAAGTCATTGGGAGTGATGAATGTTCGACCCAGGATGGTTTCGGGGCCGATGTTGGTGGTGTAGCACCGGTAGTCCTCGAGAATCTGATCGGCGATTTCCGCGCCAACCAAATCCCACCGGTCGTGGCCGCCGTGAGCCAATTCGTAAGGCACATAGTGCCATAGATACAGGGTGTGTTTGCCCGCCGGTGCCCGCGTGGGATCCACCAAACTGGGCACGATCACGCTATGGAACATGCCCTCTTTGGCGAACATGCCCTGCTTCATGAGTTGGAAACGGAGGCGGTATGCGTACTCGTCAGTGGGCAGCGGTTCAGTTACGACACACTTTGAGGCCAGGCCCGTGATCGCCTTGTAGTCCGGCGCCTCGTTGAGCGCTATGGCTTGAAGGAGTCCCGAGAAGCTGGGGTCGAGCACATGGTCCAGCGCATCCTCGAGCGTGGCCGGGAGCGGTTGGTCGAGCCAGCGCATGGATACCCGCGGGTCAACGTTGGCCACAACCGCGCGGGAGGCCTCGTAGTGGTCGCCTGTAGCCGTGACTACCCCGGTCGCGCGGCTACCTGAAGTCACGATGGTGGTCACTTCGGAGTTCAGAAAGACCTCGCCGCCGTTGGCTTCGAGGCAGGCTCGCAGCGCGTTCGGAAGCGCGATGGAACCGCCGGTGGGGAAGGCGTTCCGATTGATGTGCGCGCCGGGCACCATGAGGAGCAGGTACATGCCCGTCCCCTTTTCCTCGGGACCCACCATAACCTCGGTTGTTGCCTTGGTCACCATGATCCGGGTCTTGGGATGCTCGAACCATTTCTCTGCCACGTCCCATGCGCTCATCAGCATGTGGCGGATCAACTCTCGGCCGACAGGCGACCCGTCGAGTTGGGCGATCATCTGCCCGAACTTCAGCGGGGCATTGAACATTCCCTGGCCCAACATCGGTAGCAGCGGCAGGGCGAAGTCGAAGAACTTGCGATAGGCGTCAGCGTCGTGTTGCGAGAACTCGGCGATCTGGTCGCAGGTCGAGTCGACGGAATCGTCGATCAGAATTGCGGTCTCGTCGTCGAAGACGCAGTAATAGCCGCCTTCGGAATAGTTGTAGGTGAGACCGTACTTGCTGATCAGGCCCAGCTCGTCGTTCTTGATCAGGGGGTTTCCTTGGATCATGATGTGAACAGTGCCGCCCAGATCGTGCTTGAAACCCGGCACTGTGGCCTCGAACGTGTTCGTGTTGCCGCCGATCTGCGACTCCTTCTCCAGCACGCACACCTTGAGCCCGGCCTTGGCCAGGTAAGAGGCGACGATCAGTCCGTTGTGACCGGCGCCGACGACTACGACGTCGTATTTCGCGCTCATTTTGGATGCCTTCTTTGCTCGATGGGGTCGGCCATCATGGCCGACGCGGGGCAACACCGATGTGGCCCGCTACGCAAAGTGTTTCAGACGATTAGCGTCTGAAACAACGGACTTAGGGCCTGTCGTGCCCCGCCGATTCTCCAGGCGTCCCGGTTTCGGGCCGATTCGGCCGATCCTGATCGACCGGCAACGGAAGCGATGGGGCACCAGGCACGCCGATGGTCCCTGCCTGGGCCAATGCCCAGTCCACAAGCCGCTCCGCGTAGGGACCGATGGCATCCAGTGCCTCGGCCACCTGATCTGGCGGGCACCTCCTTGAGTAGAGAAGCACTGCTCCCTCGATCTGTTGGAGGATGAGTTCCGGGGACGTCGAGGCCGGAAGCTGACCATCGACCATCGCTCCGCGTACCCTTGCGTGGATCGCATCCATCGTGCCGTTCTGCATCTCATCGAGAAGGCGGCTCAAAACCGGAGGACCCACCATGCCATCGATCGAGAGCCGGAAGACCGCGAGTCTGTACGGCCCGAGGAAGAGCTCAGCCGCCCGCCTGGCCTCCGCGATCAACTCGTCGCGAATGTCCGCTTGAGCGGGTCCCGCTGGAGGCAATAGTTTCCTGAAGGCAGCCGGTAGAAGGTCCTCAGCAGACGACCAGCGCGAATACAGCAGCGCCTTGCCCACCTTGGCGCGTCGAGAGATCTCATCGAAACTCAACCCGTACCATCCCCGCTCGCCGTAGATCTGCATTGCGGCGACCAGGATTCGTTCGTCAGCCGCCCTGTCTCGTGGTCGGCCACTCCGGTGGATCGGCCGTCCTGCAGGCTCGACGGGTTGACGGTTTGGGTCGGGAGAAGTCATCGGACCAGGTTATCGGCGTGGCCGAAGCCCGGTGCAGACTCGTGCCCAACTAAGCGACACCCACCGAATCAGTCCGAACCGAGCAGGATAATGTGGGGGCCTGGGCACAGGCGACTCGGGGGTGCGCGGCGACTTGCGCGGGCGGCATCGTCCAAGGGCAGGTAGGGTGGCGTGATGCCGCTGCCAGACCCGAATGAGCGTTTCCCCGTGCCGGGCTTCGATGTGACCTACGTCAGGCCCACGATCACGCGCCCCAACATCGAGGTGGGGGAGTTCACCTACTATTCGGGGCTGGACTTCGAGGCGCAGGTCACCCACCACTATCCGGAGATTTACGGCGACCGGTT
>JAISCU010000343.1 GCA_031265345.1 Bifidobacteriaceae bacterium
AAGGAGATGGACCGGCTCAAGAAGGAGGGCATCCACGTGCCCGCCGCGTGGCATCCCGACTGGAACTACACCATCAGGCCGCCCGCCCAAAAGCGCAATAAATAATCGGCGCGTCCTAAGCGAGTCGCGAACTGCGTCGCCTCCTGCTCGCTCGAGAACGGCTCGGCTTTGGGCTGCCGACGCACGTCGAATGGGAACCCGCCCACGGCATTGAAAGCGGCGACGAATACTCGAATGGCATCTCCCGGCGTGGTGCCAATTTCGTTGGTCAGTTCGCGAAAGGCGCGTGCTTGGTCTTCTTCCAACCGAGCGGCAACTGGAACTCCCGCCATGCTTCCTCCTGCGACGACACTTGAAATTGATCGTCTTCAATTTACTTCGCGTGTCGCCGCGGGGCAACAAGCCGCGTCGCGCGGGAAGCCGGAGAGGCGGCCCGACCGAGCGGCATCGTGCGGCTCCGGAGGCCTATGAGGACGCTCCGACCAGGGCGGCGACCCCCATGCCACCGCCCACGCACAGGGTGGCCAGGCCCAGGCGAATGTCGCGGCGCTCCATGGCGTGCAGCAGCGTCACCACGATGCGCGCCCCGGACGCGCCCAGCGGGTGGCCCAAGGCGATACCGCCGCCCGTGACGTTCACCCGATCCAGGTCGAGGCCCAACTCCCTGATCACGCCCAGCGCTTGCGCGGCGAAGGCCTCGTTGAGCTCGACCAGTCCGACATCCTTCAGGCCTGATCCGGCGTTGCGCAGGGCGGCCTTGACCGCTCTGACCGGCCCCAGGCCCATGATGGCGGGATCGATCCCAGCCGACGCGCCCGCCAACCAACGCCCTTGCGCCGCGACGCCCAATTCGGCGGCCTTGGCGCTCGACATCACCACCAGGGCCGCCGCGCCGTCCGCGATCACCGACGAGTTCCCCGCCGTCACGCTGCCGCCCTCCTGGAACACCGGCTTCAACCGCGCCAGCGCCTCCAATGAGGTGGCGCGAGGTGGCTCGTCCACTTCGAACACGGTCCCATCGCGTCGCACTGTGACCGGCACTGGCACGATCTCCGGCGCGAACACGCCGTCCGCGATTGCCGCCAGCGCCTTTTCTTGACTGGCGAGGGCGTAGGCGTCCTGATCCGCCCGGGTGATCCCGAGGCGGGCGGCCACAGTCTCCGCGGTGACGCCCATGGCTTGGCCCGAGAAAGCGTCCGTCAGGCCGTCCGACTGCATCGAGTCGACCAGTTCGCCCGCGCCCAAGCGGTAGCCGAAGCGAGCTTGACGCAGCAGATACGGCGCCATCGACATGTTCTCCACGCCGCCGACCACCACCACTTCCGCCTGCCTGGCCCGGATCAGCGCCGCGGCCAGGTTCACGGCCTGCAGCCCGGAACCGCAGACGTTGTTCAACGTGCTCGCGGGAACCTCGACTGGCAGGCCGGCAGCCACCGCCGCCTGTCGGGCCACGTTCTGGCCAGAGCCCGCTTGGAGCACCTGTCCGAACAAGACCTGGTCCACGGCCCCGCCCGGAACGGCGGACCGGGCCAGGGCGGCCTTGATGACGATGCCGCCTAGCTCGGCTGCCGGAACACCCGCGAGCGCTCCCCCGAATTTGCCCGTAGCGGTGCGGCAGGCGCCAGCCAGGACGATCGATTGATCCATGATTTCCTCTCGTTTGAGCAAGGTCACAGCGGCACCGGCGCCTTGACCCGCGCTGACCCGTCGATAGACCCTGTCTCTTCCAGCGAACGGCCCTTGGTCTCCGGGGCCATGAACAGGCAGACGACGAAAGCGACCGCCGTGATCGCCGCACCCACCAGCATGGTGGGGCCCACGCCCCAGCGCTGGATCGACAACGGGACCAGGTAGGTTCCCGCCGCCGCCCCGAAACGACTGATCGCGACCACCATGCCCATGGCCGTGGCGCGGTACTCCGTGGGGAACAACTCGTTCGGATACACCCAAGTCAGGATGGACGGGCCGCCTGAGAACAGGTTGTAGGCGCAGAACATGGCCACGACCACGCCGACCGGCGCGTCAGTCCACACGCCCAGGACCACCAGTGGCACTATCAGAATGCCGAACGGCACCACCGCCAGAGGGCGGCGTCCCCATCGATCTGTCAGCACCATGGCGATCACCGAGCCCACCACCACCAGCGAGTTGATGCCGGTTTCGACCAGCAGCCCGCTGGCGCCGTCGGCGTCCACCGCAAACCCCTTGAGCAGGATCGGCAAGTAGGTCAAGATCGCGTACAAGGGCACCACCACCGCCAGATACAGCGTCGCGCACATCATCAGTCGGCGCAGATACTCGCCTCGGAAGAGCGGTCGGATGGAAGCTCTGGCGGCGGACGGACGCTCGGGGCCGGGCGCGCCCGCCCCGACCGCCAGCTCGCCGCGAGGCAGCTCGAGCGCGACGCCATAGATGTCGGCCGCGACCGCCCGGACCTCATCGATTCGGCCGCGACGCAATAGCCAGCGCGGCGACTCCGGCATGCCCCACCTCAGAGCCAGGACCACCAGCCCGAGCAGGGCGCAGGTCCCGAGCATGAACCGCCAGTGCGCGTTGCTGCCCGTGACCGCCACGACGGCCGCGCCGACCAGATAGGCGAAGGCCGCTCCGGTCGAGAACGCGGCCGCCGAGGCGCCCACCATGAAGCCTCGCTTCTTGGTCGGGGTGAACTCGGCCAGGAGCGAAGTCGCCACCGGATAGTCCGCGCCCACGGCCACGCCGACAACGAAGCGCAGCGCGATCAGTTGCCAGGCCTCTCCCACGAACAGGCAGGCCACGCAGGCCATGACCATCACTGACACGTCGAGGACGAACATCTTCCTCCGGCCGATACGGTCCGTCACAAAACCGAAGCAGGCCGCGCCGACGAAGATCCCGATCAAGGACGCGGCGCCGATCAGGCCTGACTCGTTAGCGGTCGGGTCCAACTCGGCGGAGATTCCGATCAGGGCCACCCCGATCACGGACATGACGTAGCCGTCGAGGAAGGGGCCGCCGCAGGCCGCCACTATCAGGCGGGGCAGGAAACCCGGCCTGGTGGGCGGCCTCTCCATGAAACCCAGAGCGTTCATCGCGTCCCTCCTTTGAGCAGGGCGTAGGCCAGCCTCTCGAGAGTGAGGGAGGCGGCGGTCGAGCCGTCCGCGCTGGCCGCTATCACTTGTTTGGTCACGTCCAACGCCAGCCGGTCGGCCTGCGCCAAGTCCTCGGCCCAGGCCAACGCCCGTGCTACCGCGGCACCGGTGTCGGTCAGCTGGTTGACGATCCCCCAGGCGGAGGCCTCGTCGACGCCGAATCGCCGACCGGTCAGTATCAGTTCGCGGGCCCGGCCCTCGCCCACCACGCGCAAGAGCCGGGTCACGCCGCCGGAGGACGGCAGAATGCCCAGGCCGATCTCCGGCAGGGCGAACAACGCGTCGCGCCCGGCCACCCTGAGGTCGCAGGCCAGAGCCAACTCGAGCCCGCCGCCCACGCAGTAGCCCTCGATGGCCGCGATCACAGGCACCGACAGCGAGGCCACCCGCTCATAGACGCCGCCGCTGGTCCGGTAGTACCGGGCGATGGCCTCCGGTGTCATGGAAGCCAGTTCGCCGAGGTCCGCTCCGGCGCTGAAGCAGCCCTCCTCGCCGGTGATGACCAGGACCCGAGCGTCCTCGGCTTCACGCGAGGCCAGCGCGGCCGCCAGTTCCGTCTCCAGGTGCATCGACAGCGCGTTGCGCTTGGCGGACCGGCGCAGGGTGACCAGGCCGACCGGGCCCCGCGGTTCGACCGTCACCCGGCCTCGTTGATCAGCCACTAGCGGCCGCCTTCGGGCCAGGGACGTTCAGCAGACGGCCCACGCCGCGCTTCTTGGCTTCGTTGGCGATCACCAACTGTTGGATCTGGGAGGTGCCCTCCCAGATCCGGTCCACCCGCAGTTCGCGCCACAGCCGCTCGACCGGATAGTCGCGGTCGTAGCCCCGCCCGCCGAAGATCTGCAAACAGCTGTCGGCGACCCGATTGGAGGCCTCGGAGGCGGACAGTTTGACAGTCGAAGCCTTGGCGTGAAGCGTCTTGCGCTCGTCCGGGTTGGCCAAGTCCGGATTGGTGAACTCCCACGCGACCTGGTAGCCCAAGGCCCGGTTGGCGGCGATATCCGCGACCGAGTCCGCGATCATTCGTTGGATGAGTTGGTGGTCGATGATCTTGGCCCCGCCCTGTTCGCGCTCGCGGGCCCAGTCCACGGCGAGCTCCAGAGCACGTTCGGCGCCGCCGATGGTGCGGGCGCCGATCATGAGCCGCTCCTCCGTGAACCAGTCCTGGGTCAAGACATCGCCCTGGCCGATCCCTCCGAGCACGGCCTCGGCGCCCACACGAACGTCCTCGAATAAGAACTCCGGGTGCTCGTAGACGAAGGTGTGGGTCCAGCGCGGGACGCGCTTGATGGTGATCCCCGGCTGATCCGCGTCCACCAGGAAGAGGGTCGGCGAATGGTCCGGCTCGACATAGGCCAGGACGATCAAGAAATCGGCCACATCTCCGACCGTGACGAACCACTTCTCGCCGTTGATCACGTAGCCGCCCTGGCCATCGGGCGTGGCGGTGGTGGCGGCAGCGCGGAAATCCGAGCCCGCGTCGGCTTCGGAGATGGCGACCGCGTCGCGGCGGTCGCCCTTGGCGTCGGGGATCAAGTAGAGCCGTTTCTGCTCCGCGGTCGCGTGCATCAAGGGGTTGGCCGGGCGCCAGACGGTGTCCCACAAAGCGTTGGTCAGCCTCCCCAGTTGTTCCTGGACCACGTACTGCTCCAAGATGGTCAGCCCGGCGCCGCCGTATTCGACCGGCGTGTTGATCGCCTGCAGGCCTGAATCCAGCACGGCCTGCTTGATCACGGCGTGGCTCGCGGCGCTCAGTCCGTTATTGCGCTCGCATTCCAGTTCGAACGGCTCGATCGAGTCGGCCAGGGCGCGGGCACGGGCCTTCAGATCCTGTAGGCGGGGTGTCAAAGCGAATTCCATGATGCTCCTTCGGTTGGGTTGGTTGTCAGCAGGTTCTGGCGTCGAGCGCGATCGCTCCGCCAGGCGTCACCGCCAGCGGGTTGACCTCTAGCGACACAAGCTCTGGGTGGGCGCAGGCGGCGTTCGTGATTTGCACGATGCCGTTCGCGGCGGCTGCCAGGTCGACGCCGGGTTTGCCGCGCAGGCCGCCGAGCACCGGGGCCGACCGCAACGAGCGGAGGAGGACGGCGGCATCGTGCGAGGTCAACGGCGCCAAGGCGAAGGCGACGTCCTTTTGGACTTCCGCCAGAATGCCGCCGATGCCGACCATGGCGACCGGGCCGAAACGCGGATCGCGCTGGACGCCGACGATCAACTCCACGGCGTCCCTCAGCTCCGCCATCGCCTCGACCGTGTAGGCGGGCGCGGCGAGCTTGGCGTGCATGCGGTCGAAGGCGGCGGCCAGGGCTTCGCGCGAATCGACCCCCAGCGCGACTCCACCCGAATCCGTCTTGTGCAACAAGCCCATGGCCTTGAGAACCACGGGATAGCCGATCGCTTCGCCCGCGGCCAGAGCCTCGGCGCGGGTCGAGACCAGCCGGGCGGCCGGGAAAGCCAGACCAGCGTCCATCAGCATGGCGCGCGCGTCCCAGTATCCGTTCGAGGCGACCGGCGCTGCCGCTTCGGGTTGGGCCGGTCGATCATGACGTGCCCTGGGGCCCCGCAGATGAGCCAGCGCCACGCAGGCGTCCTCGATGGCGGCGAACACTGGCACCCCGCCCTGCCGCAAGACGTCCGCGGCCGGGCTTCGGTGGTACATGGTCTGGACCGCCACCGGCTTGTCCTGGGCGCTGACCATCCGGGCGAGCTGGCGGGCGCAGTCCAGCTCATCGCGCGCCAGCTCCGGCCCGTATTCGCCATAGCCCCCGAAATAGCCGGTCATGGCCACCGCGTCGGTGTCCGGGCTGGCCAGAACCGTCTCCAGGACGCGGGCGAAGGAGTAGATGTCCGCTTCGCCTGCGCCGGCGATGTCCACCGGGTTGGTGACACACGCCGACGGCGGCAACAGCCCCCGCAGTTCGGCGGACACCGCGTCCGAGAACTCGGCCACCCGGCCACCCGCGCGCTCCACGGAGTCGCAGGCCACACCGGCGTGGCCGCCGCCGTCGGCGATCACGCCGACCCGTTCCGCGTTGGCCGACCCGCCGAAAGCGCTGAGCAGCCACAACGCGTCCGCCATCTGCCGCGGCGTGGACACTTGGATGATTCCCGCCTCCCGACAGGCCGCGTCGACCACGGCCCGGCCGGAGGTCATGGCGCCGGTGTGGGAGGCGGCGCCTCGCGCTGACGCCTCCGAGCCGCCCACCGTTGCCAGCAGGACCGGCTTGCCCGCCCTGACCGCTCCGGCGCAGGCTTCCACGAACTCGCGCCCATCGCCGAAATCCTCCAGATAGAGGGCGATCACCTTGGTGGCCTCATGGGCGGCGCAGGCCTCGATCAACTCGGCCGCCCTGACGTCCGCTTGATTCCCCAGGGACACGAAGCGGGAGAAACCCAGTCCCCGTTCGGCCATGAAACCGGACAGTTCAAGGGCCATGTTCCCGGATTGCGACAAGAGCGCGACCGACCCGCCCGCCAGTTCGTTGGACGCCAGGAACAGCTTCGAAGTCGAATCGACCACGCCGAGGCAGTTGGGGCCGATCAGCCTGGCGCCAGCGGCTCGGACCCGTCGCACCACCCTGTCCTGAATGGCCCGGCCCTCGCGTCCCAGCTCCGCGAACCCGGCTGTGACGCCAATGATCGCACGGGCTCCAGCGTCGAGGGCGTCCGCCACGGCGGCCTCGAAACCGGCTGCCGGGACCGCGATCGCCACCAGCTCGACGGTTCCTGGAGCTTCGCTGAGAGTCTTGACGGAACGTTGCCCCAGAATCTCCTCGCCCTTCCGGTTGACCAGGTGCAGGCCGCGGTCGGGAGGCATCCGGAGAGCCTGGACGGCCAGCCAGTTGCCGTATTTGGCGGTGTCGCTAGAGGCGCCGATGATTCCCACCGAGCGCGGGTTGAACAGCGCGTCGATGAAGCCGGGCGCGGTTGGAGAGTCGGTCGGAGAGTCGGTTGCTGGGCCGGGCAAAGTGGTCGTCATGGTCATGTGAGCACCTCGATGTCGCTCGAAACGGATGGGACTGGCACGGCGGACGGCGCTGCGACGGCGGCGCCCCAGGCGTCCGCACCGCCATCGACCAGCAACTGCGTGCCGGTGATGTAAGCGGCGGCAGGAGAGGCGAGAAAGGCCACCAGACCCGAGACGTCCTCCGGCCTGCCCAATCTGCCTAATGGCACGCCGCTCGCCCACCTGGCCCGGTCCTCGGGGCTGTAGGCCTCGGAAAGACCGTCGGTGTCGATGGTGCCGGCGTTCACGCACACAGAACGGATGCCGTAGCGGGACCACTCCAGAGCCAGTCCTTGGGCCAGATTCCCCACTGCCGCGCGCGCGGCGGTGGCGTGGACCATGCCGGGGATGCCTCGCCGGGGCGAGAATCCGATGAAGACGATCAAGCCTTGGCGGGCCGGGATCATGGCGTCGAGGGCGACCTGACGCGTGAGCGCCCAGGCGGCGTCCACGGCCAGGCGATTGACGGCCCGCCAACCCTTGGGCGTGATCTCCTCCGCTGGAGCCATGAACTGGCCACCGGCATTGTTGACCAGCGCGTCAATGCGGCCGAATCGTTCCATGGCCTGGCTGACCAAGCTTTCTGGGGCGCGGTCGTGGCGGATGTCGCACGGGACCACCTGGGCGTCGCGCCCGGCCTGCCGTGCCGCTTGCGCCGTTGCCTCGAGCGGCTCCGCGCGGCGGCCCGCTAGCACCAAGTCAGCCCCGCATTTGGCCAGGTCAAGGGCGATGGCGCGACCAATACCGGTTCCGGCTCCAGTGACTAGCGCAACCTGGCCGGCCAGCGCGTCCGGGCGCAACGTCCGGGAAGCTGGCGAAGTCTGCTTGGTGCTCATGTTCCCCCGTGTATGAGTCTTCTTCGACCCCCGCGCCGTTGTGGGCTATCGGTGCTCACCTCGGCGGGGTTTTGACTGTCGAGTCAATCCTAAACACACTTTGCGCGCTAATACCAAATCAACTGCTCACGGCGCATGTGCTCTGTGTTTGGCTGACCGGTCAAACGGGGCCACGGAAGGCTGGTGCGCGTCTAGAATTGGCCCAATGACTTCAGATGAGACGCGACCAGGGGCGAACGCCGCCCTCGACCACCGGAGCGACCAGATGCGAGTCGCGATCCTCGACGCGGCCGCCTCCCTGGTCGCCGAGCGCGGTTACCACGCCGTCCGTGTGGCCGATATCGCCCAGGCCGTCGGCATATCCTCCGGCTCGGTCCACTACTACTTCTCCGGCAAGCACGATGTCTTGACAGAAGCACTAGTCAGGGCGGTCGACAGAGCCCACGCGCGCCAGCGAGCGGCCCTGGCACAGGTCCCCGGCGCCTACCAGAAACTGCTCAAGCTAATCGACATGCAATTGCCACGCCCTGGCACGGTCCGCGACGAGTGGTCGATCTGGATGCAGTTCTGGGCCGAGGCGTCTTTCCGTCCCGAGCTGCGACCGTACCACCGGCAGTCCTACGCCCACTGGTTCGGGCAAGTCAGGCAGATCATTGAACTGGGGCAGGACCAAGGCGTGTTCCAGGCGGACATGGACGCGGAGGTGGTCGCGCGACGCCTCACGGCCATGGTCGATGGACTGGGCGTCCAGGCTGTGGCCGGGTCGCCCATCACCGTCACGTCGATGCGTGACGTGTTGGTCTCGTTCATCGACGAGACGCTCCTGGCCGACCCGACGGCATAGGGAAACGCGACTGCTTGACCGGCCCAGCGGGTGGCGCGTCGGGCGGAGGTCGAGCGGAGCTGCGAGCCTGCTACCCGTCTTGACCGGCTCGACTCGGCCGCGTCTCCTGCTCGCGGCTGTAATGCTCCGACGCGCGCGTCCCCTGATCGCTGGTTGCCGCAGGGTCTCGCGCGAGTGTCAGCGTCCCCCCGTCCGACCTGCAAGCCGATGGTCTCAAGCGCCTGAAGCCTGCGAATTGATGGTCTCGGCCCTGGGGGGACTGCCGAGACCATCGAAATGCAGGTGCGACGGCCGAGGTTGGGCGAGCGAGACAGCGGGCTCGACCACATCGGCGACTCCGGCTGGCGGGGCCGGGCCGACGGAGCGGCATCGTGCGCCGTCAGCGCTCTCGCGAGGCGGCCCAGCCACGGCTCCCCCGATCTACCGAGGGCGGTGGGGCAAGCGCCCGTCCGGACCACAGGTCGCCGACCGTCACCTTCCCCTGCGGCTCAGACGAGCGCTGACGCCTTCGCCGACGCGTCGACGGAGCCGGTCTGCTCGAGCGAGCGACCCTTGGTCTCCGGGGCCATGAACAGGCAGACGACGAAGGCGACGGCCGTGATCGCGGCCCCCGCCAGCATGGTGGGACCCACGCCCCAGCGCTGGATCGACCACGGAACCAGGTAGGTGCCCGCCGCCGCCCCGATGCGACTGATGGCGACGACCACGCCCATGGCGGTGGCGCGGTATTCCGTGGGGAACAACTCGTTGGGGTAGATCCAAGTCAGGATGGACGGGCCGCCTGAGAAGAACTTGTAGGCGCAGAACATGGCCACGACCACGCCGACCGGGGCGTCGGCCCACAGGCCCAGGACCATCAACGGCGCAATTAGGATGCCGAGCGGCACCACCGCCAGCGGGCGGCGTCCCCACCGATCCGTCGCCACCATGGCGACCGCCGACCCCACCACCACCAACGAGTTGATACCGGTCTGGACCAACAGGCCGCTGGCGCCGTCGGCGTCCACCGCGAACCCCTTGAGCAGGATCGGCAGGTAGGTCAGGATCGCGTACAGGGGCACCACCACCGCCGTGTACAAGGTCGCGCACATCACCATTCGGCGCAGGTACTCGCCCCGGAAGAGAGGCTTCAAGGAGGCCTCGGCGCCGAGCGGGCGTTCGGAGGCGCCAGACGGCTCCAAGCCATCGGACGGATCGAGGGTCACGCCATAGACCTGGCGCGCGAACGCCCGGACCTCATCGGTGCGACCGCGCCGCAACAGCCAACGCGGCGACTCCGGCAGCCCCATCTCAGCGCCAGCACCACCAGGCCCAGCAGGGCGCAGGTACCCAGCATGAACCGCCAGTGGGCGTTGCTGCCCGTGACCGCCACGACGGCCGCGCCGACCAGATAGGCGAAGGCCGCTCCGACCGAGAACGCGGCGGCCGAGGCCCCGACCATGAAGCCTCTCTTCTTGGTCGGAGTGAACTCGGCCAACAGGGAAGTCGCCACGGGATGGTCCGCGCCCACAGCCACACCAACGATGAAACGCAGCGCGATCAGCTGCCACGCGTCACTCACGAACAGGCAGGCCACGCAGGCCACGACTATCGCCGACACGTCGAGGACGAACATCTTCCTCCGGCCGATCCGATCGGTCACGAAACCGAAGCAGCCCGCGCCGACGAAGATCCCGATCAGGGACGCGGCGCCGATCAGGCCAGACTCGTTAGCGGTCGGGCTCAACTCGGCGGTTACCCCGATCAGGGCCACACCGATCACCGACATGACGTAACCGTCGAGGAACGGACCGCCGCAGGCCGCCACTATCAACCGGGGCAGGAAACCCGGCCTGGTGGGCGGTTTCTCCATGAAACTCAAGGCGCTCATCGGGATACTCCTTCGGTGAGGGCTGTCCCGGAGACCTGCGAAGTCCGGCTGGTGCTCATGTTCCCCCGTTCATGAGTCCTCTTCGATTCCTCGCCGACGCGGGCTGTCAGCGCAGATCGGCCAGGTCTCGACTGTCGAGTCGATACTAAACACACTTGGCGCGCAAACACCAAATCCGCCTGGAGCTACGCCGGTGCTCGTTGCTTGATCGCGGGGTCGGAGGCCGGTTTCGCCGACGGCAGCTTCGACGCCCTCAAACGGCGGGGCCCGACCGGGCGGGCGCGAGCCGGCCGAGCGGCATCGTGAATCCTAGCTGTTTGTAACTAGCCCAGCGTTTGGCGTGCTGAGAGGCGAGGACGGGCACGGCCGAATCCACGTAGTCGTGGACCTGGACCTCGGTCTTGCCCTCGTGGCGGCGCAGCGCCCGGCCCACGGACTGGATCAGCAGGCCGGGAAAGGAGATCGGCGCAGCCAGGAAGACGGTGTCGATGACTGGCGCGTCGAAACCCTCCCCGCCGTACGGGATCGTGGTCATCAGCAGGAGCGGGTCGGTAGGGCCTGCGTCCGCGATCTTGGCCCGGATGGCCTTGAGGGTCTTCTTCGAGGTCCCACCGCGCATGATCATGGGACTGGCGTCCGTCAACAGTGCCGTCAGCGCGTCCAGGTGGTCGCGACGCCGCGACAAGACCAGGCACTTGCGTCCGTGCTCGATGGCGTGGCGGACGTCGGCGGCGATCTGGGCATTGCGGGCCTGGTCCGACGCGATCAGCCCGTACAACTCGGCGATCGCCCCCGGCCTGGCGGCGGCGAACTCTTCCGGCGTCCGGAGACCGGTCTGGTGGACCTGGAGCTTGCGTTCCGGGCCGTCGAAGGGCACGGCGAGGGTCGCCTGCCGCGCACCCGCGCCCGCGCCCGCGTCGCGAACGACGTGGCGAATCGGGCCGAGCTGCCAACTGGTGAGCTGTTCCAAGCCGTCGCGCCGGGGCGGGGTCGCGGTCAATCCGAGCCACCAGGAGGCGCCGATCTGGCCGATCGAATGTTCGTACGATCCAGCGGCGACATGATGGCATTCATCGACTATGACCTGGCCGTACCGGGCCGTCAGTTCCTGCACTGAGGCAGCCGGCCGCCGGGCCAAGGTGGGCAGGAGCACCACGTCGACCAGCCCCGTCAGCTTCTTGCGGCCGCCGCCGAGCTGTCCCGCTTTGAAGCCGAGCAGAGACTGAATCTGATCGCGCCATTGTTCCGCCAGCACCTTCTTGTCCACCAGCACGAGCGTGCTGACGGCGCGCTCGGCGATGATCGCGCAGGCCATGACCGTCTTGCCGGAGCCCGGCGGGGCGTGCAGAATGCCATCCGCGTGGGCCAGGAGACCGTCCACGGCCGCCGTCTGCGTGTCCGTCAACCGACCCGCGAAGGCCACTTCGAGTTCGGTCCCGGCGTGCCGTTGATCATCGTAGACAAGTTCGCTGCCCGCCTGCGAGACCAGACTGGCGGCTTGCTCCCTCAGGCCGCGGGGCAGGATCAGATCGCCCGAGACCGCCACGTCGAACCCTTGGACGAAACGCGGGATCTTCCAGGTCGAGCGTCGTGCCCGTTGGGCCTCGTAGAAAGCCGGGTTGTGGATGGTCGCCGCGTGCCGCAACGCCGCCGCCAGCTGCGGCGTGATGTCTTCGTCTCGGATCGTCAGGCCGGCCTCGAGGACCGCCCTGACCTCGAACCGCGGCTTCGGCTCGATCGCGGTCGCGGACGACTTCTCCAGCCTGGTCGCCTCGGGACCCACCACGATCCGCACCGCCTTCCCGGCCGCCCTGACCTCCTTGGGCGTCATCCGGTCCAGGGTGGACAGGAACTCCCACTGGTCTGGCCACGGCTCCCAGGTCGTCAGGTCCACGAACAAGGTGGTGCGCCGCTGGTGCCGCCGCTCGCCGTTCAGCGGCGCCGCTATCAGGTTGCCGATGCCGCTGGGCCCGGTCGGCGCGGTGTCCTGGTTCGGGAACAGCCTGTCATAGGAGGCCAGCGCCATGGACCCGCGAAGGCCGATGGCCCGGTGGACGCAGGCGGTTCCCATAGCTCTCGCGGCCGCCGCCGGTATCGGCTCGGCGAAGAACGTCCAGACGTGCGCGCCCTTGCCGGACTGTGAGATCTCCAGGGCGCACGGCACGCCCAGCGATGCGGCCGCCTTCACATAGGCATGGGCGTCCAGCATCGCGTGGGGGCCGTCGAAATCCGCCGCCAGCCACCAGCAGGTGGCGTCCGGCAGGAGCGGGTACAGGCCGATGAACAGGTTGTTGCCGTCACGAAGGTGATCCTCGAGAACCCTCATCGTGAGCGGCAGCGGTCCGCGCTCCCAGACCGAGCCGCGGCCGTACCGGTCGCGCACCCTGGGCGACCAGCCCTTGGTCTGCTTCTTCGGGTTCTCCCAGTAGTAGGCGTACACATCGCTGCGTGCTGCGAACAGGCGCGCGTACAGCTGCAGTTTCACGGGCGTGGGCGAGGCGTTGGTCACCACACCCGGGTCGATGGGCGCCATGGTCGGTTGGGCCGGTGGCGGTTCCACGCCGTGCGCGACTTCCAGCAGATTGCGGAGCCTCAGATTCTCGGTCGTGGCGGTGGCCAAGCGGCGCTGCAACTCCGCGATCTGCCTCTGTTCGTTCAACCCCGGCATGGGACCTCCCCCGTGCTATCGTGGCAATGGACGTAATTCCTTGTCCAGGTTGTTCTGAGAACTGCGTCTAAGCGGGCAAGGTCCTCCACACCGACTGCGGCCCAGGCGACTGGGCCGCGGCGGTGCGACACTGGTCTGTTTCTCACGATGCTCGCGGCCATACCGGACCCTTGATCGATGTCTGTCTTATCCATTCCTCGCCTCGTCCTCGAGCATCAGCCTCCGGATCGTGTCAACATAGCTTGAGTCACCATGCTCGCACCATTGGAAAAAGCTCCAGGAGACGGTGTCAGCCGCCTGGAGCGCTTTGTCGATGTCCGCCCGCGCGAAACGAATCTCGAGGTGGGCGCCTGAAATCACCGCAACCGTCTCGGCCAGATGAGACACGAACCTCTCATTGAGCGAGGCATTGGTCTCCCTCCGGGATGCGACCAGGAGCACTTCCTGGCTTTCGGACGCTCCCTGCGCAGAGATCACTCGGTTGAGCAGGCGCTCAACAAGTGAATTGTAGAGTGCGTGGGTATCGCGCCCAGCGGCGCTGGGCACCATGTGCTTATCGAGGCACAATGCCGCAACACGAACCTGGAGTTCCGATAGCTCGGCGAGGACCCTGCGAATGGTCCGCTCATTCTCCTGGAACGCGTGCAACGAACCGCGATGACGCTTCATTTGGGTTTTCGAGAAACCGGCCAAGGTCCTCCTGACAACCTTGGCGACGGGCTTCGGATCGGAGCACACCAGTGCGGCAACCACGAAAAACCGTGATGTCCTCGGCTTGGCGAAGTCGAAGCCCAGGTCGCCCGATTCGTCAAGATACACGGCCGTGGTCATTTCTCGCCACCACCCTTCAACCGCCGCTCGACGTGGGCCTTGGCACAAGCACCGGGCCGCGATCCGCCGCCCGAGCCGGCCGGAGCCGCAACGCGGGCGGTGGGGAGGGGCGGTGGCGCGGCATCGTCCAGCCTGTCGTCTTCATTCCGGCGAAAGTACGCCGATTGCTCACCGGCCAAGCGGAAAGCGGCGGCCGCGGACGGCATGGTCTTCAGGCCTCCTCCCGATGCGTGCGGACTGAAGCAGCCTATGCGGTGCCTCCGACACTGAAGTTTCGGCCGGAACCGGAACAGCGCTCAGATTTGTCTAGATCTGCTAGAATGTCTAAATGAAGACAATCAGTGTGGGAGAACTGCGGCAGAACCCGAGCGAGGCGCTGGCGGAGGTCGAACGGGGGGCCACGTATGTGGTGACTCGGCATCGCAGGCCGATCGCGCGGCTGGTGCCGGCCCAGGAACGCTGGGCTTCCGGCGAAGAACTGATGAAGTTCGCGGAGCGCTACAAGAGGGAGCACGCCGGGGAGCCTGACCCGTTCCCCCGCGCACTTCTGGACGAACTGCGTTCTGTGGAGGCCGAGGACCCGTGGGAGCAGCCGTGGAAGCGGTAGCCGACACGTCAATCGTGATCGCGCTGGAGAACGCCTCAGAACCGAACCCCGACCTGACCGGCATCGTCGTGGCGGTGTCCACCCTGACCTGGTCGGAGATGGCGGTGGGACTCCACACTGCCACCGGCGTGGTCGAGCTGGGCCGCCGCCTGCGAGCGCTTCAGGATCTCCGCGAGAGCTTGCCCCAGACGTTGCCTTACGACGACGCCTGCGTGGCCGCTTACCACCGTGTGCTCGACCGGGTGCTGGAGCGCGGCGGAAAGCCGAAAGCCCGGCAGTTCGACCGGATGATCGCGGCTACGGCGCTGGCCCACGGGTTGCCGCTGGTCACCCGCGACATGGCCGACGCGCGCCTGCTGGACGGCCTGGTCGAAATCCTGGAGCGGTAGGGGCCGCCATCGCCGGGAGGCCCGGTTCGCGCCCGTCTCCACCAGACCGCCTCGCACGATGCCGCCGTCCCGGTTCCCGTGCCAGCCCGCCCCGCGACCGGTCGGGTTCGGTGTCACACTCAGTCGGCAGTGGTACACTCGTCCAATGCCCACAGCCTTGCCCCGCACTCAGGTCACACACACAGAACCAATTCGCGCCGCGCTCGCGGTGGCGGGCGCTCGGTGGCCGGGCCTGAGGCCGGGAGCGCTCATGGTCCGACTGATCGAGGAAGGAGCCCGGTCCCTGGAGCACGATGCGGTCGCGCAGGCGGCAGACCACCGCCGACGAGTCGAAGAGTTGGCCGGCCGATACCAAGGCACCTACGGCCCGGACTACCTCGAAGATCTGCGGAAGGACTGGCCAGCATGATCGTGGTCGACGCGAGTCCGCTGATCGGCCTGATCGAAGCTGAAGACGCTCATCACCGTAACGCGGTAGCCCTCCTCGCCGGAGCCGCCGAACCATTCTTTGTCCACGCTGTCACACTGGCCGAGGTATTGGTCGGCCCGGCCCGCGTGGGCACGGAGGAAGCCGTGGCGGCTGATCTGCGCGGCATCGGGGTGCGTGTGGCCAACCTGGGCGCGGGCGAAGCCATCGCTCTGGCCCGGCTCCGTGCCCGCTTGGGCCTCAAGATGCCGGACATTTGCGCGTTGGCCACGGCGATCCACGTCGGAGCCCCGCTCGCCACCTTTGACGCCAAGTTGGCGGCGGCCGCGCGGGGACTCGGCTTGCTCTACGAGGCCGACCCGTAGTGTCCCGTGCCACGGGTTCGGTGGCATGCGCCGCCACCATGTCCGCAAGGGGACGGAGCAGGCCGCCGCGACGTGGGTGTTCATCTCGGAAGTCAGTGAGTCGCGCTCCCGAGACCGCGCGCGGAACGTGCTTGCACGTCCTCGAGGTCCTGGCGCCCGCTAGTCCGTTGCGCGCATACTGCTGACGCGGATAGTATGCAGATGTGAGAACCACCATCACCGTGCCCGATCAGACGTTCGCAGAGGCTAAGTCAGTCGCGGCCGAACGGAACCAGTCCGTGTCCTCGCTCATCTCCCAATTCATCGCCAGGGGGCTGCGCCAACTCGCGGGGCCTGCAACTATTGGAACGGACCCCGTCACTGGGCTTCCGGTCATAATCACAGACCGCGTAATCACCGCCGAAGAGGTCGAAGAGGCGATCGCCGAGTGAGCGCTCCGCTGCTGGACGCCAACGCACTCATCGCGCTGGCCTTCGTCCGGCACCAGCACCACGACGCGGTCGCGGCCTGGTTCTCCGATGCGAGACGTGCGGCCTTGTGCCCCATGACCGAAGGAGCGCTCATGCGGTATGCCGTGCATTTCGGGGAAGCGGCCGCCACGACGGTCGGCATCATCGAGGGCCTACTGGCATCGCCAGGCTTCGAGTTCTGGCCGGACGACCTGTCCTTGTCTCGGGTGGACGTGAGCCATGTGCGCGGCAGGAACCAGGTGACGGACGCCTACTTGCTGGGCCTTGTGCGGCACCGAGACTCAACACTGGTCACTTTCGACAGGGCACTGGCAGCGCTCGACCAGAGCCGGACAGTGCTCCTTCAGCCGCGCTGAGGGATCGCCGACGGAGGCACGCTACAAACTGCGGATTGGATGGTCTACATATTGCGGGTTGAGCACAAGATCGGAGCAACGCAGCAGTGCCGATCAGCGCGTTGGGGCTGTGACACACGGCCGGTCGGCGTGGTCGGGGCGCACGTCGACCACGTCGTGGCGCGGGTGCGCGTCCCCGAGCCCCGCTCGAACCGCCCGGCCGAGTTGCACCACATGGACCGGCAACGCGGCATCGTCCAAATCAGAGCGGGCCTCCGCCACCCAGGCGTCGAACCGCGCAGCGTAGGTCCGGGCCAGGCCCAGGTCGTCGGCGTCGGCCTCGCCCTGGTACCACAGGATCCCGGCCAGGTCGATGTCCCGCAGAGCACCAGCCCGCTCGACGCGCATCAGCATCGCTCCGTACAAGGACTCGCCGCCCAACCGGGCCAGCGCATGGTCTGCACCACGACCCGCCCGCCGATCTGCCGCATCCGCGCGCCGTACAGGCGCAACAGCCCTGCCACATGCTCGACCATAGTGGCCTGCGCCTTCGGCGACGAGTACTTGTAGGTTCCCAGCGACGCGCCGTCGACACCGGTCGCGTCCTCGCCCCGCACCGGCGGCACGTCCCGGATCGCCGGGTACAAGTTGTCGCCGTTCAAGTAGAGGGCCAGGCACGTCACGTCCATGCCGCGCCTGGCCGCCGCCTCCATCATCTTCTCCTGCGTCGCGACGTACGGGCTGGCCGGTCCCCCCGCGTAGCGCTCGAAGAAGTCCGCCCACGGCTTCGAGTCCAGATTCAGGCTCGTGAACCCCAGACCGGCCGCCTCGGCCACGCCCGCCTCGACAGCGCCCGCATCGCTGTAGAACGGCTCGAAGAAGTTCCCGAACCATAAGCTGACAAACGGCTCAACCCCCGACATGGCCGACCCGTTCCCTCATCGCCCTAACGGCACTGTTGGCGCCGCCGGGCCGCGAACACGAGCATCGCGCCGGCCGCCAGGAGCCCCGACATGACCAGCACCAGTCCCGCGATCCCGTCAGCACCAGTCCAGGGTAGATCCCCACCACCGCCCGATGCCGCGCCACCGGTCGACCCCGGGCCGCCAGTGGGTGTCGAGCCGCCGCTCGACGTCGGCCCACCAGTCGGAGTCGGGCTGCTGCTCGGCGTCGGCTCGCCGCTGGGGTTCGGGCCGATTGGGGTGGGTTCGCCGTTCGGCCGGGGGCTGTCGGACGGCGTCGGCTCGTCGCTCGGCGTGGGGCCCTCCGCAGCGACCACGGTGAACGATGCCGTGTGCAGGCCCGACAGCGCGCCCACGAGCTCCACCTCGTGCTGGCCGCCAGCCAGGCCCATCGGCAACTCCCAGGCGAAGGCCACTTGCCCGGCGGCATCGGCCACCTGGGTCCCCAACTCCAGCGGATCGGAACGCATGACCGCCGTCACCTGCTCGCCCGGTTGAAAGCTCGAACCGACCGCTGTCTGGCCCTCCCCTGCCCGCGCCGAGGCGCTCCCCAGGGCCACCCGCGGCAGGCCGATCCGCCACGGCACAATGGTCGTGTTCCCGGCCAAGTCCGCGTGCTCGACCGTGACCATGTCCCCCTCGCCGGCGTCCGGCTCCAGGTCGCACTCCCAACCCAGGTCCGCCCCGACCACGGCCCGGCACAACTCGTTCGCGTCCGAATCCCGCACCACGACCGTGTGACCAGGGGCTTCGCCCCACCCCGAGAGGGCCGCCCCGTCGGACGCCCGAGTCGCGCCCGGAACCGGCGGCACGGCATCGACCGCGACCACGACCTGCGGCGAGCGCGCCGAACCGTCGGCGGTCTCCACCCGCACGGACAGCTCCGCGCCATCCGTCAGGCCCGGCAACACGCAGTCGAATGTCCCGTCCAAGGCGACCGGGCAACGCGCCACCTCGACGCCGGGCGCGGCACCGGCCACCACGACCGCCACGAGCCCGGCCGCTGCGTCGTCAGCATCCGCTCGACCGGCCACATGCCGACCGTTCGACGGCTCCACCGACGGCGCCGCCAACGGACCACCAGGCGGCGGCCCGCCCACCGGGTCGAACACCACCATCGCGGGCGAGCCCTCGCTGATCACCACCCCGCCGACCGACGCGACCATCCCGTACGTCCCAGGAGTCTCAGAAGTCAACGCCAACGAAGCCGAA
Organism: Bifidobacteriaceae bacterium; assembly: GCA_031265345.1. The sequence goes on from JAISCU010000343.1 coordinate 18,954, forward strand.
CCAGACGGATCGGTGGTCACAGGCACGGCCGCCGGGCCGGAGGTCAACCCGGCCGACACACCGGCCGGGACGAAGAACGACACCACCCGGCCCGCCAACGGCTCCCCCGCGCCGTCCGTCACATGCGCGACCACGGTCCGGAGATCCGATCCGTTCGCCGCAGCCAACCCGGGCGCCACCTCCAACCGCGACAAACCCGGCCCACTGACCGGCGGGACCTCGACCGGAGACGCCGGAGGCGACAGCCCCGCGATGGCCGCGAGCAGGTCATCCAGCGCCTCGGCAACAGCTGCGGCGCTCGCCGAACCGCCCTGCGAGGCGACCGCTTCTGCGACCGTCCTGGCTTGGACGAACACGGCCCATGAGGCTTGGTCGAACGCGGCCGGGTTCAAGTGGGCCACTGCCGCCAGCACCGCCGCCAACCCGGCCGTGTCGGTGGGCCGCGCCAGCAGGGACGCCACCGCACCGCTCAAAGCCTCCAACACGGCATCGAACTCGGCCTGAGTCGCATCTGCCGCGCCTGCCAACAACGTCTCGGCGGCTTCGAGCGCCGTCAGCACCGCTCCCCAGCTGTCTTCGCTGAACAGCGCCGGATCGAACGCGCCGATCGCCGCCACCACCGCGGCCAGGGCAGCCGGGTCACCGCGCAGGACCAGGGCCGCGACGGCCGCGTTGGTAGTGGTGACGGCCTGGTTGATTTGGCTCTGGTCGGCGTCTGGGCTTTCGAGGATCGACCGGGCGTCGGCCAGGACCGCTTCCAGGCCCGCGTAGGACGATGCCGTGTACCGGCTCGCGTCGGTGGCCTCGCCGGCCGCGACGGCGGCCTCCAGGACGGACTTGTAGACCTCGAAGAACTCGAGCTCATGCAGGTAGTCGACGGTCTCCTCGTCGGTATGCCATTGGTTGTCCGCGATGATCCAGAGGTTGCCGTCGCGGACAGCCCACGGTTTGCCGTTGGTCTCGTAGAGGACCTGGGCGGTGCCGGTGGGCGCGAGGACTTGTCCCACATCGCCGTTCCCCAGAGCGACGAATTCGGAGGTGTAGTAGCGGTCGAGCTGCGGAATGGCGCCGAGGTTGATCCGGTGCCCCATGACGACCACCTGGGTTCCTGCGGCAAGGATCGTTTCGAGGTCTTGGATCGCTTCTCCCCACACGGTTGTGGCGGGCGCGTCCTGGATGCTCACCACCAGGACTCCTTGTCCGATGTTCGTTCTGGCGGTCGGAGCGAGGTACTTCCCATCCCTGGTCGTCAGCGGGCCGGTGCCGTCGAAATCGTCGCCGGTCAGGACCGCTGACCGCTCGGTCGGGCTGGTCCACCACATCTCGCCGGGCGGGTAGGAGTAGTAGACGTCCTGCGGCTGGTAGTCCGCCAAGTCCGCGATCTTGTCGGAGCCCAGGCGCGTCGCGCGGAACTCGTTCAACCAGGTGAACTGGTCCGGGTTGGCGGTGTAGGCGTAGTAGCGCAAACGGCCGTCGTAGGGCAGGTGGTTGAACAAGAAATCGTAGATGCCCTTCTCGCCCGCCGCCAGGTTGGCGTCGAGTTGGCGGAACATGGTCGGCTTGTCCCCGTAGCCGAACACGCCGCTGGACTGTTTGGCGTCCATGTTCTCGTCGGTGGAGGTCTCAGTGGTGACCAGCCACATGGTCCGGGCCGAGGACTTCGCGGCGGAGAAGGAATAGGACGCCCTTTGACGGACCTTGTCGGTCCCATCGCCATAGTTCTCGCCTCCCAGGCCGTCGAAGCCCGACCCAGCGTCAGGGTCCGTCTGCTCGAAGTACGACTTGTAGGCCCCGGTGTACTTGAAGATCACCGGCGCGTCGCTCACTTGTTTGATGGCGTTGGCGGTGGCGTTGAGATAGTCGGTGTAGAGGTTGGAGCGGAAGGCGAGGTTGTCATCCCACGCCGTGCCGGTTGCGGCCGCCGTGTAGACATCGCCGCTGACACGGTCCCGGAGGATCAGGTCTCCGGCGCCTGGCGCGCCTTCCGGCCGCAGGTGCTGCGGGACCAGGCGGGCCGCGGTCTGGAAACCGTCCACTTCGGGACTCACCTGCCAGGCCTGAGACAGGGCGGCGGCATCGTCATACTTGGTGCCCAGCCAAGTCGAGAAGGCGGCGTCGTAAGCGCTCGACACGGGTCGCAGCGACTCCATCGCGTTGAGTATCCCCTCCTCGTTGGCGTTCGGGTCGATGAAGACCCGGAAGCCGGGGCCCAGGCGCAGGCTGGCTGTCAGATTAGCGAGCGCTTGGGCGCCGGCGTCCGGGTTGTCCCAGAAATTCCGGAGACGCCAGAGCGAGCCGGTGGCGCGGGGAGTGAATGCGACGGTGTAGACGCCTTCCGGCAGGGCCAAATCCACGCTGAGGGTCCACTGCCCGGCGCCCGAGGCGGAGACCTGGGCCGCCCCGGCGTCCGCCACCTGGCCGGTGGCCTGATCCACGGCGACGTAACTGGCGCCGTCCACACGGCTTATGCCGCTCCACGCGGCGGAGGCGCTGAAGGTCACGCCGGCCCGGCCATCGCCCTCGACACCGGTCGCTGTGAGCCCGGCCCGCTGATCAGCGTTGGCGGCCATGATGTCCATAGTCCCCTGCCCGGCGGTATTCGCGTTGGGCTGCAGACCGTAGCGGAAGCCGAGTTCCTCGAGCTTGTCGATCACCCGTTGCCACGCCCAGGTCGGCAACCCGTTCACGCCGCTCCGGACCGGGTTGAGGTAGAGGTCCGTCATCCCGAGGTCCTTCAATTCCTGGAGGGCGGCCACGTCGAGCGTCCAGTTGTCCTCGTTGGCGGCGGGATCGGACGCGGAATAGGACTGGATGTACTTCGACAGGAACATGCCGCCGAGCGGCACGAACGGCTCGCCGTCCCAGTACATGGTGTTCGCCTGGTTGACGTACCAGAGATGGGTCGCGCCGTCACTGTCTTCGAAGAAGCCCGCGCTCAGCGGCAGGACATCGGCGTGGCTGAGCTCGGAGGCGACGGTCACGGTCTGGGGCGGCTGGGCCGTGGCGCCCAAGCCGTGGAAGCCGAGGCTCACCTGGTAGGTCCCCGCCGCGATCTGGTCCGGGATGGTGACTTCGCCGGTCACCTGTGTGCTGGTCCCCTGGTTCCACGCGACGGTGATCGCGCCTTCGGATTCCGCCACCGCGCCGACCTTCCCGTCCTGGCGGAACACCAGGTAGGGGCGCAGGTTCCCGGTCAGATCCTGGTCCGGTGTGACTCCCGCGGCGAACGCGAGCTGGCCACCGGAATCGACCGTCCCGGCCGTGACGAGGGAGTCCACCGCCACCTCGCTAGCCGCGTTGCCCTGAGACTCGCCCTGCCCAATCCTCAAGGCGCCCGCTTGGGCCGTGTTCCCGTTCGAGAACCCGCCGAGCTTCAGCCCCACCTGGACCGAAGCATCGGCATTGGGCGCGTCGGCGGGCAGGGCGATGCTCAGCTGGACCGGGACTTGCGCGCCCGCCGCGACTCCGGCGAGCGAGACCTTGGCGGACACCGCCTGCGCGATCACTTGACCATGCCGGGTGACCTGCGCTGTCAGTTGGATGGTTTCTGAGGCCGGTTGGTCCGGTGAGATCACGGCTTCCACCGCCACGGTCGATCCGGCGCTCGCCTGTTGGGGATTGACGGAGCCGGATACGTAGGACACCCGGAGCAGGTCAGGATTGTAGAGGCGGTCCAGGCTGTCGAGTTCGGCGCCCCAAGCGCTCGGGACCACGGCGATGGCGTCCATGACCCCGATGGCCAGCGGATCACCGGCCATCGGCCTGACACCGGCGGCTGTCACCTCGAGCGAGTGCCGCCCTCCGGCCAACCCGACCGCGCCTAGCCGGTACCAGGCGACTGGGAGAGCCCGATAATAGGCGGTGGCGTAAACGGCGGCCGGAGCCTCCCCGGCGGGGAAACTCTGCGCCGGGGCACCGTCGATGCCCCAGGTCAATGGCGATGTCCAGAAGATGTTCCCCGGTGTTCCCAGCACCCAAACGTCATAGGAGCACGAACTGTCGAGGTCGAAGGAGTAGCGGGCCGTCGCTGGCTGCGGCACCGTGGCCTGGTCCAGCAGCAGCACGGACTGCGAGCTGGCCCGGCTCTCGCTGATCGCTCGCCATCCGCCTTCCGCCTTCTGGGGCAGTTCCGCCTCGATCCAGGCGAAGGCTGGGTCGTGAACGGGTCGCGCGAAGCCGGACGGGATCCAATTCCAACTCGAGGGCACCGCCAAGAAGACGTCGAAGAAACCGACCGTCAGAGGCGGCGCCTGCACCCGCGAGGCATTGACTTCGAGCGCGAACTCACGCGATCCGCTTTCAAGGGGGACCTCGGCGCCCAATCGAGACCAGGACATGTCCAACCAGTTGGAATTGGTGTAGAGAGCCGGTCCGTTGAAGTCTGAGACGGCAGTGGTCGTTTGGCCGTCCACGCTCCAGGCGAAGCTCGAGAGCCACGCCACCCCGACCTGTGTGCCGAGGACCCACAGGTCGTAGTCCTCGCTGGTCGCGAGGTCCAGGTCGAAGGCTGCCTTGCCGGAGGCCCCTTGCGCCGTGGTGTACATGCCAACATAGCTGCCGTTCGACGCGGAGCCATGAGGCGTGCTTGTGAAGTCGCCGCTCAGTGCCCCGTCCTCGACCTCGATCCACGCTGCGGCGGCGTCTTGATCGCCCAGCGCAGGCTGCGAAACGCCTGCCATCATCGTGGCCAGCATTGCGCCCGCCAAGCAGGCGGCGACACGTCGGTTCTTCATGGGGGATTCCCTCCTTTGGAAACTCCAGGGCACTGCAACGCACCAGAAGATAGCATGAGCCCAGCGAATGCGCAAACGCTTGTGCCGTTCTGGTAACCTACTACCTGTTGCAACCGACCTGAAACCTGAGAGACGGGGAGCGA
>JAISCU010000461.1 GCA_031265345.1 Bifidobacteriaceae bacterium
CGTCTGGGAGGCGGCCGTCTTAGCCGGCCGTCAAGTCTCACGGGATCCGGCCGTCAGCCAAGCCGCGATCGACGTGGCGGCAGCGAGAGTGCTCGCGGCCGCCGGCGGGCTGCGCTACCGGGTCGCGACAGGCGAGTTGGCTGGAGCAGTGCGGCTGGTTAGCGCCCTCAAGCTGTCCTCCGAAGACTACACACCGGCCAGTTGGGCGGCTTTGGCCGCCGCCCGCGGCCAGGCACTGGCGGTCCTGGCCGATCCGGCCGCGACCGAATCCCAGACCGCCGGCGCGGTAGCCGCGTTGGACATGGCCCTCGGCGGCCTGACACCGGCCGTCTCAACCGTCGCGCTTGAGACTCTGGTTAGCGCGACAGCCGGTTTCGCGTCCGATGACTACACGGCCGATTCGTGGACGGCCCTCGACGCAGCTCTCGACCTTGCCCGCAGCGTGATCGCCTATCCCGAAGCTGTCTCCCTGGTGGATCGGGCTATCGGCCAGCTGCGGGCCGCCATCGTTGGCCTCGTTCCGAGTGTGTCCAAGGCTCCGCTCCACACCGCGCTGGCGGTGGTGGACGCCATGAACCTGGACGGCGCGGACTACACGGCCGAATCCTGGCGGGTCTACCGCGAGGCACTGGCAACAGCCCGTCAAGTGTTGGCGGCGGGATCATCCCAAACCGCCGTCGACGAGGCGTTGGCTGCCCTGCGAGTGGCCTGTTCCGGATTGGTCCGCACTGCCGCCGGAACAGGCCGCGAACCAGGTTCGACCCCAAATACCGCCCAGACCGTGCCTCCTTCGCCCACCGCTGCTCCGAACCCAGCTCCCTCGGTGGGTCCGGCGGAGAACGGACCGGACCAGTCACTCAAATCACCGGCCGTCCGGGTCAAGGCGTCCCAAACAACCTTGCGCCTGGTCAAGGGACGTTCCGTCCGGTTGGTGGGCTACGGCTATACCTCCGCCGGGCAGCGTCTCAAGGTCACCTGGACTAGCTCGTCACCGTCGGTGGCCAAGGTCTCGGCGCTAGGCAAGATCACTGCGCTTCGGGCCGGTAAGACCACCGTGACGCTCCGGGTGGGTGGCAAGTCCGCGGCCGTGAAAGTCAGTGTGGTGGCCGCTAAACCGGCCAAGGCGGCAGTCGCAAAAGTCAAAGCGAACGTGCCCAAGACCATGGCCGTAGGCCAAGTCCGGTACGTAACCGGTACGTGGACCCCGACCTCCGCCACTCCGGTGAAGGTCGCTTACAAGTCCAGCAACAAGAGTGTCGCCGGGATCGACGCGGCCGGCCGGCTCACCGCGACGGGCAAAGGCATCGCATACATCACTGTCAAGGCCGGTACCAAGCTGGTCAAGTACAAGTTGGTGGTCAAGTAGGCGCCGGCTAGCGCGTGGGCCGCGCTGCGCACGCCGGTAGGCGAAACGGGACGCGGTCCACGCGAAACACATCCCGGCGGTGGGAAGCGCCGCCGCCCGGGTGCTCTAGGCTGGACTCGCATAACCCAACCCTCACAAAAGGTGGAGACTCGCGTGTTTTGGCTGGACAGCCCCGCTCACGCCAGGTGGCTTGAGAGCCACACCGATCAGCTTCTGGCCTTCGGCAGGCCCAGCGCGTCGCCGCGCTCCGGCTTCGCCTGGCTCAATGAGAAAGGCCGCCCCGAGCGGACCAGGCCGGTCGAACTGTGGATTACCGCTCGCCAGACCCACGTCTATGCGCTGGGCGCGCTGCTCGGGCGTCCGGGCTGCGCCACTCTGGTCGATCATGGCATTGCCGCGCTCACAGGACCGTTCGCCGATCCGGTCAACGGCGGTTGGTATTCCTCGGTGACGTGGGATGGAGACCCACTGGACACGAGCAAAGAGGCCTACACCCATGCGTTCGTGATCCTGGCTGCCTCCTCCGCAGTGGCGGCCGGACGGCCAGGGGCGGAGGCGTTGCTGGAAGCGGCGTTGGCGAACTCCGATCGGTACTTTTGGGAAGAACCCGCCGGCGCCGTGGTGGAAGGTTGGGACCAGGGTTTTGCAAACCTCGACTCCTACCGCGGCGCCAACGCCAACATGCACACCACCGAGGCGTACCTGGCAGCGGCCGACGTCACCGGTTTGGACATTTGGCGTGAGCGGGCATTGCGGATCATGTCGCGGCTCATAGACACCGAGGCCAAGGCCGCCGGTTGGCGGATACCCGAGCATTACAACTCGGATTGGGTCTCGCTACCGGACTACAACCGCGAGCTACCCGAGGACAGGTTCCGTCCCTACGGTGTTACCCCGGGCCACGGCATGGAATGGTCCCGTCTGGTGCTGGAAGCCCGGGCGGCGCTGGGTGAGGCCGCACCTGCCTGGATGCTGCAAGCCGCTCAAGGACTGTTCGCCCGCGCGCTGCAGGACGGTTGGTCCGAAGGCGGGCAGCCCGGCTTCTGCTACACCACAGACTTCGAAGGCCGGGCCGTGGTCCGCCTGCGCCTTCACTGGGTGGCGGCCGAGGCGACCGGGGCGGCGGCCACGGCCTATCGCGCAACCGGCGATCCGCAGTACGCCGAGTGGTACCAGACCTGGTGGGAGTACGTGGCGAACAACGTGATAGACCACGAACATGGCTCCTGGCACCACGAGCTGTCACCGCAGGGCCGGGTTTCGTCGGAGATGTGGCCCGGCAAACCGGATCTGTACCACGCCGTCCAAGCGACTTTGATTCCGCGTCTTCCCTTGGCGCCATCGTTCGCCACCGCCCTGGCGCGGGGGCTGCTAGGCCGTACGTGACGCCCCGCGCCGGGCTGGGACTGGCCGTCGGCGCGTATGTCTGGTGGGGCTGCCTGCCCCTGTACCTCTCGTTGCTGGCACCCACCGGCGCCGTCGAAGTGATAGCCCATCGGATCGGCTGGTCCTTGTTGTGCTGCCTGGCGGTGGTGGCGGCCACCGGCCGGACCGGGGAGTTGCTAGCGGTGGTCCGCGACCGCCGGACTGCCACCGCGTTGGCTCTGTCAGGGACCCTGCTCACGGTCAATTGGCTGGTGTTTGTTTACTCGATCGAATCGGGCCAGCTGGTGGACGGCGCGCTTGGCTATTTCATCAACCCGTTGGTCACGATTGTCCTCGCGGTGGTGCTGTTGCATGAGCGGCTCCGCCCGGCCCAATGGGTGGCCGTCGGAGTTGCAGCAAGCGCAGTGGTGGTTATCTCCGCAGCCTACGGGCACTTCCCGTGGATCGCCGTGGTGTTGAGCGTGTCCTGGGGACTGTACGGATATGTCGAAAAGAGTGTTGGGCGGAGAGTGTCTGCTGTGGTGGCCTTGAGCGTCGAGACCGCCTGGGTGCTTCCGCTCGCCATCGGCTACATGGCCTGGGTGGCGGCCACTGGCCGGGCGACCTTCCTCGGGTTGGGTGCGGCCCACGCTTGGACACTGGCCGGCGTGGGGGTTGTGACCGTAGTCCCGTTGTTGCTATTCAACGGCGCCGCTCGGCGCCTGCCACTGTCAATCCTCGGGCTGACCCAGTACCTGTGTCCCGTGATGCAGTTTGCCGTCGCTGTCACCGTGTTGCATGAACCGATGGCGCCGGCCCGCCTGACAGGCTTCGTCATAGTCTGGCTGGCGCTCGCAATCCTGACTGTCGACGCCCTGCGTGCGGCCCGGCGCGCCCGGCCCCTCGGGGCCGCGATATCCACTGCGACCAGCTGATCCACGCCGGCTTAACGGGCTCGGGGGCCCCGGAACATGTCCCGAGGCCCCCGGCCGTCCCCCACGGCGAAGGTCATCGCTCGCGGTTTACTGCTCCTGCTACC
>JAISCU010000046.1 GCA_031265345.1 Bifidobacteriaceae bacterium
GGTGATTCGAGCCCATGGTTCCGAATAGGGCCGCCGATGCCGCCGGGTCGTCTTCGCGCCGCCAGTCCGGTCCCGGCGCGCAGGGCTGGGAGCCCACGGCCGGACGCGCACGGCGGGGAGCCAGCGGCGGACTAGCATCGAAGACCTGATGACCAAGCAATCAGACCAAGACCAATACCCAGACCACGACCAAGTAAGGGGAAATCCAATGGCAGAACTGTTCTACGACGACGATGCCGACCTGTCGATCATCCAGAGCCGCAAAGTCGGCATTATCGGCTACGGCTCGCAGGGCCATGCCCACTCCCTCAACCTCCGCGACTCCGGAGTGGACGTGCGGGTGGGGCTCGCCGAAGGGTCGAAGTCGCGTGCCAAGGCGACCGACCAAGGACTGACCGTCGGCACGCCGGCCGAAGTCGCCGAATGGGCCGACGTCATCATGATGCTGGTGCCGGACCAGGTCGCCCGGCACGTCTACGCCGATTCGGTCAAGCCGAATCTGCGGCCGGGCAACGCCCTGTTCTTCGCCCACGGCTTCAACATCCGCTTCGGCTACATCGAGGCCCCCGAGGGCGTCGATGTGGCCATGGTCGCGCCGAAAGGTCCCGGCCATCTGGTCCGCCGCGAGTTCGTGGACGGGCGGGGAGTGCCGGTGCTGGTGGCGGTCGAGGTCGACGCCACCGGTGGCGCATGGCCGCTGGCGTTGTCCTACGCCAAGGCCCTTGGTGGACTGCGGGCGGCGGGCATCAAGACCACCTTCACCGAGGAGACCGAGACCGATCTGTTCGGCGAGCAGACAGTCCTCTGCGGCGGCGTGTCCCACCTGGTGGAGGCCGGTTTCGAGACTCTGACCGAGGCTGGGTACCAGCCCGAGATCGCCTACTTCGAGGTGCTGCACGAGCTCAAGCTGATAGTCGACCTGATGTATGAGGGCGGGATCGCCAAACAACGTTGGTCGGTGTCCGACACGGCCGAATACGGCGACTACGTGTCCGGCCCCAGGGTGATCGACGCCCAGGTCAAGGCGCACATGAAGGAAGTCCTGGCGGACATTGTGGGCGGCTCCTTCGCAGCCCGCTTCATCGGCGACCAGGACGCCGGCAGCCCCGACTTCAAGGCCTTGCGGGCCAAGGAGGAAGCCCACCCGATCGAGGGCGTGGGCCGCGACCTGCGCAAGTTGTTCGCGTGGGTGTCGACAGCTGACACAGACTACGTGGAAGGAACTGCTGCCAGATGAAGGCCACTCAATCGCCTCGTGAGCTCGACCTGGCCGTGATCGCGGGCGACGGGATCGGAACGGAGGTGGTGGCCGAGGGCCTGCGGGTCCTGGCCGCCGCCCTCGAAGCCGAGGACATCCGGGTGCGGACCACGCCCTACGATCTGGGCGCGGCCCGCTGGCACGCCACCGGGGAGATCCTGCCGGATGAGGAGGTGGCGGCCCTGGCCCAGCACCAGGCGATCCTGCTTGGCGCGGTGGGCGACCCGTCGGTCCCGTCCGGAATCCTGGAGCGGGGGCTGTTGCTGAAGCTGCGGTTCGCCTTCGACCAGTACATCAACCTGCGGCCGGCCAAGCTCTACAGCGGTGTCAAATCGCCGCTGGCCCGTCCCGGCAAGATCGACTTCCTGGTGGTCCGCGAAGGGACCGAGGGACCGTACGTCGGCAACGGCGGCGTGATCCGCGAAGGCACGCATGAGGAGATCGCGACCGAGGTCTCGATCAACACCGCCCACGGGGTGGAGCGGACCGTCCGTTACGCGTTCGAGTTGGCGAACGAGCGCCCCGCCAAGAAGCTGACCCTGGTCCACAAGCACAACGTCCTGGTCCACGCCGGTCACCTGTGGCGGCGGGCCACCGAGGTGATCGGCCAGGAGTTCGGCGAGGTGGCCGTCGACTACCTGCACGTGGACGCGGCCACCATCTTCATGGTGACCGACCCGGCCCGGTTCGACGTGGTCGTGACGGACAATCTGTTCGGCGACATACTGACCGACCTGGCGGGCGCGGTGGTGGGCGGAATCGGCTTGGCGGCATCGGGCAATATCAACCCGACCGGCGCGTTCCCGTCGATGTTCGAACCTGTCCACGGATCGGCCCCGGACATCGCCGGGCAGAACAAAGCCGACCCGACGGCTACCGTCCTGTCCGTGGCATTGATGTTGCGACACCTGGGATTGACCCGCGCGGCCGCACGGGTCGAACAGGCGGTCGAGGCCGACCTGGCGTTCCGGAGCGACGAATCGCGCTCCACCACCCAAGTGGGAGACTCCTTGATGACCCTGGTCAAATCAACTTTCTGAAAAGCCCCGAGCACACAACCCGGCCCGAACGTCACCGTGGGCCGCCTAGACATAAGGAGAAGTCATGAGCCGGTTCGCGCTTGAACCGCATGCATCGCCGGTCAGCGCCGAGGAGCGGGCCGCCCTACTGGAGGCGCCCACCTTCGGCACCGTTTTCACCGACCACATGGCCCGCATCAGCTGGCGGGCGGGCGGCACGGGCTGGCACGACCACCGGATCGTGCCCTACGGCCCGCTGGAGTTGACGCCGGCCACCTCAGCCTTGCATTACGCCCAAGAGATCTTCGAGGGGTTGAAGGCCTACCGCTGGGAGGACGGCTCCATCCGGACTTTCCGGCCCGCCGCCAACGCCGAACGGTTCGACCGCTCGGCGCGTCGCCTGGCCCTGCCGGAATTGCCGGTCCAAGACTTCCTCGACTCGCTCTGCGCGTTGGTCGAGGTCGATCAGGGCTGGGTGCCTTCGGGGGTCGGGACCTCGCTGTATTTGAGGCCGTTCATGTTCGCCTCCGAGTCCTTCATCGGGGTGCGGGCCTCGCACGAGGTGTCCTACCTGGTGATTGCCTCGCCGGTGGGCGCGTACTTCAAGGGCGGCGTGGCGCCGGTGTCGATCTGGGTGGACCAGCGCTACCACCGGGCGGGTCCCGGCGGCACGGGCGCGGCAAAGTGCGGCGGCAACTACGCCGCCTCGCTGGTCTCGCAGGACCTGGCCTACGCGCACGGCTGCGAGCAGGTGCTCTTCCTGGACGCCGCGACCTCCACGTATGTGGAGGAACTGGGCGGCATGAACGTGATGGTGGTGACAGCCGAGGGCTCGGTGGCCACGCCCCCCACGTCCGGCACCATCCTCGAAGGCGTCACCCGCTCCTCGCTGCTGCAACTGGTCCGCGACCGGGGCCTGACGGTCGACGAGCGCCCGGTCTCGCTGGACGAGGTCCTGGGCGGGATCAAATCCGGCGAGGTCGCGGAGGTGTTCGCCTGCGGCACGGCGGCGGTGGTGACACCGGTCGGCCGCTTGGCGGGCGAGGACTTCGATGTCACGGTGGGAGACGGGTCGCCTGGCTCGTTGACCATGTCCCTCTACGAGGAGCTGACCGGCATCCAGTACGGGCGGCGCGAGGACAAGCACGGCTGGACGCACCGGCTGGTCTGATGGGCGTTGAAGCTGCTCCAGGCGGGGCTCGGTCGGAAAAGGGCCGTGACGGGGGCGCGGCCCGGCGGGGTCGCGCTGCGGCGGACGAAGCCTTGGAGGCCCAGGTCGCAGAGGTCTACCGGGAGATACTCGCGCGCGCGCCGGAACACGATTTCGAACCGACTCTGGACCGGGTGCGCGCGGCCTGCGACCTGCTGGGGGAGCCTCAGCGGACCTACCGGGTGATCCATGTGGCCGGCACCAATGGCAAGACCTCGACCGCCCGGATAGCCGAATCGCTGCTGCGGGCGCACGGGCTGCGGACGGGGCTGTTCACGTCGCCGCATCTGGCTTCGGTGCGCGAGCGGATCGCCATCGACGGCCAACCGATCTCGCGCGCCGACTTCCTCGACGCCTGGTCGTTGGTCGGGTCGGTCGTCGATTTGGTCGATTCGCGATCTTTGGCGGCCGGTGGCCCACGGATGAGCTTCTTCGAGGTCCTGACGGTGCTGGCGTTCGTGGCGTTCGCGGACGCGCCCATCGACGTGGCCGTGGTCGAGGTCGGCATGGGCGGCACCTGGGACGCCACTTCGGTGGTTGAATCGTCCGTCCAGGTGATCACGCCCATTGCCCGCGACCATGAGAAATGGCTGGGCTCATCGCTGTCTGAGATCGCTTCGGAGAAGGCTGGGATCATCCGCGACCGGGTCGTTGTCGGGTCGCAGGCGGACGTGGTGGCCGAGGTCCTGGAACGAGCCCTGATCGACACCGGTGCTCGGGGCTACTGGCTGGGCCGCGATTTCGAGGTTCTGGGCCGGGAGTTGGCGGTGGGCGGCCAAGTGGTGTGGCTGCGTGGGCTGGCGGGCGAGTACTCGCAGGCCATGGTGCCGTTGTTCGGCGCGCACCAGGCCGACAACGCCGCCTTGGCCGTGGCCGCCGTCGAGTTGTTGATGTCCGATGCCGCCGACCCGCTTCCCGGCGCCGCTTATGTCGAGGGGTTGGAGACGGCAGCCTCGCCTGGTCGTCTGGAGGTCGTGCGCGTGGCGCCGACCGTGCTGGTCGACTCGGCCCACAACGTCGCGGGGGCCGAGGCCCTGGTGGCGGCGGTGGACGAGGCCTTCGCCATGCCGCTGATCGGATTGGTCGGCGTGCTCGAGGACAAGGACGCCGAAGGGCTGCTGGGCGTGCTCGAACCGGTCCTTCGCCAAGTGGTCGTGACGCGGTCCACCTCGCCCAGGGCCGTGGAGCCGGAGGTCTTGGGGGCGGTGGCCCGCGAGGTCTTCGGCCCCGATCGCGTGGAGGTGGTCGAGCGTCTGGACGATGCCCTGGTGCGGGCCATCGAGCTGGCCGAGGTCGACTCCGGCGACTCGCCCTCGCCCCTGGCCACCGGCGTCCTCGCGACCGGCTCCGTGACCATGGCCGCCGAGGTCCGCCTCCTCCTAGGCCACCAACAGCCCCCAACCCCGCTGTCCCCCGCCACCCCAGGCCCCGACCGCCGTCCCCTGCGGCCGTCCGCGCTCCCCTTTCCCGGGGACGGTACCTTTCCATGCCCAAACCAGGGTTTTCCACCGGCGAACCCGCAGGTCAGGCCCTGTGGATAACTGGTCCGTCCCCATTACGGGATCTCCTCCCTTGTTCGTGGGTGTTTTGGGGCTGTTTTTGGGGGGTATCGGAGGGGTGGGCATGCCGCCCGCCCGGTAGGTTCGTGGTTGTCATGTCCATTGGACCGGCCAGGAGGCGGCATGCTTGGAATAAGCCTGTCACGTGGGATTCTAGGCCTCGACGACAAGACT
>JAISCU010000112.1 GCA_031265345.1 Bifidobacteriaceae bacterium
CCGCTATTTTCGCAAGTCGAGTCCGCGCGCCCCCGCGCTGACCAGCTCAAATGGATCGATGCCCATGGCCCGTGCGACACCCCCACGGCATCGGTCCAGCAGGTTCGCCGACCTGGCCGGGAGTCTGCCGCAGGGCCCTCGACGCGGCGACAAAGCGGCCGTGGCCGACCCTAGGAAAGGCTTATCTAACAGCGCAGACTCTTTATCTACCTTAAGGCTGATAGATTAGGCTTATGAATGGTAGATTACCTGAGCCTGACTCTGCCCTGAGCCTTCTGCTTGCCGAGGTTGACGAATCGGCCGAAGTAGGTCCTCTCAGTCTGAAGGGCATCCTCAGCGTGGCGGTTGCCAGCCGCTACAACTTCCGAGAGCTGACCCTGCTCGGAGAGCGGTACGTCCTGGCAGCGGCCGCCGAGCCTTTCACCGTTGACAGGCTGGTCGCCGATTTCGCGGCTATCGAGGCGAAGACTGGCCAGCCTGTCATAGCGCTTGCCCCCGAGTTGTCCCCGTACTTCCGCAAAGCCCTGATCGCCAGAAGGGTTCCCTTCCTGCTGGGCGGCAAGCAGGCGTTCCTGCCGTTCGTCTACTTGAACCTGGCCGCGTCCAAGCCCGCCCGACAGCCGGGCGAGTTCGCCCCCGCCACCCGACTGGTGTTCCTCGTACTCCTGTATGCCGATGGCGCGGCCCGCGCGCAGGACAGCCTCGGCTCAGCGCTGGGGCTGTCCCCGATGTCGGTCTCACGAGCCGTCGAGCAACTGACAGCCCACGGCTTGATCGAGGTGGCAATCACTGGAAGAACCGGTCGCCGCAGGGTCATCCAGGTGCCGGACTCGGCCGATTACTATCGTCTGGGAATGCGGCACTTCGGCAGGGCCGTGAAGCAGACCATTCACCTGGCCGGCCGAGCCCCCGAAGGGCTACCGCGAAGTGGCCTGGATGCGCTTTCGGCCCGAACCCTGCTGAGCGCTCCCGGTCATCCATCGTATGCAGCCGGTTTCCGTCGCCGCCGAGAGTTCGCAAACGAGCAGATCGGCTGGCGCGACGCACTCGACCGCGAAGACTCCTATCGGCTGGACTTGCTCAGTTACGACCCATCGGTGCTCGCTGTCGATGGGTTGGTCGATCCAGTCACAATGGCATTCACCGTGGGCGAGCACGATGAGCGCATCGACCAAGCTCTTGACGACTACCTAGGAGGGTTCCCGTGGTATTCGGACTAGACAGATTCGTGCGGCCGACCACCAGACGAAACTGGGCTGGCCGCCCGCGTGTCCGTCAACGCGCGGACGATTCCCCGACCGCCGCGCATCCCGCCATCCGTCCGGGAGACCCAACTGCGACCTTCGGCCCTTCCTGGCAGACCAACCCGGCGCACGAAGGCTCCAAAGTCGCACTTCACGCCCAACACGCGGGCCAAGTCCACTGCCGCACGCCCAACTGCGACCTTCGAGCCTTCCTGGCCCGCCATCCCCGCGCACGAAGCCGCGAAGGTCGCACTTCACGGCCACAGCGCCCCCAAAATGAGCCCAACTGCGACCTTCGAGGCTTCCTGGCGCGGCCCTCCGGGGAGCGAAGGCCCTGAAGTCGCAGTTGGGCCATGCGCCCGGCGCCGATCCCGTTTAATGGACTGATGCCTAACGCTCAACCGGTGCCGTTGCGCCGTCGATCCGGGCCGATGCTCGCGACCGTGACATCCGCCGAACTCGTCACACCGAAGCTGCGGCGAATCCGCCTGGCCTGCCCCGATTTCGCGGTCAGCCGCCCGCTGGCCCCGGCCGCCTGGGTGCGCGGGTATTTCCCCATGGACGATGCCGCTCGCCCAGCCGCCCCTCCACCGACCAGTCCCGACGCGACCTTCTCGCCGCCGGGCGACGCGACCCCAACGCCGCCCGCGAGTCCGGCAGTCGGCCCATCGTCGGGTGGCAACACCGAGTTGGCAGGCACCGCCGCGCGGGCTTACACCATCTGCGAATTCGATCCCGCGGCCCATGCATTCGCACTGGACTTCGTCCTTCACGGCCACGGGCCCGCCGCGCGCTGGGGGGCTCGCGCCGAACCAGGCTACACGATCAGGCTGGCCGGCCCGATGGGTCGCGGCCAAGTCCAGCCCCATCATCGCCGCTACCTGTTCGCCGGAGACACCACCGCCCTGCCCGCAATTCGTGAATGGCTGGAGGTCATCCCGCAGCCAGCCGAAGTGGCCGTCCACATTTGGGCACCTGACCAGCCAGAACACCAAGCTCTCACCACCTGCGCCGAACACTCCGTTGCCTCGGGGGAACCGTCGGCCCCGGCTGAAGCCGAGTCATCCGCCGAACTCACCATCACCTGGCACTACGACGGCACCCCGAGCATGGCCGACCTCGCCGAAGCGGGCCAGTTGGCACCCGAAGGCTGGCGCCCGCAGGACCGTGACACCAAATTCTTCGCCGCCGGCGAAGCCTCGCTGGTCACCAGGGTCCGCCGCGCGCTGGCCGCCCCCGGCCCGATCCCGCCCGGCAACCTCCAAGCCACGCCCTATTGGCGCGCCGGTCAGGCCGGAGAGGTTCAGGGGGCCTGACCAGGCCCGGCCCCACCATCCCCGCGCGGCATGGTCCGTGACACTACTGCCGAGAGCCCCCACAGCGCCGCCCCCACCGCACAAGCCGTCACGTAGGAGAACTCGGCCGCTAGGAAGCCCGCCACCAGCGGCCCGACCACCGAGCCGGTGTCCCCCGCCATCGAGTACAAGGCGATGGCGCGGGTCCCGCCCGGCCCGGCGGCATCGCCCACCGCCGCCGAGGGCGCCGTCCCGATCAACGCCGCGCCGATGGCGTAGACGCCCAGCAGCGCGGCCAAGACCAACAGCGACCGCGAGAACGGCAACACCGCCATGGACGCCGCCGCGATCAAGGCCCCGATCACCATGGGCCCGCGCCTCCCGATCCGGTCCACCACCACGCCGGAAGGCCAGATCGCCATCACCTGGACCACCGCCCCGACCGACATGGCGATCCCGGACCACAGGACCGCCTGGGCGTCGCTGGCGGCCAGGTAGGCGGCCACGAACAGCGGGATCAGCGCCGCCCGCGTGCCGTTCGTGTTCCAGCCCTGCGCCAGGTGCGCCAGCAACGCGGCCTGGTAGCGGCGGTCGCGGACCACCTCTCCCAAAGGCCGCACCGGGGTGCCCGATGCCGCTCGGCCGTCCCCGCCACCCTCGCCAGGTCGGCTCGCCTCGTCCGAGCGCCGCCCCACCCCGTTCTTCCGGGGCCGCGCCGACGCGTCGCCCTCGATCGGCGCCAGGCCGAGCGCCACCGCCGCCGCGACCCCGAGCGTGATCGCATAGAAGAAGAACGGCGCCCGCATCGAGATGGCCCCCAGCAGACCGCCGAGGGCTGGCCCGGCCACGGCCCCGACCAGGAATGAGCCCTGGTAGACGGCGGAGGCGCGGCCGCGATGGGCGGCATTCACCGAAGAGAGCAGCACGGTCATGGCGGACACGGAGAACATGGCCGATCCGATCCCGCCCAGCCCCCGATAGACGATCATCTGGGCGTACGAATTGGCGAAGCCGACCGCCAACGAGGACACCGCCACGATCAGCACGCCCACGATCAGCACGCCGCGATGGCTCCACCGACTGGTCAGGAAGCCGACTGCGGGGGCGAAGACCAGGCGCATCAGGGCGAACGCGCTGACCACGGCCGCCGCCCCCGTCTCGTCAACGCCAAAAGACCTCGCGAACAGGGGCAACACCGGATTGACCACGCCGAACCCGATGGCCACGCCCAACGCGATCCCGGAGAGTATCCAGACGTTGCGCGGCATGGCG
>JAISCU010000176.1 GCA_031265345.1 Bifidobacteriaceae bacterium
ACACTGCCCAGAAATGACTGGCGCGCAACGACCAATCGTTATGTCCGGCCGGGAACACGGGTTGGCGACCGGCGCCAACCCGTGTTCCCGGAGGCCGGAACCGGTCCCCGGGCCAGTCCAAACAGCGAGTCGTCCGGAGGCTCCCCGGCCGGGGAACCGCGCCCGAATCGCCGCCCGGCCCGGGCCGGAGCCAGGCCCGCCGGGGCGCGGATAGCCCATCGGGCGGCATCGGGCGTGGGAGAAGTCCTTCTATCGACGTGAAGCGAAATCTGCGCCCGTTGGGCGGGTATTGGGGACGGACCCGTTATCCACAGGGACTGACCTGCGCAAACGGCTGCGGAGAACCCGAGTTTGAGCATGAAAAGGTACCGTCCCCGCGACAGCGTCCGCCCCGGCAATGGGCGCTCCGGAGCTGGGAACAATCCTGCGGCCGGCCCCGGATGCGGCCGGTAACGGTTCCAACCGGCGGCGGCACCGCCGTGTATCAGGCCGGGCGGCTGTCTCGCGGGTCCAGCACGGCCCAGACCTGCGCAAGCACCTGCGGAAAGCCGCCTGGTGAGCCGACCAAGGTACCGCGCCCTGTCAGGGCAGCGAGCGGGAGCGGGTGCGCGCCTCGGCCACTCGATCGGTGTCGATGACCGCCACGGCCAGGCCCTCCGGCTCGTCGGCCAGCCCGGCCACCACCACGCCCCCCGAATCGATGATCATCGAGCGGCCGATGGTGTCCTTGGCGCGGGTGCCAGCCGCCAGCACATAGGCGCAGTTCTCGATGGCTCGCGCCCGCGCCAGCGTCACCCACTGGTCCTCCTTGAGCGGCCCGCGCACCCAGGCGGCCCCCAGCGCCAACGCCTGGGCGCCGGCCGCGACCATACCCCGAGCCAGTTCCGGGAAACGCAATTCATAGCAGTTCACCAGCCCGAACGCGATCCCCGCCAGGTCGACCACCTGCGACCCCGACCCGGAAACCAAGCGGGGGCCGGCCCGCACCATGTCTGACTCCCGGTACGCGAACGCGTCGTACAGCCGGGTCTTCGGCTGGCAGGCGACAACGCCACCGCCCGCATCGACGGCCAGCAGCACGTTCCACGGGCGCGGGTCGTGCTCGCGCGGCCCTTCCGCGCCCTCGGCCAAGACTCCGCTCAGACCGGCGCCGATGCCGCTAGCGGACCCGCCCGCGCCAGGCCGGTCCGAAGCTGCGAAACCGCCCGCCACGACGAACAGGCCGAGCCGCCGCGCGGCATCGGACAAAGCGTCCGGCCACCACGCCCAAGCCTCGCGAACCAGGGAGGCGAACCGGGCCGGGTCGCCCGCGCGCTGCGCCAGCATGGTCTGTTCGGGGAGCACCGCCAGCCGGGCGCCCGCGTCCGCGGCCTGCTCAAGCAGCCGGACGGCCACCGACCAATTGGCCCGCGCGTCCTCCCCAGGTGCCAACTGGCCCACCGCCGCCGTGATCCTCACGCCGTCCAGTACATCACAGCCCAGCCGCGCCACAGGATCAGTACAGCACCCGCAGCCGGATGGTCTCGTCCAACGACGCCAGGTAGTCCAGGGACTCGGCGTCCTGGGGCGAGCCGACATCGGTGATGACATAGCCCAGGTCGTCGCGCGTGCCCAGGACCTGTCCCACAATGTTGACCCCGCGCCCGGCCAGGGCGGCGTTGATCGAGGCCAGCACACCGGGCGTGTTGCGGTGCAGGTGGGCGACCCGGTGGTGGCCGCCGAGGCTGCCCTCCAGGGTCAGCGACGGCAGGTTGACGGACAGCGAGGACGAGCCGGTCCGCCGGTAATCGCGCAGCTTCCCGGCCACGAAACGGCCGATGTTCTCTTGCGCCTCCTCGGTCGAGCCGCCCACATGCGGAGTCAAGATGACGTTGGGCAGCCCGCGCAGGTCGGAGGTGAACGGGTCGCCGGAGGCATTGGGCTCGCTAGGGAACACATCGACGGCGGCGCCCGCGAGATGCCCCGAGGCGACGGCCTCGCGCAGCGCCCCCAGTTCGACCACATGGCCGCGAGACAGATTGATGAAGATAGCTCCTTCGCGCATGGCGGCGAACTCGTCCGGCCCGATCATCCCCTCGTTCGAGGCCCGCCCGTCGACGTGCAGCGTGACCACGTCGGACAAGGCCAGCAGCTCATCGAGGGAGTCGGCCCGCCGCGCGTTGCCGAGGGCGAGTTTCTCGGCGATGTCGTAGAAGACCACCGTCATCCCCAGCGATTCGGCCAGCACCGATAGCTGCGATCCGATGTTGCCGTAGCCGACTATCCCCAGGGTACGTCCGCGCACCTCGTGCGAGCCGGTGGCCGATTTCCCCCAGACGCCCTCGTGCAGGGAACGGTCGCGCTCGGTCAGCCGCCTGGTCAGGGCAATTATCTCGGCCACCGCCATCTCCACGACGGAGCGGGTGTTGGAGTAGGGCGCGTTGAAGACGGCGATGCCCGCCCGCGAGGCCGCCGTCAGCGCGATCTGGTTGGTCCCGATGCAGAACGCGCCGATCGCCAGCAGCTCGGGCCGGGCCGTCACCACTTTCCGGGTGACCTGGGTCTTGGAGCGGATGCCCAGCAGGTCCACGCCCTCGAGCGCGGCGATCAGCTCGGATTCGCCCAGGGCGCCCCGCCGGGCGTCGACTTCGATCCCGGCGCGTTCCAGCAAGGCGGTCGCCACCGGGTGGATGTTCTCGAGGAGGAGGGCTTTTGGCACCGTCACATGTTAGCGCCCGCGGGGCGCCACCAGGTGGACGATGCCGCCCGGTCGGCTCGGCGCCCCGCCCCCGGCTTCCCGATCAGGCGGCAGGCGGCGGCTGGATCAGCCACAGCCGCCGCGTCGGCCGTGTCATCGCCACGTAGAGATCGGCCGCCCCGGTGCGGCGGTCGAAATCCGTGTCGACGCCTGCCGCTGCGGCCACCGCCGCCGGATCGACAATGATGACTTCATCGAACTCCAGGCCTTTGACCTGGGAGGGATCGAGAACCGCCAACGGGTAGTCCAGTGGATTCAGCCCAGCCGGGGCGACCTTCCCGGCCAATGCGGGCGCCTCCGCGACCCCCGCCCGGACCGCCTGGAGCGCGGCGCCGGTCGCGATCACCACGATCCGACCGGTCTCGCCGCGCGGCAGTCGCCGCTGCGCCAACGCGACCGCCTCCGCCACCGGATCGGCGGCCGGGCATTCCATCAACGAGTTCGGCACGTCGCGGGCGGCCACATCGTTCCCCACCGGCAGACCGACCGCACGCGCCATGTCCTGCGCGGCTGAGACCACCGCCGCGGGGGTGCGGTAGTTGACGGTCAGTTCCTCGAACCGCCAGGCGTCGCGCCCCAGCACCGGGTCGAGGGTCGCGTCCCAAGAACCGGTCGCGCCGGGCGAGCGGGTCTGGCCGGAGTCCCCGACTATCGTGAGCGACCGCGCGGGGCAGCGCCGCAGCAGCGAGCGCCAGTCCATCGGCGTCAACTCCTGGGCCTCGTCGATCACGATGTGCCCGTAGGCCCAGGTCCGGTCACCACCGGCCCGTTCCGCCAGCGTCAACGAAGGGCCGGCGGCGGCGAAGCGATCCGCCAACTGCTCGGCCGAGACAAGCGCGGAACCGCCCTGTTGGGCCAAGACCAGGCCGGCGTACTCGACATCCCGTTGCTGACGCAAAGCCGCGTGGCGCGCCTCGGCCTGGGCGGCGGCATCGTCCTCCCCTAAGAGTTCGGCGGCCTCGTCGATCAGCGGAACGTCGGAGACGGTCCAGCGCGAACCGACGGGCCGGGCGAGGGCGGACCGATCCGAGGCGGACAAGCGTGGCGCGCAATGGTCCAGCAGGTGTGGCTTGGCGTACAGGTCCTCCAGCAGGCGGGTCGGCGTCATCGGCATCCAGCAGAGGTTGATGGCCACCCGGACGTCGCGGGACGAGCGCAGGTCCTGGATGACCTCGGCCAAGTCCGCGCCCCGCAGGTCCTTCCCCGATTGTTCGGCGAACTGCCGGGCCAGGCGGCTCAACAGCTCGCGCACGAAGGTCTGACGGGCCAAGTTGTAGGGCTTCGACGTGGTCCTGGCGAGGGCGCGGGCGTCCGCCACGTCGGATCGCCGCAAGACCAGGTCGCGCCCCAGCACCGGCAGGGAGATGTCGCGGCGCGGCAGTCGCTGGCGTTCTGCGACCGCCCGGCGCACCACCTCGACCATCTCCAACCGGCCCTTGATGGCGGCCACCTCGGGCCGTTCGACGGCGGCGGCGCTGAAGCCGGGCACCAGGTCCGCCATCGTCGTGGCGACCACGCCCGTCTCGCCCAGCGACGGCAGCACCCGGTCGATGTAGCGCAGGAAGATCCGCGACGGCCCCACGATCAGCACCCCGGAGCCGGCCAGCCGGTCGCGATGGGTGTACAGCAGGTAGGCCGCCCGGTGCAGCGCCACGGCCGTCTTGCCAGTGCCGGGGCCGCCCTGGACAACCAACGCCCCGGCCAAGTCGGACCGGATGATGCGGTCCTGTTCGGCCTGGATGGTGGCGACGATGTCGTTCATCCGGCCCGTGCGCCCGGCCGCCAGGGCCGCCATCAGGGCGCCCTCGCCGGTCAGCTCGACCGCCTCGGAGTCCAGGATTCCTGAGGCCGCCTCGAGGTCCAGCAACTCGTCCTCGACGCCGGTCACGCGCCGTCCCGCCGTCGTGATGTGCCGCCGCCGCGCCACCGCCAGGCGATGGTTGGGCGTGGCCTGGTAGAAGGGCTCCGCCGCCGGCGCCCGCCAGTCGGTCAGCAACGGCGCCAGGTCCTCGTCCTGCAGCCCGATCCGTCCGATGTGCCTGCGCTCCGCGTTGTCCATGGTCAAGGCCCCGAAGACGAGCCGGTCCTCGACCGATTCGAGTTGCGCCAAGCGGTCGGCGTGGTGGGTGGCGAAGGCGTCGCGCTCGGAGCGGTTCTGCGGGGAGCCGCCCGCGCGCGACACTTTCACGGCCGCCAGTCGCTCGCCGGCCTGGACGCGCAGGGCGTCGAGGCGTTTGTAAAGGCGGTCGAGGTAGCGCTGCTCACCGGCGATGGGCGAGGTGGTACCGGCCAAGATCGAGTCCCTCCAGCGGAAAAAACAAGGCCATCAATTCTACTCCCTCGGGCCAGCGCGACGGCGGGAATAGTGGCAGAGTCCGCCTTGTTGTGTAAAGCGCAGCGCAAGAAAGACATGGGGGAAACAATGGACAAGCTTTACACGATCAACCGCGACGCGGCCGCCAAGCTGGGCGAAGCCGAGGTCTCACCGGTGCTGGTTTACGCTTTCGACGGCTTCGTCGATTCGGGGATCGCGGCTGGTTTGGCGATCGGCGACATGGTCAACCAGGCGGAATCTGAGCGGTTGGTCACTTTCAACACCGACGAATTGGTCGACTACCGGTCACGTAGGCCGCCTATGACCTACTCCGCCGAGGGTTGGTCGGGCTACCACAGCCCGCAGTTGGGGATAGATCTGGTGCACGATGCCGACGGGTCGCCTTTCCTGCTCATGTACGGCCCTGAGCCGGACATGCGTTGGGAGGCTTTCACCGATGCGGTCATCGAGCTGGCCGAGACCTTCGACGTGCGCCTGGCGGTGGGGATGCACGGGATGCCGACAACGGCGCCCCACACCCGCGATTGGAAGGTCACCGGCCCGGGCAACGCGGGCGAATTGGTGAACCAGGTGGCGGGCCGGTCCGACGCGGCTCTGCAGATGCCGGGCAGCGCCATGGCGTTGACCGAGTACAAGCTGCGCGAGGTGGGGCGCGAGGCTCAGACGTTCGTGGTCCATGTGCCGCACTATCTGACGCAGATGCCCTCGCCCATAGCCACCACCAGGCTGATCGAGGAGGTCGGCGCCGCCACCGGGCTGAACTTCGACACCAGTCGGCTGGAGGCGGGCGCCAACGTGCAGCGCGAACAGATCGACCGTCAGGTGGGCGAGCAGCCGGAACTGGCCGAGGCGATCAAGAAGATGGAGGACGAATACGACGCCGGCCCCGGCGCCAATTCGGGCGAGCTCCCGGCCCAGGCTCTGCCCACCGGCGACGAGCTGGCGGCCGATTTCGAGCGGTTCCTGGCTTCTCAAAACAACGACGATCAGCCCAGTCCCTTTACCGATTGAGCCTCGGCGTGTCAGAATCGAGGCTGCGGCGGTTTCGCGAGACTTAGCAAGTGCCTTCCTTCCACGGAGACTTGGCTGGCCTCATGGATAAGCGGTATTGGTGGTCCAGCACCCGGCTGGGCCCTCGTCCCCGGAAGGAAAAGCATTCATGGCTACAGGAGTAGTGAAGTTCTTCACTCCTGAAAAAGGTTACGGTTTCATCGCCCCCGATGGAGGTGGCCGCGATCTGTTTGTTCACTATTCAGCGATCGAGACGGACGGCTTCAAGACCCTCGAGAAGGATCAGCCGGTCGAGTTCGAGATCGTCGATTCACCGAAGGGTCCACAGGCGGCAAACGTCAAGCCGTTGTGATCAATCAGCGAGGCGGTTGATGCCGTCTCGCTGAGACTCGTCAAGACACCGGTCCCGCACGGGACCGGTGTCTTGCATGCCCAGCGCCAGTGCTCAGTCGAAATGGGGACAGTCCCCAATTCATCTGAGAACCGTTCTCAGTTGGCCCAGGCGAGGGCCTCGGCGCCCGCCAGCAAGCGGGCCGGGAAACCGGCCGCCAGCCGCCGCGCCAACTCGCGTTCCCACTTCGCGGTCCAGGGCAGGTCCGAGCCCAGCAGCACCACGTTGCCCCGGCGCCGCCCCCGCCACTGTCCGGGCTCCGCTATCGCCGCGACATAGGCGAACACCTCCGCCAAGGTCTTGATCTCGCGCCGGGCCAGCGGCAGTCCGGGCTGGTCGCCACAATTGGCCAGGTAGATCCCTCCGGGCCGCAGCGCCGCGCGGGCGGCCTCCACCGCTGCCAGATCGGTCAGCTCGCCGGGCGTGCGCCCGGAGTCGTCGAAGACGTCGCGCAAGATGAGGTCGTGCGAACCGGCCGGTCGCCCCCGGAGCGTGACGGCGGCATCGGCCACCCGGACACGCAGAACCGGCGAGCGCGGCAGGTCGACCCGGGCGCGGACCACCGCCGCCAACTTGGCGTCCACCTCCACGGCCAGGTGGCGCGAACGCGGCCACAGGTGCGCCAGCGTGCGGGGCAGCGCGCAGGCCCCGGCGCCCAGATGCAGGCAACTGAGCCGCTCGGACTTGGGGAAGGCGACCTCGGCGGCGGCCACCATCCAGTTCATGTACTCGAATTCGAGCACGTCCGGGCGCGAGCCATACCACTGCGAGGACGGCCAATCGTTGATGTAGAGCGTCACCGAGTCGCCCTCGGTCTTGAAGAAAGCCTGTCCGGTGTCGATGGCGAACGGTTCCGGCGAGATCACATCATCCATAATGGCGGTATGGAACGCACCATCATGCATGTGGACATGGACGCGTTCTTCGCCTCGGTCGAGTTGATCGACCGGCCGGACCTGCGCGGCCTGCCGGTGATCGTGGCTCGCGCCTCCGGCCGTGGCGTGGTGGTGGCCGCCACCTACGAGGCCCGCAAGTTCGGCGTCCACTCCGCCATGCCGGTGGCCCAAGCCCTGCGGCTGTGTCCCTCGGCCGTGATGATCG
This sequence comes from Bifidobacteriaceae bacterium, assembly GCA_031265345.1. The sequence goes on from JAISCU010000176.1 coordinate 7,576, forward strand.
AGCCGCACCGCGACGCCTACACGCGGGTCTCGGCCGGTGTGATGGCGCTGCTGCGAGACGTCACCCCGCTGGTCGAGCAGGTCTCGATCGACGAGGCGTTCCTCGACCTGACCGGGTCGTTGAAGCGTCTGGGCCCGGCCGCGGGGATCGGCCAGGCGATCCGCCGCGAGGTCGCCGGACGGTTCTCGATCACTTGCTCGGTCGGCATCGGCAGGTCGAAGTCCATCGCCAAGATCGCCTCCGAGCGGGCCAAGCCCGACGGCCTGGTGGAGGTTCCCGCGGGCCAGACCCTGGCCTTTCTGCACCCGCTGGCGATGTCGGCGCTGTGGGGGCTCGGCCCCAAGACCGCCGCCACCCTTACCTCTTTGGGACTGGCAACCGTGGGAGACCTGGCCGAGGCCCCGAACGCGCTGATCGTCCGCGCCATCGGCGATTCCGCCGCCGCGCACCTGCTCGCCCTGGCGCGCGGCCATGACGACGCGCCGGTCTCGCCGCACCACGAGGAGAAGTCCGTCGGGGCCGAGGAGACCTTCGCCCACGATCTGCCGTGGGGCGCCGAACTGGGGCGCGAAGTCCTGCGGATGGCCGAGAAGGCCGCGCACCGTCTGCGCCGCTCCGGCCTGATCTGCTGGACCGTGTCGGTCAAACTGCGGACGGCCGATTTCAAGACCTTCACGCGGTCGCGGAAGTTGCCCGCGCCGACCGATCAGACCAAGACGGTGAACGCGATGGCCCAGGAACTGGTCGCGTCGCTGGCTCGACCAGGCGGGGGAGCGCGGTCAGGCGGTCCGGTGCGGTTGGTCGGGGTGCGCCTGGAAGGCCTGGCGGCGCGTTCGGGCCAGCCGATCCAGCCGGTTCTGGGCGAATCGGAGGAGGGCGATCCGGGGATCGATCGCGTGGCTGATCAGATTCGGCGGCGGTTTGGTGACGGTTCCGTGACGGCCGGTACATTAATTCCATAGCGAACGAGGATGCCAAGCCCGGCGCGTGAAAGTATGCTTTAACTAGTTTAGGAAGGGGGAGGTGACCGCCATGCCATTGTCCGAGTACGAACAGCGCGTTTTAGACCAGTTGGAAGCCCAGCTGGCGTCCGAGGACCCGAAACTCGAGTCCCGGATGGCCGCCGCGAACGGCCCCCGGCGCGGTCGGCTCGCCCTCGGCGTCGCCGGAGTCGTGGTCGGCCTTTCGGCGCTGGTCCTGGGCGTGGCCGTGTCGCAGCTTTGGGTGTCCCTGATCGGGTTCCTGCTCATGTTCGCGGGCGCCTATTTCGCTTTCACCCGTCCCAAGAGCGTCTCGATGGACGCCGCCGCCGCCAAGGCCAAAGCCCCCCGCAAGCCCGGCCTGTCGGACCGGTTCGAGAAGCGGTTCGAGGACCGCGACGGTCTCTGACCCCACCACTCTCCACCGCTCTCCACTGGTCGTGTCGCGGCCCGGCGCGCGCCGTTTTCGTTGCCACCAGCTGCACGATGCCGTCCCGCTGTCCCCGACCGCTAACGTGTGGGCGTGCGACGTGTGTAGCAAGCAATAGGGTCTGCGGCCACGAGGAACCATAGTTGGGGACAGTCCCCGACTATGGTTCTCTGCGCCGGGAACGTTCCCGGGGCCGGTCTGGGGCAGGCGGTGTCCGCAATTGGCTGGAACTCGGCGGCGCCGCCAAATGAAGCCATTTCTGGACAGGGCTGGCAAGGGTCACCGCTGCCGCGAACGGGCTGACCTGCGCAAACGCTGGGTGCCGACCGGGCGGCATCGGGCAGCGATGTCCATAAGCCACTGGAACTCGACGGCGCCGCCAATTGAAGCCAGTTGCGGACACGGCAGGGCCGGGCGCTGAGAGCCGGGCCGGGCGGCGCCGGGGTCTCCACCGGCGGCTGTCCAGGGGCGGCGAAATGGCGCGACGCGTTTCCACTACAGCCACTTTGGCCACATCAGGCACACCAGCTGCGGAGTCCGGGAATGAGGCGCGCAGAACTACCCACTTTCCTCCACGGCTCGACCTGCGCTGATGTCCAGATTTCGGCGAAATTGGCCGTTTTGAGGACCCGGAAAGGTGATTCGTGGAGTAAGGTGGAGAGTCCGTTATCGAGTCGGGGAGGAGGTGGCCATGAGTGGGTCGTGGGGTCCGTCGTACATCAAGCTGGACGAGAAGCACCGGCTGATCCTGCCGGCCAGGGTGCGCCCCGCTCTCGCCGATGGCACCCACCTGACCTGGGGCCAGGACAATTGCCTCTTCTTGTTCTCCGAGTCGCAGTTCGAGGCCCACCGCGAGCACAACCGCGCCAACCCCCCGCCAGGGATGCCGCCCATCGCCTTCGACCGCATCTTCTACTCCAGCGTGGTGTCCCAGGCGATGGACA
>JAISCU010000290.1 GCA_031265345.1 Bifidobacteriaceae bacterium
TCGATCATCTGGTTCTCGCTGGGCGACGGGTTCTCGAACATGGTCTGGTCGGCTTCAACTCAGGAGATCGCCGCCGCCCACTTCTCGCCGAGCAGTTCGGCGGCCTTGGCCGACTCGTCCATCGTCGGCTGGAAGGACTGCACCGGGGCCTTGGGCAGGGCCGCCGCCAGCGCGGAGTCGATGGTGCCAGCGGCGGTCATGGCCGCCATGCGCACCGGACGCGCGCCCCCGGCCAGCCAGAGGTTCTGCACCTCGTCGGAGTAGAGGAATTCCTCCCAGAGCCGGGCCGCCGCCGGATGCGGGGCGTCCTTGTTGACGGCCTGGTTGTAGTACTGCGAGTACCCGGCCTGGGGGAACACCACGACCTTCCAATCCGGGGCGTCCTTGGTGTAGGCGGCGTTCAGGTAGTCCCAGTCGAAGACCACCGGCGTCTCGCCGCTGACCACCGTGGCCTCGGTGGGGTCCACCTTGAGGAAATTCCCGGCCTTGTTCAACTCGGCGAAGAAGTCTATCCCGGTCTGGAAGTCGGACAGTTCGCCGCCGTCCAGCAGTGTCGCCAACCCGACGGCGGCGAACCCGGCCCCCGCCTGGGTGGGGTCGCCGTTGATGGCCACCGCGCCCTTGTACTCGGGCTTGAGCAAGTCGGTCATGGTCTCCGGCGTCGGATACTTCTTGGAGTCGTAGCCCATCGACATGTACCCGCCGTAATCTCCCACATAGAGCCCGTTTGCGTCCTTGGCCTCGGCGGGAATGTCGGCCCAAGTCGCCACCTGGTAGGGCGCGAACTTGTCGGTGTTCTGCTGTGCCACCGCGATGCCCAGATCGAAGACGTCCGGCGCGGTGTCCAGCCCGGCGTTCGTCTCGGCGGCCTGGATCTCCTCGGCGCTGGACACGTCCGGCGACTGCTCGTTCACAGTGATCCCCGGATATTTGGCCTTGAAGGCGTCGATGACCGCCCCGAAATTCGCCCAAGTGCGCGGCAGCGCGATGACGTTCAGCGCGCCCTCGGCCTCAGCGGCGGCGGCCAGCGCGTCCAGCCCACCGAAGTCCCCCAAGCCGGTGGCCGTCTTGGCGTCCACCGCCGGAGCGCTGGACGGCGCGGTGTCTCCCCCGGAATCGCTGGGAACATCCGTCGAAGCGGGCGCGGTCTCATTGGCACAGCCGCCGAACGCCAAGCTCAAGCTCAGCGCCAATGCGGCGGCAAAAACAGATTTGATTTGAATATTTCTCACGCCCGTCAGGCTATTGACCCATATGTAAACCCTTGCCAACCCAGTGTCAAGAGCGTGTCAAATACCTATCCCCACCATTTGGCGCGACAGACGCCGTCAGGCTATGGCGCTGGCGCGGACCACCAATTCGGGGAGGAGCACCGTCTGCTCGTGTTGATGTTCGGCGGGGTGCTCGATCTCTTCGAGCAGGAGGGTGGCGGCGCGCGCGCCGACATCGCTGGCCGGCTGCCGGACCGTGGTCAACGGGACGCGGGCCGCTATCGCGAAATCTGTGTCGTCATAGCCGACGACGGCCACATCCTCGGGGACGCGGATACCGCGTTCCACCAGGGTGGACACCACCCCCATCGCCAGGATGTCATTGGCGGCGAAGACGGCGTCGGGGCGCTGGGCTGCCGGACGGCTGGCGATGACTGCCCCGGTCTCCACACCGCCCCGGACGAAATAGGTGGACGCGACGATCTCCTCGCAGGCGATGCCCAGCTTCTGACAGGTGTCGCGGGCGCCGTCCAGGCGCAGCTGGATCTGGCCCAATTCGACCGGGCCACGCACCAACGCGATCCGATAGCGCCCCATCGCTACGAGGTGTTGCGCGGCAATCCGTCCGCCGATCACATTGTCGGTGGTGACCGAGCAGGTGTCTGGCCAAGGCGTCACAGCGTCCACATGGACGATGGGGACGCCCCGGAGCCGCAGAGCCTCCATGACCGGCAACGACTCGTGGACCACCGGGTTCACCAGCAGGCCGCGCACCTGCTGCTCGCCGAACATCCGGACCAGCCGGGCCAGGGCCGACTGGTCGTGGTAGTAGCTCCCGACCAGGGACGAGTACCCCCGGGCCACCAGCCGGGCGTCGGCGGCCCGGATGACCTCGCCGTAGAACGGGCTGGTCCCCTCGCTGATGACGATGCCCACAGCCTGGCTCTGCCCCAGCCGCAGCGCGCGGGCGGCGTCGTTGCGGATGTAGCCCAGCGTCTGCGCGGCGTCCCGCACGGCTCGCAAAGTCTTGCCCGAGACTCGTTCCGGACGGTTCAGCGCCGCCGAGACCGTGCTGAGGCTGACACCGGCCAACTCGGCCACATCACGTATCGTGACTGCACCACTCCCGGACATGGACTGATCATCTCATAAAAGCAACAACCGCCAACTCACGGTATCAGCAGCACTTTGAGGGCGTTCGGCTCATTTTCGGCCAATTTGAAGGCGCGTTCCCAATCGGACAGGGGAACCTTGTGCGTCACCAGCCCGTCCGTGCGGATCCGGCCGCTGGCTATGCCTTTGATCGTGGCCGGATACGTCAGGCCCGACAGGTGGGAGCCGATGATGGTGATCTCTTTGCCGTCGCCGATCACGTTCCAATCCGCGGTGACCAGGTCGGCGAAGACGCCCATCTGCACATAACGTCCTTGGTTCTTCAGGCAGTCGAGCCCCTGGGTGACGCTCTGGGCTGCGCCGGAGACCTCCACGTACACGTCGCAGCCCAGCGAGCCGGTCAATTCGCGGACGCGGGCCTCCAAGTCGCCGTCCATCGGGTTGAGGACGAGGTCGGCGCCGAATTCCACGCCTTTGGCCAAACGGTCCTCCCGCACGTCCACGCCGATCAACAGCTTGGGCATCGCCGCAGCCGCTATCGAGAGCATGGCCAGGCCGATCCCGCCCAGCCCGGCGACCACGACGACGTCGCTGTGCTTGATCGCGGCCTGCTCCAGGGCGTGCATCCCGCAGGCCACCGGCTCAACCAGGGCGGCCTGTTCCAAGGTCATCCCCTCGGGCACTTTGTGGACCACCGCAGTGGGAGGCAGCCGCACATACTCGGCGAAGCCGCCCTCGCAGACGTGCTTGAAACCGAACACGGCCGAACGGGTACACATCCAGTAGCTGCCCTGTCGGCAGAATTGGCACTCGCCACAGGGCAGGATCTGCTCGGCCACCACCCTTTCGCCCAGGGAGAAGCCTTCGGCGCCCGGGCCGAGCCGCACGACCTCGCCGCAGAACTCGTGCCCGCCGATGACCGGGGCGTCGATATAGCGGTCGGCTTCAGACGTGCCCCAGATCCGGATTCCTCCGTGGTACGCCTTCACGTCCCCGGCGCAGATCCCGCTGGCCAGCACCTTCACCAGCAGCTCCCCTGGGCCCGGCTCGGGGATCGGCACCTCCTGGTAGCGGTAATTGTACGGGGCATGTGCGACGAGCGCGCGCATGGTTGTCATCTCTTCTCCTAAGTTATGTCGCCACCGATGGCGCTGGTTGTGGTTGGCTCGCGAATTCGCGAGCGGGGTCGGTGCCAGCCTCCACAGCAAACGGCTGACACCGACCCGTTCCTCGATCTACTTCCCGCCGAAGATCTCGTCGTAGTAGGCCTGCGCGTTCGACTTGTCGATGACCTTGATCGGCATGTACTGGTCTTTCTCCACCTGCTTGCCGCCCAGCAGGTCGGACGTCATGTCCACCAGCGCTCGACCATGGGCCTTGCCGCCGCCCAGGCTGATGGACGACTTCTCCGGATCGCCCTTGATGATGTTCAGGATCTCCTGCTCGGTGGCGTCGATGCCGAACAGCCCGATCTTGGCGAAGTCGGCGACCCCGGCGCTCTTGATGCCCTCGTTGCCGCCCACGGCACCGCCGCCGCCGATGGTGGCCATGACCTTGATGCCGGGATTTGCCTGCAGGAAGTTCTCCGCGTTCGCGGTGCCGTTCTCGATGGTGAGCGCGGAGGCGGTGTTGACCAGCTTGGCGTTCTTGGCGTTCTCGGCGATGCCGTCCTTGATGCCGTTGGCGCGGTCGATGATCTCCGGGAACTCCGGCAGGTCCATCAACGCCCACTCCACCGTCGGCTCATTGGCGAAGTTCTCGTTGATCCACTTGGCCGCCGCCTCACCGTTCGCATATCCGGTCTTGTAGGCATCGACCAGGTACTGGGCGTCGTAATTGGTCAACACTTGGGTGTAGCCGACCACTTTGATCCCGGCCTCCTGGGCCTTCTTGGTGACGTCGGCGACGGCGTTGGCCTCCACCGCGCAGATGATGATCGCGTCGACCTTGTTCTGGATGAAGTTCTCGATCTGGGTGACCTGTTTGGCCGAGTCGCTCTGGGCGTCCACCGAGGTGACTTTCAGCCCTTTCGTCTCCCCATAGGTGGTGGCCTCCTGCACCAATTCCGCCCAGACGGGGTTGCTCATGTCGGAGAAGGTGACGCCCACATTGTAGGTCTTGGAGTCACCCCCAGTCGTGCCGCCGTCGGTCGTGCCGCCGTCGCTGGAGCATCCCGCAGCCAAGACGGCCAGCAGCGATGCCGCCAGGGTTATAAGTGTCCTCTTCATTGCATGTTTCCTTATCTGTGATGGACTAGGCATTTTCCACATTGATGGCCTTGATCCGTTTTACCTTGTCGCCGCTGGCTTTCGACATCGTGTCGTAGACGACGGCGACCAATAGAATGGCGCCCTTGACCACGAGCTGGACGTACTCGCTGATATTCAGCAGGACCAGCCCGTT
>JAISCU010000200.1 GCA_031265345.1 Bifidobacteriaceae bacterium
GGAACGGGTTCATGGTGCCGGGATCGACGTTCAAGTAGGGGTCGAGCTTCTGCATGGTCACCCTCAGCCCCCGCGAGCGCAGCAACTGGCCCAGCGAGGACGCCGTCAGCCCTTTACCCAGCGAGGACGCGACGCCCCCGGTGACGAAGATGTGTTGGACAATGGGAGGGGCCTCGCCATGGAGGCTCGCACGTTGCATCACGGGCTTCTATTCTACCGGGCGCTCCCGGCGTCTCGGGGCAGGCTTCACAGCGTGGCCGATGCCGCGCGGCCGTCTTGGCCAGCTTCCGCCGGTCCGCCTGGGGTCGGCTCGGCGTCGAAGGCCGCAGGATTGGCGAGCGACCCGATCTCCATCTCGCCCGAATTCAACCTGGGGCCAGCACCTTGATGCCAGCCAGTCGGGCGGCATCGGCCATGCGGGCGTCGTAGGTAATGATCGCGTCGAGGCTCGGCCCCAACGTCATGGCGCTGGCGACATGGAGCGCATCCAGAGCGCGCATGACGGCGGGGTCGAGCCCGGCGGCCACTTCCGCTGTGGAATCATCCACTGCCATCAGGTCCATGGACGTCAGGGCTGTGCGCGCCCGAATCGTCGCGCGCGGGCCGTCCGTACCCACGGCGCGCAGGAACTCGACCTTGCCCAGGATGTTGGTCAGGAAGATGTTGTCGGGATCGTCCCAGACCGCGCGCATCTGGCTGCTCCCAGCCTCGGTTCGGATCAGCTTGACCAGGGCCGACGTGTCCAGGTAGTACTTCGGCATCAGCGTTCGTGCTCGCGCATCCGGGCCAGGATCTCGCTCAACGACTCGCCCTCGCGCGGCGGCAGCGGCGGCGGTAGCTCGGCCCGCGGAGTCGTGGCCGGAATCAGCCGACCGGACGCGATCAACTGCTCCCTGATGTCGTCTGGCGGCGGCGTCAGCTGCGCCACGTCGCGGCCCCTGTCTGTCACGAGCACCACCTCACCCGACCGGGCGGCGGCGACGGCCGCGGCCGGGTTCTGGCGCAACTCCCTCATTCCCACGCGCATCATGATCAACCTTGTAGATCATCGATGCCCCGCAGACATGGGATGGGTTTGCCATCCGATGGAATCCGAGAGCGTGGGTGCCGTTCGATCTCGTTCCACCTGGCATTTTGGGCCGCCACCAGAACCGAGGGCGCTCCCTGTCAACCAGTGGCCATAGTCGCCGACATAGCCGCTCCTATCGCGCCGACCGGCCCCCCGAAATCGGCTTGGAGTCGGTCCAGCGCGAGACCTGTGTGGCCGGGCCGGGGTCGACGTTGCCTTGGATTCTGGAAGGCCAGCCGACAACCTCGGTCACATCGCGGTTGATGTCACCACTGGTGTAAATGACAATCTCGGCCGTCGCTCCGTCTGGTCCCATCCCAACGATGTCTGGCACGCCCAATCGCTCCGCCCATCCAGTCAAGTCCGCCGTCAGGTCGTTCATCACAGCGTCCGTTTTGGCTGTGGAGAAGTCGACCTTCTTGGGCACGATTCGGAGGCCTGGTTCAAGGTCTTGCGCGGCTTCGACCTTCGCGAGGAACTCGTCCACATGGGACTGATCAGCATCGGCGTCGTACTGGACGGTGTAGGTTCCGGCATCATAATCGGTAATGCTTCCCGCCCACACATCAGGGAAATCGGTGGCCAACGCCTCAGCATCAAGCTTCGACTCGACATCTTGACTTCGCCAAGCCCGGCCCATGCCGTCATCCGACAGCTCTTGGAAGGCCGGATCTGACTCGGCGGCGTCATTCGGATCGGGACCGGGTGCTTCGGGCACACGGGCCGGTGATTGAGCCTGAACTCCCGACACCGCACCAAGCGCCGCAGCTGCCGTGAGCGCCAGCACGGCGACAAACCGTTTGTCTCTCATCAACAAATGATACATGATACGGGCGTTGGGCTAGTGGCCACGCACATCGTGGGTTGTCCACCCGATCGTCAGACCACACCGCGCGGACCGTACTTCAAACGTCGTCCCGTACCGGGCCCAGTCGGCTCGATGTGGTCTCGCCGCTTCCCTCGGTCGACCGAGGACTCGCCTCGCGTTCGAATCGTTCCTCCGCCGAACCAGGCGACGCCCTCGTCATGGCCCCGTGGCCAGCGGGTTCTGCGACGAGCCAGCGAGGACGGGTATCGCCGTGGCCCGAATAGGTACGCTCGTCGTATGCGATGCCAGGCCAGCGCCCACCCGCAACTAACGGAGCGCGCATGACCGACCCTTGGTTGGCGGGAGCCGCGGCAGCTGTCCTGGCGGCAGCCTGGCTCTGGGGTCCGGGACTGCTCGCGGGCTGGGCCGTCGGCATACGGGGCTTGGCTCTGAGCGCCATCGCCCCAGCGTTGTCCTGCGCTGCCCTGGGCTGCGGCGCACTGGTCGCGTCGATGGCCGGGATCGGCTGGGGTTGGGCGGCGGGACTGGGCGCGGCGGTCCTGGCGGCGGCCATCGCCCGCCTGGCGGGCCGGTTCTTCCCGCTCGCCCGCGCGCCGCGCGCGCTCCCCCAGTGGTCGCGAAGGCAATGGCTGGCAGTGGCGGGAACGGGCGCGGCGGCGGCCATCGGAACCGCCGCGTCGGCGCTGATCGGAATGGGCAATCCCGCCGCGATCCTGCAGCGCCGGGACATGGCCATGCACGCCAACCTGGTGCAACTGATCCGCCAGACCGGCGACGCCAACCCTTTCCACATGGACGTCGCCCACTTCCCCGAGGTCGGCGACGCTTACTACCCGGCCGGGCTGCACGGCATCGTCGGCCTGATACCCCAGGGGATAGATCTGTTCGCGGCCCTCAACATGGTGGCGCTGGTGGGCACGAGCGTGGTCTGGACGGTCGGGATCGTCTATCTCATGCGGGTCCTGTTCCCCGCCAGCCCGAAGTTGGCGATGACGGCGGCGGTGGCCTCGTTCGTGTTCCAGTCAACGCCGTCAGCCCTGGTCGGGCCGCTGTCCAACGCCCTCGGCGTGGCGCTGTTGCCGGCCCTGGTCGGCTGGTCCGTGCAGGTGGCGCGGCTGGTCCGGTTGCGCGCTGGCGGCGTGGTGGGGCGCACCCTCGTGCTGGCGGTGGGCCTGGTGGGCGTCTCGGCGGTCCATCCCATCGCCTTGTTCTCCTACGTGGCACTGGCCGCCCCGATCGCATCCTACATAGTCGTGACGCTGGTGGCGCGAGGCTGGCGGCGCGGATGGCGGGTGGCGACGGCGGCATGCGTGACGGTGCTGACCGGGCTGACCGTGCTGGCGGGCGCGGGCGTGCTGTCGGAGCCGCGGGTCCGCGCCGTGATGGACTTCACGCCTTGGGAGGAGCCCCTGAACCCGTGGCTCGCGTTGGCGGGTGGCTTGACGGACGCGACATCGGTGTTCCAGAAGGGGCCGAACCTGGCCGCGCTGGTCTTCGTCATGACTGGGATCGTGGTCGTGCTGCGACAACGGTCACACCGCTGGCTGGTGGCCTCTTACGGGCTGTTGTTCACGCTTTACGCTCTGGCCGCGACCGGCGTCCCGTGGCTAAGGTTTGTGACCGGCCTATGGTACGGCGACCGGGGACGCCTCGGCGTGCTGATGACGGTCGCCGCGATTCCCTTGGCCTCGCTCGGAGCGCGTCGCGTCTGGCAACTCGTTTCCGGTGGGACGCACGATGCCGCTCGGCCGGCTCCCCGCTCTCCGCTGGTCCGCCCGGTGGCGGCGGGAGCCGCACTGATCGGAGTCCTCGGCGGACTGACGATGGTCGCTCTGCGCCCCTCTATCTACGCCGGCCAGGGCTTCGCCTTGGCGAGCCCGCCCGACCAGCCGCGCTTCTTCGACGCCGACGAGTTGGCCATGATCCGCCGGTGGGGCGCTGGCGCCTCTGGCGACGGGCTGATCCTGGGCGATCCCTTCAACGGCTCGGTGATGGCTTACGCGGTGGCCGGGCGCGAGGTCGTCTTCGGCACCTTGGCCGGGCCGTGGTCCAAGGACCGGCGATACCTGATGGAGCACTTCACCGACCTGGGCCGCGACCCTGGCGTCTGCGAAGCGTTGGGACGCTTGGAGGTCGAGTTCTATTACGCCGACTCCCAGACCTATTACAACACCCGCGATTTCGCGTCGATGACCTCTGGCCTGGTGCTCGACGACCGCTTCGAGCTGTTGGACCGCGGGGGCACCGCCAGCCTGTGGCGGATAACCGCCTGCGACCCCTGAGCGACCGTGTCCGGCGCCTCATCGCTATGTCCTCGCGCGCGCCAATCCGATCCCTTCGCTGACGCCCCGACCCGCCAGACACCCGTTAGGGACAGGCCTCAACCGGTGTCTGACGCCAGCTCGCGTGACGCGGTCGGCGCAGCCACCAGCCGGCCACCAGGGCCAGCGCTCCGGCCACCAGCCAGCTGCCGAGCACCACCAGCGGCAGCCCGGACCCCGTCCCACCGAAGTAGACGACTGACCGCAACGAGGACGCGAGCGCTCCCGAGGGCAACGCCTGCCCGACTTGCCACCATCCGTCCGGGAGCATCGCCGTGCCGCCTTGCGCGCCGGAGAACGGGTTGCCCGCGAACACGGCCAGCGCGACCAATGGGACCCCAGCCAGGCCGACCAGCGAATGCACTCCAGTCACCGCCAGCGCGACCGCGCCACAGGTCAGCGCGACCAGACCAGCGTGGGCCCAGTAGCCGTTCGGCAGCACGCCCAGCCAGGGGCCTGCCACTGCTGCCGCCACCAGGCCCACCGCCGCGCCGCAGGCGAGCGCAGTCGCCAGCCGCCGCGCCGTGCCGCGCACGGTCAACGCTGTCACCATCCCGGACAGCAGGCCCACCACCGAGATCACGATCACCAGCATGACGAAAGCCGCGCCGTTCGGATCGGCCGGAGCCAGTGGCGCCACGTCCTCCACAGTCGCATTCGCCCCCGCCGCCGCCTCAGGTGCCTGCCCCGCACTTGCCGCCGGGGCTGACGCCTCCGCCGCCCCCGGCTCCGTCGCGCCTCCGGCCTGGCTGTCCTGGGCCGTCGGCCCGCCATCTCGCGCGTCTTCCGCCCCTCCGGACTGTTCAGACCGCCCCGACTGTCCCGATTGCCCGAGCACTCCCGCCTGGGCCAACCGACCCGGCAACGTCTCGAGCATCCGCGCCACCGGCGCACTCGCCGCCGAGGCGGTAAGCACGCTCGCGCCCTCCGGCCCGACCACGATTGCGCCGTACAGTTCCCGGTCGCGGATCAGCGAACGGGCCTCGTCCGCGCCGCCAACCGGGCGCACATCGAACCCGCCCGGCGCGGCCTGGTCCAGCGCCGCCGCTAGCTGGGCGGCCACGGGCTCGGGCGCGGACAGCCCCAGGGGCACGTCGCGCGGTCTCGACTGCGTGCTCGCCCACAGGTAAGTGGAGAGCAACAAGGCGGCCACGGCCGCGGCCAGGACGGCCCTGGTCACGACGGTCATGACGGGCCCCCCGGCCCCGTGCGGAGACGTTGGAACAGCGGCGACTGGCGACGCGGCATCGGACATGGTTCCTCCAAATAAAACGAGCTACCGTTCTTTATTGGCGATCATACCGTCGCCGCCCGCCTTGTCAAGAACGAGCGCTCGTTTTACAATCTTTGGGACGCCGAGACCCGAGGAGGACCCCTTTGCCCAAGGTGACGGAGGCGCACAAGCAGGCCCGGCGCGAGCAGATCACCGCCGCCGCCCTGCGCTGCTTCGGGCGCGACGGCTTCCACGCCACGACCATGGATCAGATCATCGGCGAGGCAGGGCTGTCGGCCGGCGCCGTCTACCAGTACTTCCCCTCGAAGAGGGCTCTGATCCTGCATCTGGCGAAGACTGTCACCGAAGGCTTCGCGGACCTGATCGGGCGCGAGGTGGGCCGCGAGCCGTTGGAGCCGCCCGCCCAGGCGCTGCCCCGGCTGGTCGCGCGGCTGACGCCGTTCCTGACCGAGCACGGCGCCGACAAGGCCCGGGTCGCGCTCCAAGGCTGGGCAGAGGCCACCCGCGATCCCGAGCTCCTAGAGGCGGCACAGCGCGTGGCTGCCCGGTCGCGAGGGCTGATGGCAGATTGGCTGCTGCGTTGGCGCGAGGCCGGAATGATCGATCCGAGCGTGGACCCGGCATTGGCCGCGCCCGCCATGCAATCCCTGCTAACCGGCATACTGATCCAGCGCGCCCTCACCGCCGACTTCGACCAGGACGCCTACGCGCGTGGCATGGCCGAACTGATCGGGCGCGGCCCGGCGTAGGCGCGCCGCAGTTGCGCCGCCAGGTCCTGGGACGTTGGCAGCTGGGCCGCGCGATTCGCGGCGCGGCGCCGCAGTTCGGCCAGCTTCTCCGGATCTGCCATCAATTGGACGATGCCGCCCGCCAAGTCCCCGGCGACCGGCTGCACCAACATCGCCCCGTCCCGCACCGTCTCGCCTGTGCCGCCCACGTCTGTGGCCAGAATCGCGCAGCCGGCCAGCATAGCTTCTTGGAGCGCCACCGGCTGGCCCTCCGTGATCGAAGTCGAGACCACCAGATCAGCGGCGGCCAGGAGATCGGGGACATCGTCCCTCCTTCCCAGCAATCGCACCGGCAAC
>JAISCU010000227.1 GCA_031265345.1 Bifidobacteriaceae bacterium
CTTTGGCGCCGTCCGAGCCCCAGACCGTGCGGGCGATCCGTGGCCGGTCGGACGGCCCGACCACCGCCGCGCCGGCGCCGTCGCCCAGGATGAAGGAGATGGTCCGGTCAGTCGGGTCCACGAATTCGGACAGTTTGTCCGCGCCCACCACCAGCACGTTCGTGGCGGCACCGGAACGCACCAAGGCGTCCGCCAGGCCGATCCCGTAGCAGTAGCCCGCGCAGGCGGCGGAGATGTCGAAAGCCGCCGCGCCAACGGCGCCGAGCCGGTCGGCCAGCACGGGGGCGGCGGCCGGGGTCTGCTGGAAGTGGGTGACCGAGGCGACCATGACGGTGTCGATCTGCTCCGGCACGAGCCCGGCTTTCTTGATAGCGCGCCGCGCCGCCGCTTCGGCCAGGTCGATCACGGAGACATCGGCCCCGGCACGGGCTCGGGTGGCGATCCCGGTCCGCGAACGGATCCATTCGTCCGATGAGTCGATGGGTCCGGCCACCTGCTCGTTCGTCACCGATTCGGCGCCGCGCACACCGTCCACGGCCAGGATCCGGGCGCCGGGACGGCCGGAACACGGGTTGGTGCCTGGCACCAACCCGTGTTCCTGGGCGGTGGACGAGGCAGGGATGGTGGGAACTGCCGCGGGAGAGGCGGCGGGAGCGGTGGCCGTAGGAGGGGCGGACTCGGAGTTGGCGGGCGTGGGGGCGGTCATGCGGCCACCGCCAAACGCTGGGGCTGGTCGATCTGCTCCAAGGCGACCTGCCTGAGCGCTCGTTTCGCCAGGCCCGTCAGGACGCCGCTGGGCGCCAGCTCGAGTTGGGCGCCGATGCCGCGCGCCAGGAACGTCTCCAACACCAGGTCCCAGCGCACGGGCCGGGTAACCTGCTGGATCAGCGTCTCGATGATCTGGTGCCCGTTAGTCATGGCCAGCCCGGCGTGGTTGGTCACCAGCGGCACGCTGGCGTCCGCCACTGGCACACCGGCAAGGGCGGCTCTGAGGGCATGCTCGGCCTCGGCCATCAACGGCGTGTGGAAGGCGCCCGCCACGTCCAAGCGGATGACGCGCGTCCGTGGCGGGGCCGCCGCCGCCAACCGCTCGAGCGCGCCCACGGCGCCACCTGCCACGATCTGACCGGGGCCGTTGAGATTCGCGGGCCAAAGCCCGGCTTCCTCGATAGCCGAGAGCACGGCATCGGGCGTGCCACCGACAATCGCGGCCATACCCGATGGCTGCGCGGCTGAGCAGGCGGCCATGGCGCGTCCCCTGGCGCCGACCGCGCGCATGGCGTCATCAGCGCTCAGGACCCCGGCGATCACGGCGGCGCCGAACTCGCCCACCGAATGTCCCGCCACCAGGTCGAAGGGCTGGCCGACGGCCTCGTAGGACAGCAGGCCGGCGGCGGTCAGCAGCGGCTGGGTGATGGCGGTGTCACGGATTTCTTGGGCGGTCGCGGTGGTGCCGTAATGGACCAAGTCGACCTCGGATAGCTGGGACCAGCGCTCGAGGCGGTCACGGGCACTGCGGGAATCGAGCCAGGGAATCAGCATTCCCGGCTTCTGGGCACCCTGGCCGGGCAGGACTAACGCACGCATATCATCCAGTCTCACTCGCGGATCGCGCCGATGGTGCCACCAATCGGCACAGCGCCCCGACCGGGCATTTGTGGGAACCCTCCAAACCGAGCGCTTGGACGCCGACCGTCACGACGCCAGGCGGCCGACCGCCAAGGCATGCTGGAGGACGTAGGCCTCGCGCGGGTCGGACGGGTCCCAGCCGCAGATCTCGGTGATCTTGCCGAGCCGGTAGCGCACCGTGTTCGGGTGTACGAACAACACCCGCGCGGCCCCCTCGAGCGACCGGCCCAGCTCCAGATAGGTGGCCAGAGTCAGGGCCACGTCCTTGCCAGCGTCCACCAGTGGCCCGTAGGCCCGCCTGATCAGTGTGGTGCGCGCCTCGGGGTCGCCGATCAGCAGCCGCTCCGGCAACAGCTCGTCCGCCATGACCGGTCGGGGAGCGGCCGGCCAGGCCGCCAGCGCGTCGAGCCCGGCCCCGGCCGCGCGGATCGAGCGGGGCAGGTCCTCAGCCGAAGCGACCTTCGGCCCTATCACCACCGGGCCGTCGCCCAGCGCGGGAAGCAACGCCGCGACCGCCTGTTCGAATTGGTCCAACCCGCCGAGCAGCAACAACACCCGGTCGGAATGGAACCCGGCCAACGAATCCGGTGCCGCGCCGCGCAACGCCGAGCGGACCTCTCGGACTCGTCCCTCGCCCAGGGGCGCGTCGATCCCGGCCACCACGCACACGCAATGGCCGGTGGAGGACCAGCCCAGCGCGGCCAGCCGCGAGCGGACCGACTGGCCCACATCTCCGCGCATCAGGGCGTCCACCACCAGGGCCTCCAGCCGGGCGTCCCAGGAGCCCCGCATCTCCGCGGCGCGGGCGTAGACCTCGGCCGTGGTGAAGGCGAACTCGCGGGAGTAGCGGAGGATCGCGTCGTGCAGCTCGCTGGCCTTGCCCGGCGCCGAGATGACCTCGGCCTCCTCCTCGATCACATCGACACCGCTCTTGACCAGCAACAACGTCTGGTGCAGCGAGACGGTCCGGGTCAACTCGGCGGGCGCGACGGCGAAAATCTCCTGCGAGGAACTGGCCGAGGAGGTCTTGTCCTTGCACCAGCCGATGAAGGCGTCGATCGAGGCCTGGGCCACCAGCCCGACCCACGAGCGGTCCTCCGCCGAGAGCGACCGGTACCAGGCGTGGTCGGCGTCGATGCACTTCATGACCTGATTGACGAGTCGGTTGCGGTGCGACGAGAGGCGGGCGACCGTCGTGGCGCAGGGCACGGGATGCGCGTGGGCCTTGGTCTTGGTGCGGGGTTTGGTTGCGGTGCGAGGCGTTGTTGCCATGGGGCAATGGTACGGCGCGTTTGTGGCCATCCCACAATTGTCGCCTCGGCGGGGCCAAAACCGACCCGATCCGCGCGTGCGCCCAGCCCGATCCTCGGCTAGCGTTGGCATTGATGACTACATTGACCCCTGGACATGGGATTACTGTTGCGGGCGCCCGGCCTGAGGCGCCGCTGGGATTGAGTCGCGGCCAAGCCGTGCAGGAGATCGGATACGACGACGATGTCGACTTCGACCTCAGGGACGCCATCGAGGACGCCATCGGCGGCGAGCTGGCAGATGAGGACTGGGACGACGTCACCGACGTCGCCTTGATCTGGTGGCGCGAGGGCGACGGCGACCTGACCGACACCATCGTGGACGCATTGTCACTGCTCGAGGACGGCGGCGTGGTCTGGGTGTTGACGCCGAAGCCGGGCCGCTCGGGCTACGTCGAGGCGTCGGAGATCTCTGAGGCGGCCTCCATCGCTGGCCTGCATGTGGCCAACAGCGTGTCGGTGGGCCGGGACTGGGCGGGCGCTCGCCTCGCCGCGAGGGGGCGTTCCAAGAAGTAGCTGCCCGATGCCGCCGGATCGTCCCGGTGCCTCGGGTCGTGTCGGCGCTGTGGTGATGTCGCGCGCCACCAGGCCGCTGGCGCGACGATGGCCGGAAAACCTGCAGTCCGCGGCGGTCGCGTGCGAGTGTCGCCCTGTGCAGGTTTTCGGGCGACTTGGCCGCTGGACTCGGACCAAAACGCGTTCTGGGGACAAGGGGCGGCCAGAATCTGTCCCCAGAAGCCTGAGAAGTCCCAATTCGGGCCACCTGGCGGCTGAATTCGGACTTGAACGCGTTTTGGGGACGGGCGTCGGCTGCGATCTGTCCCCGGAAGGCTGAGAAGTCCGAATGCGTCTCAGCGCACTGTCAGCGGGACGTAGCCTTCGCCGTCGGACTTCGTAGAGCCGCCACGAGTGGGGCCGCCGCGTCCGCCCGCAGCGGAGCCGCCGCTGGACTTGCCGGGACCGGATGGCGGCACATAATCCGAGTCGCCGGGGCGGGGCGGCTCGGTTTGGCCGAGTTCCGAATCATCGACGGCGGTCGGATGCAAGACGCGGTGCAGGAAGACCCGTGCGCGATCAGTCCGGGGAGAGCCGATCACCTGGGCAGCGGGTCCCTCCTCCATGACTTGGCCGTCGTCCATGAAGACCACCCGGTCCCCGACCTCGCGGGCGAACGCCATCTCATGGGTGACCACCATCATGGTCATGCCGGATTCGGCCAGGTCCCGCATCACGGCCAGCACGTCGCCGACCAGTTCCGGGTCCAGGGCGGAGGTCGGTTCGTCGAACAGCATCATGGCCGGGTCCATCGACAGCGCGCGGGCTATCGCCACGCGTTGTTGTTGGCCGCCGGACAACTGGGCGGGGTAGGAATCGATCCTGTCGGCCAGGCCCACATGTTCCAGGTTGCGCAGCGCGACCTCGCGGGCCTCCTCCTTGGACCGGCCCAGAACCTTGCGTTGGGCCATGGTCAGATTGCCCATCACCGTCTTGTGCGAGAACAGGTTGAAGGACTGGAAGACCATGCCGACATGGGTGCGCACGCGGTCGATGTCCACGTCTGGATCGGTCACCTCGACCCCGAGCAACTTGATCGATCCGGCGGTTGGCTGCTCCAGCAGGTTGACGCAGCGCAGCAGGGTCGATTTCCCCGACCCGGACGGCCCGATCACGCAGACCACGTCCCCGGCGCCCACAGTCAAGTCGATGCCCTTGAGCACAGGGCGATCCCCGAAAGATTTGTGCAGCCCGGAAATCTCGATCACGGGTCCAGGACCAAGCCCGGAACCATCAGCGCCAGTCATGACTTGGACCTCCCGAAACCTCTCTCCATTCGCCGGACCAGGAAGCCCAACGGCAGGGTGATGACCAGATAGCAGGCGCCGATGGCGAACAGGGCAGTGAGCCCGCCTTCGGGCACGGACAGCGTGTCGCGCGCCAGCTTGGTCAGTTCGTATTCGTTGATCATCACGCCCATCACGTAGACCAGCGAGGTGTCCTTGGTCAGCAGGATTATCTCGTTGGTGACGGGCGGCAGCACGATCCGGAAGGCCTGCGGGATCACCACCGAGACCAGGGTCTTGCCGTGGGACATGCCGAGTGAGCGCGAAGCTTCGATCTGCCCCTTCGGCACCGCCTGCATGCCTGCCCGGATCGATTCGGCCATGTACGCGGCCGAGACGCACCCCAGCGCGATGGCCGCTTTGAGCGCGATGGTCGGAATGGTGACGTCGAGCGCCATGGGGATGCCGAAGGCGACGGCGAACACCACGATCAGCGCCGGCATGCCCCGGAAGAACTCGATGTAGGCGGTCGCCAGCCCACGGTAGAGCCGCGCGCTCGACAGCTTCATCAGCGCCAGCACGGTGCCGAGCGACAGCGACACGGCGAACGCGCCGAGGGTGTATCTCAGCGTGTTGAAGAAGTCCGGCACGATCCGCGGCGCCGCCCGCCGCAGCCCCTCCAGCGTGAACAGTCGTTCGGACATCAGGTCCCAGTTGGTCACTAACGCGAGCACCACTGCCACTGCGATGAGCGCTCCGTATTGGAGTCCGCGAACCAGGCTGGCCCGCTCGGACGGGCGCAAACCCCGGCGCCGTCCGGAGGCCAATATGGACGATGCCGCGCTCCCGGCCCCGTTCCCGCCGTGAGTTCGCGCGGCGAGGTCCGGGGAGCCCTCCGACGCCCGCCCGGAGGCCAATATGGACGATGCCGCGCTCCCGGCCCCGTTCCCGCCCTCGGCTCGCGCAGCGAGAGCCCCGGAGTCTTCCGACGCCCGTCCGGCCCGTGACGGGGCTGCGAGGCGAGACGGGGACGGCCCGGCGGCATCGTGCGTATGGGAATCCTGACGGCGGGCACGGGCCAGGCCTGCCAGCCCCCACGCGAGCATGGCCAGCGACACGACGGTCCCGCAGGCCGGAATCCAGTAGACGGTCGCGACCAGCCAGGTCGGCGCCCGGAGCGCGCCCAGCGGGTAGGCGATCAGCACCACGGCGGCACCGGCCACCCAGGAACGCAGCCGGGGCTGCCGGAAAGTACCCGGCAACATGGCCAGGACCAGGGCAGCCACCGACGCGGCTATCCAGGGGGAGTAGATCAGTGCGAGTTTGCCAACCGTCATGGCGGCAATCGTCTCCTAAGCGGGCCGGGGGCTCGGGCTCACTCCCCGGCGAACCACTTGGTCAGCAGTTGGTCGTAAGTGCCGTCGGCGCGGACGCGGTCGAGGGTGGCGTTGATCTGGTCGAGCAGGGCGGTGTTGCCCTTCTTGACCGCGAAGCCGAACTGTTCGCCGGTGTTGAACTCGCTGACGACTTGGAAGCCCTCGTCCTCGTAGGGGGTGAGGGTCGGCTCGTCGTTGAAGACGCCCGCGACATCGCCCGCCTTGAGGGCTGTGACCTGGTCGCCGAGGCTCTCGAACTGCCTGATCTCGGTCAATTCGGGCTGTTCGCGGGCCCAATCCTCGCCGGTGGTGCCCTGCTGGACGCCCACCGGCTTGCCCGTCAGATCGGCCAGGGCGGTGATCCCGGAGTCAGCCTTGACCAGCAGACCCATGGTGGTCTCGTAGTAGGGGGTGGAGAAATCGAGCTTGGCCAGGCGGTCCTCGGTGATCGTGAGCGCCGAGGCGCCGATGTCGCACGACCCGGTGTCCAGGGACGCGGCCGATTCGATCGCCTCGAACCCGGTCACCACGAAATCGACGCCCAAGCCCAGGTCGTTGGCCACCTCGGTGGTCAGGTCCATGTCGAAACCGATCACCTCGTTGCCGTCCGTCTCCTCGAACGGGGCGTACGGCGGGTTTGTGCAAACTGTCAACTGGCCGTCTTTGACGGTCGTGATGGCGGGGGTCTGTTCGGAGGCTTCGGTGCTGGCCTTGGGGGATTCGCTGCTGCCGGCCTTGTCCACGGTGCCGCCGCAGGCCGCCAGGCTGAGCGAGAGGGCTGCGGTCAGGCTGAGGCCGAGCAGTGTCTTTCGAGGGCTGATAGTCATGGGTCTGGTCCTTTGCTGGGCTCGTGGTCGTTCGAGTCCGTCGTCTTGATTCGTCGTTCGTTCCGTGTTCGGTCCGGTTGTCTGGTCCGGTCGTGTTGTTCGGTTGTCTGGTCCGGCTGTCTTGTCCGCGGCCCCGCCGCCGGAGCACGGCCACGCATAAAGATACCTTGCTCCTCATTACCATTCCATGTCGCGCGCGGCCTTCAGCCGCTCCCGTGCCCTCCGTTGGTCACGGATGGCGACGGTGCCTCATCCGTGATGCAGGCTTGCGGCACTCGCGCGGCGCGATTAGGGTAGCCGCATGAGAATGACAGTCGACCTCCCCGCTCCGGTCCATCGCCGCGTGGTGGAGTACGCAACCCAGAGCGGGCAATCGTTGTCCGCGACCCTTGCTGCGCTGGTTGCCAAGGCGGTCGGGTCGGTGACCGACGATCTGGCCGTCACGACGAACCCGGCCACAGGCTTCCCGACGGTGTCCTACGGCGAGCCCATCACCGCGGTCGAGGCGGCTCGCCTCATTGACGAGGACGCATGACCGAGGCGCTCCTTGACGCTAGCGTTCTGATCGCGTTGACCGATCCGGATCATGAGCACCATGCGCGCGCAAACGCATGGGTCGTGGGAGCCGCTAGATTTGCGGTCTGCCCAATCACCGAGGGCGCGGTGATCCGCTACCACTTGAGGCGTGGGGCCACGATTCGTGTTGCCATGAGGGTCCTGTCGGAAATCAGGACGATGCCGCGCTGCGAGTTTTGGCCAGATGCCGTCTCCTACCTGCAGGCCGACCTCGACCGATTGGTGGGGCATCGCCAAGTGGCAGATGCATACCTGGCAAGCTTGACGCTCAGCCACGGGGACGCGGTCCTGGCCACCTTGGACAAGGCCCTCGCTTCGATGTTCCCGAAGGTGGCTGTTCTGCTGCCAGAAGGGACGCCAGAGGCACCAGGCTGAGCCGATCCTCGGAGGCTGCTGGAGCGCGATGACCGGCTGCCGCGCGATGGGTCGTGGCCGCTGCTGCTCGGCTCGTTGGATAGGACGCATGACAACGGCGCTGCCCAGATTTGGACGATGCCGCCGACCTTGGTTTCCGGGAGCCCGCGGCTTGCGCTTGCCTGAGCGGGCGGCATCGGACCCCTCGGTGTCTGAGCGGGCCAGCGGCGGGGATTCGTCTCATACACGGGAATAGGCGCGCCCCATAACAGCCAGATTTCTGCCTCTTGAGCACGTAATGGGGACGGACCCGTTATCCACAGGGTCTGACCTGCGGGTATGCATGCCGCGTCGGCCGGGTTGGGCACGAATGGGGACGGTACCATTTCTGCCCCGCCCTGACCTGCGGAAAGGCCGTATCGTGCCTGGTCAGCGCGGGCATGGAAAGGTACCGTCCCCATTGGAGGTCAGGGGGTGAGCGACCAGGTGGTGATTATCAGGGCCACGTTGCGGTATTCGTCGGGGGTGCGGGCGCGTATCTCCAAGAGCTTGCCGTCGCCCGGCGCCCCTTCGATGTACCAGGACTGATAGTGGTCGTCGCCGTTCTGGCGACGGCCCCAATGGGCGTCCCAGCCGTCCAGTTCCGTCTCGCCGTGCTCGTCGTTCGACTCGGACAGTTCCTTGGCGTCGCGGTATTCGTTCGCCCCCGGAGCTGGGTCTTCCGCCTGCGTCCAGACCACGAAGCCCAGCCAGACCGGATGGCGGCGGCTGCCTTCGTTCCAACTGGCTTGCGCGAGTTCGGCGCTGCCAGCATCTTCCGTTGTTTCGGGTTCGAAATCGACCGGGACGTACACGTATCCGGTCGTGTCGTCGCCGACCTGCTTGAGTCCCTCGTCATCCGCGCCGCAGCCCGCCAGCGCCAGCCCCAGGCCCATCAGGGCCGCAGCCGGCCAGAACGCGCGTCTCTTCGGTGTCTTCATCTCTATACTCCTTGTGTTTCCTTCTGGGCCAGTCTGGGTCGGTTCTTTGGGACAGTCCTGTTTGGTCGTTGTTCGGCGCGGATGGCCCGACTTGGACCAAATCGCGTTCCGGGGACGGGCGCGATCCTCGATGTGTCCCCAGAAGG
>JAISCU010000394.1 GCA_031265345.1 Bifidobacteriaceae bacterium
CTGATCAGGCCCACCAACGCCCTCATCAAAGTGGTCTTGCCCGCGCCGTTATGCCCCAGCAACGCATGCACCGAACCGGGGGCGACCTGCAAATCGACGCCCTTCAGGATCGTCTTACGACCACGCCTGACCACCAACGAATCGATCCGCAGCGCCAGGTCGGGCACAGGCGACACCTGGCCTCGCGGCTCCGGCCCTGAGGGCGCAAGAGCAGAAGGCACTGACCCCAGCGGACGCGCTGATGACGGCGCAAGCGCCGACGGCAGGGATGCGACTGGCGGCATCGAGACCGCAGGGGAAGCCGAGCGGATTTGCCGGCCGGGGACAGCGGCATCGGCGGCGTGGGTCATGTCGCGCGTGATGCTCATGTCACTCGCTTGCCGCGATACTGCAAACGACCGCGGTTTGTGAGCCGGCCCACTCGTCGTCGATGGTGATTGCTTGCATCAGGCCCTTCAGGTCACGACTGTTTTTGTCTGCCCACTCACTCACCACCGGATCACAGGCGTCTGATCCCAGGGCGTTGCGCATGGCTGGGCTGGGTTCGTCGGGCGGAGCAGCCTCGCCGGCAACCGTTATCCCAACCACAGTGAGCGCTTCGTCGGAGGAGCAATCCGCGGTTTGCAACTTGCCTCCCGACAGGGAGACATCGGCCAAGCAGTCGCCGGGCTCGATTTCATCAAAGCTCTTCTCGCCGATGGGCGATGCCTTTGTGCCGCTGAACGTGTCATCCGATGGTTGGCTGCACGAGATGAGACAGGTGGCCACCGCCAGAACGGTGGCCACCTGAATGGTCAAGCGCGTTGTCAGCACTGCTTGGTCCCGTAGAAGGTGTCGGTCGTGTCGCCGTCGCTGCCGCCGTTATTGTCGGCCCACCATTCCCAAACGCTGTTGGAGTAGATGACCCGGACATAATGGTTGCCGGTGACGTGGGAGTGGCCAGTCGCTTTAGACGGAGACTCGGCGCCTGGGTTGGAATTGATGGTTATGCCCTTGCCCGAACAGGCGAGACTTGCTTCGGCAGGCGAGGCATTGGCGGTGCCCGTGAGCACCCCTCCGGCCAGCACTGCGGAGGTGCCGATTGCGGCAGCTCTTTTCTTCATTTGTTTGAACCTGTCGTTCATTCTGATTGCGCCTGTGGCTGGCCTGACTTGCTTGACGCTACGTCGCGGATTTGGGTGTGTCAAATCGGTGTGCCGATTGGCTCATGGTTGGGTGTTTTGGAGGTCAAGAGCCGCCGTCTGGCGCGATTCCGTCAACCGGTAGCCGCGCCATGCCCAGCACATCGAAAGACCCCATCCGCAGCAGATAGCAACGGTCTTCTCCCAGGCTGGAGCGAATTCCAGGAGCGCAACGCCTCTTAGCGTGGTGGCCGCCCAAGGTCAACGCCCGGATGGGGCGCCGATCAGGCTTCCTTGGCACGACATTGCAATCGTTTGACCCTGGGCCACCGAGCGTGGATCGAGAAGCACCGCGAGGCGGGGGAGAAGGCGCGGCGGATCGCCGATCCGCTCGCGCACCACGATCAACCGCCATCCGCGCACCGCGTTCGGGCGTCGGGAGGCCGGCTTCGTCATCGGGGCCAGGAGCGGCGCCCCGCGCACTGAGGCGTAGCGGACCAGCCGTCACCGGGTCTCCGAAGCCGCTGTCCACAGCCCATCAGCATCAGGATCGCAAATCGCGATGCGACTTGCGTCACATCAGCGTGTTTGCGCACGTCCATTTGCGTTTCCGAAGAACTCGTGCTTACGGTTGGGTCGCACCAGGCTCCACCGACGGAGCCGTCCTCCGGGGGAAGGAAAGGCATGATGCGGAGATCCGTCCACCATCTGGTCCTCGCGCTGGGCGCAGTCGCCCTGTTGGCAGGATGCTCGGACGCCGGGAACGGTGTGGCGTCCATCGCCACTCCTGGACCGTCCGATTCGGCACAGACGGAGGTCGCCGAAGATTTCGGGGAGTTGGTGGCGGAGCAATCGGAGGTCACAGACCTGTTCATTGAATGCTTGACCGATAACGACATCGAGCCCGGCGAGGTTCCGGTTGCGATCGGCGGTTATGGCGAGACCCTCTTCCGTGCCATCCTGCCCAAACTGGGCGCGGAACCCTTCGTCACGAACCTACCCAAAGTCGGGGGCCTCGCGTCTGAAGGCGCCCCCGAGATCGACGAGGACGAGGTAGTCCTGATCGTCGGCGGCATCGACCGCAGCGACGTCCTAATCGGATGCATCGACACAACCGGCTACTTCGTGCCCGAGCCGGTCTTCGACCCAGGCGATGAGGCCGTCCAGAAACAAGCCGAGGCCGAAGCCGCGAACGAATGGGCCGCGTGCGCCAGGGAGAACGGCATACCCGATGTCCTTGACGCCGAAGTCATAGTGGACGGTTTCACCACCAGGCCGGGCGCGTCCGTGCCCGGATCGACCAGCGTCGAAACGTTCAAGGACACTCTGAACGAGTGCCCGCCCATCGACCCAGACCGCGACCTGACCGTGAGCAACACAGACCCGCTCCAGGCAACCTGGGTCGACCCGTGGATCGTGTTCACCCCGACCGACGACGAAACCAACCCGCCAAAGCTTCAAGCGGCCCTGGACGAGCACCAAGTCAAGCTGTGGGAAGAAGCGTCCCGCTAGATGCGCTACTCTTCCGCGGCGCGCTTGGCCGTGGCCGAGCTCTTCCTGGGCAGGCGGTAGCCGGAGTCCTCCCAGGCGCGGTCCACCAGGCGCTTCACACAGGCCTCGACGGAGATGTTGTCGCGTCGGGCCATCTCATTCACACGGTCCTTGGTCTGGCGGTCCACCCGCAATCGCGCATCGCTCATGGCCGGGATACTATGCCGCCGCGAGCCCCAGCGGCGCCGCCAGCCCGTCGCGTCTTATCCCCAGCGCGTCGGGTTTCAGTTGCACGATGCCGCCGTCGCCAGTCCCCCACCCGCTCATTCCCTCCACCGTGCCCGGCCTGGGAGCCCGCGCCAGTCTTGCCCCTATGTCGATGGACGCGAGGGAGCCACCTGATGATTCGTTGGGCATCCGACAGAGCCTCCGCATGTCGATGCGTGCGTGCGGAAACACCTCCATGACCGCATGATCGGCCAGGACTGGCACACTTCCCGGATGTCGGCGTCGAGTGCCCACTTTTGCACGTGCCCCAACGTCGAGTGCCCACTTTTGCACGCTCCCACCCATCGAGTGCCTGCTTTTGCACGTGCCCCAACATCGAGTGCCCGCATTTGCACGGTTCGCTTCCTTTGGCCGAGGCGGTGACCTGCGGGAACGCAAAACACCCGCATGCAAATGTAGGCACTCGATGGATTGCGGAGTGCAAACGTAGGCACTCGATGAATCTCGGCGCCGAGTCCGCCGATTCGCATGCCCGCGCGCGCCGAGTCCGCCGCCTTGCGCGCTGCGATCCATCGAGTCCGCTGATTCCCATCCCATTGTTCATCGACTCCGCTGTTCTGCGCGCCCGCGTGCATCGAGTCCGCTGATTTGCGTTCTGCCTGGTCAGCACGTTGCGCCTGGGTCGCGTAGCGCGCAAAACAGCGGAGTCGATGGAATCAACCATGCGGAACAGCGGACTCGACGAAGTTGGGCGCGCAAACCAGCGGAGTCGATGAAGGCGCCAGCCACAGATGAACCTGGCATCATTCCTGACTGGCAGCTCAACCAGAAAGTCGTCTGGAGACTTATTGGGTGACCGGTGTTCGTCCGGCTTGCCCGCGTGATGTGTCACAGATATCATGGACGTGACACATCACGGAAGGGGGCCACCATGGCCATGACTGCGGCGCAACGCCAATCCGCCAGGCGCGAACGGCTGCGCAGCCAGAAGGCCCGCCCGGTACAGCTCTGGGTCGCCGACACCCGCGATCCCGAAATGGCTGAACGGTTGCGACGCCAGTGTCGGATGCTGGCCGAAGACTCGCACGAGGACCAAATCATGGATTGGGTCGAGGCAGCCAGCGACACCGACCAGGCCTGGCGATGATCTTCAGGGGCGACATCGTCACTGTCGCCATCCAAGGCGACTACGGCAAACCCCGGCCCGCAGTGGTCATCCAGTCCGACTCCATGGCCCAACTCCCGACGGTTGTGGTGTGCCCTGTCACCAGC
Source organism: Bifidobacteriaceae bacterium (assembly GCA_031265345.1). The sequence continues at coordinate 4,113 of JAISCU010000394.1, forward strand.
ACCATCCGGGAAGCCGACTTCCGCCTCCAGGTCGAACCAACAGCGGACAACGGATTAGAACGAAGCTCCCAAGTCATGGCGGACAAAGTCCTCACCGTGCGGCGGCACAAGCTGGGGCCGCGCATCGGCACGCTCACCAAGCCGCAACTGCGGCAGTTGGAGGCCCGCCTGGCCCAGGTCATGGGATTCGGCGAACAACCTGCGGCCCAGGCCCAGCCCTGAAGCGGCTGATCGCGACCGCGGTCACCCTCGTCCAGCCCGAACTCCACCGGAAAGTCGTCTGGAGACTTATCGGTTGACTGTTCTTTCTGGTTGCCGGCTCGCCCAGAAAGTCGTCTGGAGACTTATTGGGCGACCGACGCCCGTCTGTCCGATCGAGGCACGCCTGGCCGAAGTCATGGGATTCGGCGAACAGCCGGTTGCGGACACCGACAACCGAGCCGGGACAGGGCAGGACGGGGCGGGGCGACGGGGACGAGCGAGCGGCATCGGGCACCGAAAACTGGCTGAAAGCGGACAAAGCCGCCGCGACGGAATCACGGCGCCGCGAAAGACGTTTGACGGCTCAGAAGCGACCGGTGACGGGTAAAGACCTCTGCGCCTTGGGCGAACATGGGTACCTGGACGGCTGGCCGCTAGCTAAAGTCGATTGAGTGGGTTAAGTCTCGGCAGCGGACCCGCCGCTGCCAGACCCGGCCCTGATTGAAGGAGCACTATGTTTGAGCGCTTTACCGACCGTGCGCGGCGCGTGATTGTGCTGGCCCAAGAGGAGGCCAGGCTACTCAACCACAATTACCTGGGCACGGAGCACATCCTGCTGGGGCTGATCCATGAGGGCGAGGGTGTGGCCGCCAAAGCTCTTGAGGCGATCGGCATGACCCTGGAGGGTGTGCGGGCCCAGGTGCAGGAGATCATTGGCGAGGGCCAGCAGTCGCCCAGCGGCAGTCACATCCCGTTCACGCCCAGAGCCAAGCGCGTGCTTGAACTGACGCTGCGCGAGGCTCTGCAATTGGGGCACAACTACATCGGCACCGAGCACATCCTGCTGGGGCTGATTCGCGAGGGCGAGGGAGTGGCCGCGCGGGTGCTGGTCAAGCTGGGTGCCGACCTCGGCAGGCTAAGGCAACAAGTGATTGAGATGCTTCAGGTCTACCAGGGCAAAGAGGCGATGGCGGGGACGGCTCCGGCCGAATCGATCCCGGCCGGGAGCGCCGTGCTGGACCAGTTCGGGCAGAACCTGACCCAGGCCGCCCGCGAAGGCAAGCTCGACCCGGTGATCGGACGCTCGAAGGAGATCGAGCGGGTCATGCAGGTGCTCAGCCGCCGCACCAAGAACAATCCCGTGCTGATCGGCGAGCCGGGGGTCGGCAAGACGGCGATCGTGGAAGGGCTGGCTCAGGACATAGTGCGCGGCGATGTGCCGGAGACGCTGAAGGACAAGCAGCTGTACACCCTCGACCTGGGGTCGTTGGTGGCCGGTTCGCGCTATCGCGGCGACTTCGAGGAACGCCTCAAGAAGGTGCTCAAGGAGATCAGGACCCGTGGCGACATTGTCCTGTTCATCGATGAGATCCACACGCTGGTCGGGGCCGGGGCGGCGGAGGGAGCCATCGACGCCGCCTCGATCCTCAAGCCGATGCTGGCCCGCGGCGAACTCCAGACCGTGGGCGCCACCACGCTGGACGAGTACCGCAAGTACGTCGAGAAGGACCCGGCGCTGGAGCGGCGCTTCCAGCCGATCCAGGTGGAGCAGCCCTCGGTCGCGCACACCATCGACATCCTGCGCGGGCTGCGGGACCGTTACGAGTCGCACCACCGGGTGTCCATCACCGACGACGCGTTGGTGGCCGCCGCCCAACTGGCCGACCGCTACGTCAACGACCGCTACCTGCCGGACAAGGCCATCGACCTGATCGACGAGGCGGGGGCGCGGCTGCGCATCCGCCGCATGACCGCTCCGCCGGAACTGCGCGAGATGGACGATCAGATCGCGGAGACGCGGCGGGAGAAGGAGGTCGCCATCGACAACCAGGACTTCGAGAAGGCAGCAGCCCTCCGCGACGACGAGCGCAAACTGTCCGAAGCCCGCTCGGACCGCGAGAAAGCCTGG
>JAISCU010000407.1 GCA_031265345.1 Bifidobacteriaceae bacterium
CAACAGCCGACCCAGCACCATCGCGGCGACTGCGCCCGCTCCCGCCCGGCGCATCGCGGCTGCGGCGCTGAACACGTTCGCGCCGGACGTCCAGGAATCGTCCAGCACCAGGACCGGCGCTCCCGCCGGAATGGGGCCACACTCGAAACGGGCGGGGTTGAAGTCCCTCCCGCCGGGAGTCTCCAGCGCGCGGATCGGAACTTCGCGTTCAGCGCTCAGGAGCGCGGCCACCAGCCGGTGGAATGGGTGCTCGCCGCGCCTGCCGGAGCGGACCGACGGCACCGTTGCCCATCGCCACTCGCGGTCCGGGCTCCGGGCCGGCCAGGCAGCCTGAGGGCCCCACCGTTGGAGGAACCATGTCGTCCAGGCCGCCGCGTCGGTCCGCATCCGTGGCGGCGCGCCATCGGCCTTGTAACCCTTCAGGACCGCGTACGCTTGGCGCCCCTCGCGCTCACGGGGGTCCTCCGCGCTGCCCGATCCCGCCCGTCCGGCGAGTTCCGCCCCTTCGACCGCGTACGTCAGGAACGCCACACTGTCGAGCGGGAAAGGCTCGCCCGTCGCCGCGACCGCGGCACCCACAGCGTCGCAGCGCGGGCACCCCGAGTACCCGGCGCGCACCGGGGAGCCGCACACCCGGCATGTCCCTGGACGCGACCCGGCCGACGGCATACCCGGTTCGACACCCGACAGGTACCAGCCGTGCTCGCGCCTGAACGCCTCGTCGCCGAGCAACGCCCTCACGCGAACGACAATCCCAACGCGCTCAAGAACTCGTCGCTGGAGTCCTCCACGACCTGGTCCACGATCGCCGCCAATTCCGACGCCGACCCGGCGACCTGGGCCGACCCCTCCTTCGCCATCGCCGCGCCCCACGAGGTCGAGTCGGCCACCTGGGCGGACACGATCACCCGGCGCCCGTGGTCCAACGCCTTGCGGGCCTGCACTCGGCTCCCGGAATGCTCGCCAGCCTCCGCCACGATGGTCGCCAGCCCATAACCCGACATGGTGCCGTTCCGCATCGGGAAAGTCGTCCTGGTGGGAGGCTGGTCCGGGTAGAACTGCGAGACCACCAACCCTTTCGCGGCGATCTCGTCTTGCAGATCCCGGTTCGACGCCGGGTACGCGCGGCGGATGCCCGTCCCGATCACCGCCACGGTGCGCGCCCCCGACTCCAACGCCTCGGTGTGCGCCGCCGTGTCGATGCCGTCCGCCAGGCCAGACACGACCGTCAGACCCCGCTCGGCCAGCAGCCGGGCCGCAGTCTTGGCGAAGCCCAGCCCATCGGGCGACGCGACCCTCGACCCGACCACGCTCATGCCCCGGTCCCGCGGCATCAGAGCCCCACGTGTGAACAAGAACGGCGGGCAATCGAACACGCTCGCCAACTGTTCCGGATACTGTCTCGACAGCACCGTCACCAGGTCGAGGCCATCCGCGTCCCACGCGGCCAGTTCGGCCTCCGCTTCCACTCCGGCCCGGTCGACCGCCGGGTCGGGGAACAGTGCCGTGCTGGTCTCGCGCACCCTCTCTAACACAGCCAGCGCCGACCCCGCGAACCGAACCTGTTCGGCGACGTCGTACCACCTGACGCCACGCGGCGCCGCCCTCAACAATGTGAACAGCGCGACCGTCTCAGGCCGGTCCATGCCCACGCCCATCGCAGTCCCTTCACTCATCCCAGAACCCCGGCTCTCCCCATGCACCTATTGTGGACTTCCGCACTGACATTGTCCCGCTTTGAGAGGCGCGCGCCGCCGACCGCGTCCGCCCCGCCGAAGTCAGCCCCTCAGGGCCGTCGAATCGGTGCCCGCGGGATCGATGGGCCGGTCACGGCTTCCGACACCGGCCGCGACGGCCCATTCGAACCCTTCCGTGACAAGCCGTCCGGTCCAGGCCACGATCCGCCAGTCGCCGTCCGGCGACGGCCTGCCAGCGTTGTCCACGCGTGCTGTGGCCAGGTCCGCCAATTGGTGGACCTCGATCCAGCGCTCGCCCCGGAGACCGGCCACGTCGACGCGGATCGTCAACGACACCCGCCACGCGTCGTCCCAGGTCGGAGCACCCGAGCCGGTGCCGGCCGGGTTGTCCACATGGGTCGCGCCGAGCACGCCCGGCCAGCATCTGGCGTCGGCGCTGGCGGCGATCTCCGGCCAGATCGCCGTCGATCTGGCGGTCACCTGCCCGGTCGGGTCGGCGGACTGAAGCATTTCCGCCACCGGTGCCGACAGGTAGGGGCGGGCGGCGTCCACCCGGTCCCGCCAGGTGACCGGCCCCGAGTCCGCGTCGAAGGAGTAGAACGCCACCGCCGCCCGGCAGGCCAGCAGGGCGTGCGGCTCGTCCGGCCAGCCGGGGTCGATGTCCGGCGGCGTGTCCGCCCCGTCGGGCGAGAAGACCAGGGGCTCGTCGTTCGACGCGCCCGTGCCGCCGCCGCCCTGGGCTGTCGGCGGGCTCGCGAAGGCGTCGAGGGTCGGCAGGACCGCCTGGCCGCCCGTCGCCGCGCTGGTGGGCGCGCCGCCATCAAGCGCCCCCGGCCCGACCAGCCGCCGCCCGGCCGCCGCCAGGCCTGCCAGCGCCGCCGCGCAGGCGACCATCGCCGCCACTGATCGGACCCGCGCGGCCGTCCGGCGCCCCGAACCGTTCGCCATGTGCTTGTGCTCCCTCCCGTCAATACCAGTTGTGGGACTGCCAGAACTCCCACGCCGCCGCCGGGGAGCCGTACCTGGACTCGATGTATCCCAGCCCCCAGGCGATCTGGGTGGCCGGGTCGGTGCGGTAGTCCGGGCCGGCGGACGCCATCTTCGAGCACGGCAGGGCTTGCGGGATGCCGCAGGCGCCGGACGAGGGGTTGACCGCGGCCGGGTCCCAGGACGACTCCTTGGTCCACAGCAGTTCCAGCGCGTCCCATTGGGCCGGGTCCGTCCATCCGTGGTTGGGGAGCATCGCGCGCGCGATCTGCTTCGGCGAGCCGTCCAGGCTCCCGTCCGCGCCGTCCCCGGAGCCGTCCGCGCACGGCTGCGACGTGCCGCCCCGGTCCACTCCCAGCGTCAGGCCCAACTCAGAGTAGAACGCCACCGGGTCGGCCGCCGTGTCGTCCGGGCGGACCTCGAAATGCAGATGCGGGCCGCCACACCCGCCGGCCGGGGCGGAGCAGCCGTTCTCGCCGATGAGTTGGCCGGACGCGACCTGGTCGCCGGTGCTGACGTATTTCGTGGGCGCCCACATGTGCAGATAGCGGGTGAACAAGTCCTCGCCGTGGTCGATCTTGATGATCCCGTAACCGCCCGAGAAGCCCGCGAAGACGACCCGCCCGTCGGCGGCGGGGTAGATCGGGCTCCCGGCCCCGCCGAGGTCGACGCCTTGATGGTTCCTCGACGCCAGGGGCAGGCCAGCCAGGTGGCGCGGCCCGAACGGGGAATTGACCGGCCCGTCGCCCGGCACCGTCCAACCGCAGCCGCTGGCACGGGCTGCCCCGGTCTGGGCGCCGGCGGCCAACAGCCCCACCAGCGCGCCGATGACGCAGGGAGGCAACAGCAATCCCAGGGTGGCCCCGACGAGCAGACGCCACCCCTGGGAACGGTTCGCCCACGCCGTCGCGACGGCCGTCGCCGTGGCTGAAACAGCGGCCATCACACACCCGCACCTTCCGCGCGGTCCGGCCGGGCGGGCGGCGGCTGCGCCGCGCCCGTGGCGGGCGCGCCCGGAGCGTCCGGCGCCGATTGCGGGGTCATGGACATGACGGCGTAGGGCCGTCCGGGCTCGAACCCGGCCGTCCGCATCTGTGCCAGCACCGAGCCCACGCCCGGCTGGACCGGTCCAGCGCCCAGCTGGCCCTGGACCCGCGCGGCGGCCTCGCCCGGATGGTGCCCCAGTTCGCCGGCCACCCAAGCGACCTCCGCCAACGCGTCGACGAACTCGACGCAGCGGCGCCGGTCCGCCGGGCCCATGGCGCCCCACCGGCCGTCCGGCACAGCGGATGGGCCGTCCGCCCCGAACTCCACGCCCAGGTCCGCTTTCCGGACGACCCCGACCACCGCCCG
>JAISCU010000408.1 GCA_031265345.1 Bifidobacteriaceae bacterium
GTCATGTGGACGCAGGACCCAGGGCCCGGCAAAGACGGTACGCCGCTGCCCGGAGTGCGTCAGCGCGTCGGGAGATTCACCGGCGCCGACTAAGCGAGAAAGCCTGCTCAACGCACTCCCACCCGGTCAGGCCAACGGCACCCGAATCGCGGACTCTCAAGTCAGACATAGCCGCCGATCCTTCCCACGACAAAGATGGCAGTAGTACTGGGTGCTCCGAGGCCGACGCCACCGGAGCACCCAGCTGCATTGCTATAGCAGTTCAGGGATCAGCGACCATTTGAGGGTGGCGGTGCGGGGACCCTCACCAGCCGGGAAGGTGAGGGCCAGTCCCTTGTCCTGCACCAGCCATGCCACGGGCCCGGACTTCGCAGAGGGCTGGGTGTAACAGGCCTTCTGAGTTGGAGAAACCGTAATCACATTGCCTGGACGGTCACAGATCTTCAGCCTCTTGGTAACCGTGGGGCGTTTCGCCCAAGACTCGTGCGACTGCTTGCCGTACCAGGACTTGACGGCGGCGGTCACCTTACCCCCAGTGTTCGAGGTGAAATCCGTCACCGACTTCAGTGCCCCGGTCTTGGTGTCGATTGTGACCGAACGATCAGTCTGATAACCAACCCATAAACCACCAAGCCCAACGCACGGGGCGTTCAACCCCGAGAACGTGATCACAACCGACGCGTACCGTCCCTGGTACACCGACGAGGCAAACTTCCCGGCCAAGTCCTTGAAGTTCTCGTGACACCAATCAAGCCACTTGTCAGTGGACAGGGTGGCCGCCTCTGGGCTCTTCGCGCTCGCGTTGAATTCGCCTTGAGTCAGTGCCGCCTTCGCGTAATACGCCAACTCAGCCGCAATTACGGTGTCGATTTGCTTGTCGAAAGCCTTCTTCACCTTGGCGGTGACACCCTGCAAGGTAGGGACCTTCAGGTTGTACTTGAACGTCTTGGGAACGTAACGGCCCGTCGACTTGCTCCCTCGGACCACCCGCATCCCCACCGCAGGGGCCGCAGGGGCCGCCACTGCGACTGACGGCGACGAATCATCCGAGACCGATCCCAACACGCTTGCCGACGCGGACACCACGCCTGTCCCCAAGGCCAACGCAGTCAACGTCAAGACTGCCAGGCAACGCCTATTTGCATGCATCATCGTGGGCCCGCTTCCATTTTCGAGATCCTTTCAGTAGTTGTTGAAGTTGGATGGAACTCGGCCCAGGCCCCGTGGCCAACGCCGACCTTGGTACGCGACTCCAGGCGCGCCCGGGCGACGGCCACCGTCACCGCCGCCAGCACCGCCGTCTTGCGCTTCTGAGAACGCAGACGCCTGCTTGTCATGCAAAGCTCCCTCCCGGAGACCGCCGGCACCGTTCTACCCGTCCAGCTGTCGAGCTCTGGGTATCAGAACCGGCCCCACGCAACGTCCATCACTTAGTAATGTCCGGAAACGGCCGAAATGTAACGCCCAGACCCAAACTTGGCGCGCCTTGCGAGGTTGACACCCGATTGCCGCGTGGGAGGCTTGGGCGCATGGTTGCAGCTAGGGGACAACACGAACGGCGCAACCTGGCAGGTGGGGTGGTTCCGACTCCGGCCGGTCCCCTCAAGCTTGTCTTCGACCTGGACGATGCCGTTGTCTTCGGAGCTGCACACCATCACCTCAGCGATGTGGTCACCCGCCTGCGTATCCCCTACACCTGGCACGGCGAGACGGCGAGTGTCCCAGCCTCGCTGGCAGACCCGTTCGACGCCTATGGCGACGGGCAGATCGAGGCACTGGACGGCATCGTCGGATTGCAGGAGGGTGATAGCTTCCGCCAGGCCGTTTGGCGGACCCTGCGAGGCCAACACCGGCCTGTCAGCTATGGGCAACTCGCTGAACTCGCAGGCTACCCGCGTGCCGCCCGAGCCGTGGGCACCGCGTGCGCCAACAACCTGATCGCACTGGTGGTGCCCTGTCACCGAGTCATCCGGGCCGACGGCGGCCTGGGGAACTACGGCACCGACATCCAGATCAAACGCCGGCTCCTCGCTCACGAGGCTCGCTACATGACCAGCCCCTGATCCATGCCCACCCGGCAAGAGCCATGCGACTCCTCATCAGCACGGCGGGCATCGCTGCCACCCGAGGCGCCAGCGTGACCGGCTTGTTCGCCGAACCACAGATCACACTGAGCGATATCACCCGGCGCGTAGACCGTCCGATCCGTCGGGTCCGGTGGCACGAACAACGGCCGCATCTTCGCGACCTTGCCCCCGCAACACCGACTCCCAGCGGACCCAACCAATCCGCCGGCCGATCTCCGCGGCCGGCATCAACGGATCCTTACGCAACTCGGCCGCGATCTCGGGCTCGACCGCGTCCGCGATCGACCCGGCCGCGATCCTTTCGTACCTCGGCGGCCGATCCGAAGCCAACGCCGCCCTGACAGTATTACGCGCCACCCCCAAACGCCGAGCGATCGTCTTGATCCCCAGCCCCTCCGAGCGATGCAAACGGCGGATCTCCGCCCACTTCCCCAAATCAATCATCTCCCTACCGTGACAGGCAGAGGGGTCAAAACTGCGACAGCACACAGGGGTCAGTTTTCACCAAGCATCGACAGGAATCTCGACCGGCTTCGAGCCATAAGTGGAAACTTTCTGGACACGATCCGATGGACTCGCGGCCTTGTGCTGTGAGCCGCCCGCCGCGCCTGCCTGGGCCACTACACGCGCGGTGCAGCATGCCCGACCACGATCAGGCCTCCGCACCACGAGGGATTCATCCATGAAGCACTGCGGGCTCTCCCGCGAGATGCTTGCGGCGGCGAGTTCAACGACACGCCGAAGCACCGGCCGATTGTCGCCACGCGTGGCGACAATCGGCCGGTGCTTCGGCGTGTCGTTGAACTCGCCG
>JAISCU010000334.1 GCA_031265345.1 Bifidobacteriaceae bacterium
CTCGGATTGCGGCGGATCGAGGTGGCCCGGCTGGTGTTGGGCGACATTGATTGGCGGGGCGGGACCGTCACGGTGACAGGCAAAGCCGGCGCGCGCGACCGGCTCCCGCTGCCCGGCGACGTCGGCGAAGCGATAGCGGGGTACGCGGCTGGCGGGCGGCCCCGTGATATGGGCGAGGCGGTGTTCTTCACTGTCGTACCGCCGATCAAACCGATCACCCCGACCGTGGTCAGTGTCGTTGTGCGGGCGGCTGGCGTCCGGTGCGGCATGGAACCGTTCGGACCCCACCGGCTGCGGCACACCCTGGGCTGTGAGATGCTCCGCGCGGGAGCGGGCCTGGAAGCGGTCGGCCAGGTGTTGCGGCACAAAGACCTGTCCTCGACCAGCGTCTACGCGAAGATCGACACCGCCAGGCTAGGGCTGTTGGCGTTGCCGTGGCCGTCGGCCGGGTCCGGCGGGAGCGTGGATCTGTGAGCGGGCCGTCTTTGGCTGACCAGGCCGGCGAGTATGTGGCGCTGCGCCGCTCGCTCGGTTTCAAACTGGGGTCGTTCGGTGTTGTCTTGTCCGCTTTGGCGACGTATTTCGACGCCAGAGGGTGGGACGTGATCACCATCGACCGGTGCACCCAATGGGCCAGGGACACCGCCCGTCCGGTGGCTGATGCCACCATCGCCCACCGGATGCGTGTGGCGCGTTGCTTCGCGCGCCACATGGCCGCCCGTGACCCGTCCCACCAAGTGCCGCCAACCGACATTTGCGCCACGCCCGCCGTCAGGAGGGTCCCGCGCGTGTTGACCAGCGACGACATAAGCCGGCTTGCCGCACACGCCAGGTGGCTGCGCGACGACTTGGCTGCCGCGGTCTACCCAGCGTTGATCCAGTTGGCATGGGTCAGCGGTGCCAGACGCGGCGAGCTGCTCGCCCTGGACGACTGCGACATCGACCATGACGCCCGGGTCGCCCACATCACCGACGCGAAGTTCGGCAAGACCCGCGACCTGGTGTTGCATCCGACGACCTGTCAAGCGTTGGAACAGTACGCCGGGCGTCGCGACCAGCTGGCCCCAGCCCGGCCCTGCGGGGCGTTGTTCGTCAACACCCTCGGCGGCCGGCTCGGCCCCGACAGCGTGGAGAGAACCTTCAAACGCCTGGTCGCGGCAGCGGGGCTGGGAACCGCGCCCGGAGGCGGCCCGATCCATTTCCATGATGTCCGGCACTCATTCATCGTGGGCACGATCAGCCGGTGGCACGCCGAAAACCTCGACGTCCAACCCCTCCTGCCGGTCTTGTCCACGTTCGTGGGTCACCGCGATCCCGCGTCGAGCTATTGGTACCTGACCGGCACGCCCGAGTTGCTGGGCCGGGTCAAAGATCGCCTCGAAGCGTTCGAGGCCGCAATGGCGGGAGCGGGCCGGTGACCAGTTTCCCGCTACTTGTCCAACAGTTCTTCACCAACCGGCTCAAAAACCAACTCGGCGCCTCGCCCCACACCGTCGCTGCCTACCGCGACGCCATCAAAGCCCTGATCGGCTACACCTGCTCCGCGACCGGCAAACAACCCAGCGGCCTCGACCTCGCCGACATCGACGCGAGCCGGATTGGCGGGTTCCTGGCCTGGTTGGAAACCGAACAACACAACACGGTGTCCACCCGCAACGCCCGCCTAACCGCCGTCAAATCGCTATACCGGTACGCCTCCCACCAGGCACCCGACCAGGGGCAACTGATCGCCCAAGTGTTGGCGATACCGCCGAAACGCGGCCCGAATCCCGTCATGACCTACCTGACGTTGGACGAATGCGAAGCGCTAATAGCGGCCCCCGACACCACCACCCGGACAGGGCGGCGCGATCAGGCCTTGCTGCACCTGGCCATCCACACCGGCCTGCGCGTGTCCGAGTTCACAGGCCTGGGCCTGCAAGACGTTCGGCTCGGGCCGGCCGCGCACGTCCAATGCCACGGCAAAGGACGCAAACACCGGATCGTGCCGCTCACCGCCGAGACTGTCAGGCTCCTGCGCGCCTGGATCCGGGAACCGCCGCCAGGCGACAGCCAGATCCTGTTCCCCGGCCCCCACGGGAACAAGCTCAGCCGCGACGCGGTGGCGAAACTCGTCGCCAAACACGCCGCCACCGCCGGACTGACCTGTCCAACGATGGCTTCCAAGCATGTCACGCCCCATACCATGAGACATTCGTGCGCGATGTTGCTGCGTTCCGCCGGAGTCGACATGTCCGTCATCGCGGTCTGGCTCGGCCACGCCGGCACGGCATCGACCGACGTCTACCTACACGCCGACATGGACGTCAAACAACGCGCACTCGCTCTGGTGACACCCGCCGCCGCGAAACCCGGCCGCTACAAACCATCTCAAGACATCCTCGCGTTCCTCGACGGCCTATAGGCAAACCGCCCAGGTTATGCCGACCAGGCGAGACCACCACCAGCAGAAACACGCCCCGGTCGCCATAACCCCGCGGTCCGGATACCTTGGGTTATGAAGACTTCCGGATAACCCAAGAACGAATTCTCTTGCCGCAGCCTGGCCACCTCGCGCTCCAGTTCGGCCGCGTCGGCGGCCGGACGGACGGGCTTGGCCGGCGGCGTCCCACGGGCCTCAGCGACCCACTTCGACAACGCCGACTTCGACACTCTCAACTCCCGGCAGACCTCGCACTGCGGCTTGCCAAGCTCGATCACCGTGGCCGCAGCCTCAGCCCTGAACTGGTCCGAATAACGCCCGTGACGGTTGACAGACATCAAACAATCCTCCTCCGATTCGCTGTCCACCAAGACCATGACACATCACAAGGGCGGCAGGGGGCGCGTCCGAAACGTACAGAAAACGCGTCGAGACAAACTTCTGTACGTTTCCGACCACCTGGGTCGCTCGCGCGCAGGACACGTGCGCGCGTTCACTCAGGTCACACCGTTGCCGCCATATCGAGGACCAGAGTCTGCGCGTCCGAAACGTACAAGCATTTCATCGAAGCAAACTTCTGTACGTTTCCGACCATCCCGGCCCACCCCACACCGCCCGCGCCCCTTGACCGGGCTCAATCTCGGGCTCAGACGACATGTAACCCGGCAGCCCCCACAGATTTCGGCTGGAGCCGGCGGCGGGACCATGGGAATCCGCCGAGTTGCCGGTTCGCGGGACGAAATCGGCGGATCTGGCCCTCAAACCGGCAACTCGGCGGAGGGACGGACGGTTCTTCGCGGGAACGGTGGGGCCCACCCCCGACGCCCCAGTTGCTCGGCGACGGGGACGGACGCGCCGGTGGCCGGCGGGGAGGCCGCGGAGGCGGCCCGCCGGGCCCCGGAGTAGACCCGGCCCGGGTCAGGGGCGCGCGTGCGACGCTGTACCGGACCCACG
>JAISCU010000125.1 GCA_031265345.1 Bifidobacteriaceae bacterium
TCCAGGGCGACTCGAACAATCCCGATGTCGTCGAGCAGGACACCTGGACTGCCAGGGCGCACATGAACCTGCGGCTCGACTACGACCCGGCGCTCGGCGACTACATCTCGTTGCTGACGCTGACGCTGTTCGAGTAGGCGACGCACCGCTGGGGACCGGCCGCGGTGACCCGGGTCGGCCCCCAGGTTGCCGGGTAGGCTGCGACCGGTCGTGAGCGGGCCGGTGTGCTCCGGTCGGCTCGGGCCGGTTGATTCTCTTCACTGTGGGACGGGGTGATGGTCATATGGTCAATGGACGCCTGCGGGCGGTGTTGCCCGCCACCGTTATGGGCGCGTGGTTGGCTCTGGCCCTTGCCATCACTCCGCTCCTTCCCCCCGCCTTCGCGGCCGATGCCGACCAGGACGACTCGAAGACCTCTTTCACGGTCGCGCCGGCCGACGAGCAGGGGAAGGACGGCAGGCATTGGTTCGAACTCGGCCTGGACCCCGGCGAGACCGTGGCCGAGCACTTGGCGGTGAAGAACCTGTCCAGTCACGCGGTCGTCTTCGGTTTGTCTGCAGCCGACGGGTACTTCAACAAGAACGGGCGCTACGGGATGCTGACCGATCCGTCGAAGTCGGTCGACGCGGGACTATGGGTGCGGGTCCAACCAACCGTGGAGGTCGCCGCCGGGGAGACGGTCGTTGTGCCGTTCACGGTCACGGCCCCGGCGAACACGGAGCCGGGGGATCATCCGGCCGGCATCGCCGCGTCGGTGTCGGGGGCGGCCGGCAGCGGCTCGCCGGGCGACGGCGCGACCGGAGGCGGATCGGGGATGGGCGTGACTTCGCGGGTCGGGGTCCGGGTGATGGTCCGGGTCGGCGGAGAACTGGCGCCGGCGCTGGAAATCCATCACGCCGAGGCGTCCTACGCCATGTCGTGGAACCCGCTCAAGCCCGGCCAGTTGGCCTCCTCGTTCGACGTGGTCAACACCGGCAACACGCGGTTGGACGTGACCGGGCTGGTCGCGGCGGGGGACGGCGAAACGGCCTGGCCCGAAGGCGACGGCAAGATCGAACTGCTGCCCGGCGGCGCCTGGCATGTGGAGACCACTGTGGGAGGTGCGTGGCCATGGTTCCATGCGACCGCCACCATCCGGGCCGACCCGGTGGTCGTGGTGACGGCCAGCGACGACCCGCCCCCCATCATGGAGCCAGTCATCGCCAAGGCCGGAGCCGTCGCTCTGCCGCTGCCACATGTCTTCGTCCTGTTCGCGCTCGTCTTGATAGTGGTCGCGGTCGTGGCGGGACGCAAGAAGTCCAAGCGGAGAGTCGAGGACATGATCGACCGGGCCGTCCAGCGAGCACGGGCGGAGACTCGTCGCGAGTTGGCCGGAGGCGAGGGGTGGATAGGAGTCGACCAAGACGCTGGGGTCGACCTGGCAGCGGAAGGCGACAGGGACTCGCGGATCGACGTGGGCGCGCGGGTCGACCGGGACGCTGAATCCGGCGGGCGAGCCACGCGCGACGAGGTCGCGGCACCCGACCAGGCGGCGGCCCGCGGCGGGCCGGCACCGGTCACCAGGCGTAAGCTCCGCGAGGACCGGGACGGGGCGGCGCCGTGAGCAGAGACTCCCTACTGCGCACCCTGGCCGTCCTCGTGTTCGCCGTCGCCGCGGTGCTGGCGGTCGCCCACCAGGCTATGGCCCGGGAATCGATCCCGCCCGGGGACGGCGACACGGTACGCCTGGTCCTGCACGTCACCGGCCCCGCCGTGTCCCGCTCGCCCGACATGATCGACGACTCCCCCAGCGCTAGCGCCACGCCGCCGTCCGAGTCTGGCAGACCCACGGCATCGTCACCTTTCTCGCCCCAGCCGACCAAGGCCAGCCCCGCCAGCGGCGCCGGCGATCTCCCGCTCACCGGGACCACAGCCGCCTTCTGGGCCGCCGCGGCTGCCGCCGTCGCCATCAGCCTCGGCTACGCTATGCGCCGAACCGGCGGCGCGCGAACGCCGACGCACCGCCGGCCCGAGGCGAGAATGGAGTCACTGCCTTGATAGCCTTCGAACCGTTTCACTGGCCTTCCCAGCCGCCAGTCGGCATGCCGTTCCCGCAGTCGGCGCAGTTCTCGACCATCACCTTCACCGGGCGGAGCAGCGATTACGACGTGGCCGACACCTGGTATCCGTCTTGGGCGACCGACGACCGGCTGTATTCGCCCTGCACTGACGGCTCGCTGCAGGGTTTGTGGTCGATCTCCGATGCCCATTGGGTGAGGAATCATCCCCTGACCCGCATGTACCCGTACGCGTCCACCGGGAATGCCGTGGCCATTGGCGACGATCCGACGGCCTTGGAACTCCAGACACTGGGCGTCCAATTCGCCGAGGCCTACCCTTATGGCGGCCGGTATCCTTGCGGCACTTTGGTTCATGACGGCGTCTGGTATTACGGGACCTATTGCCTCGGTCCCACCGCCACCACTTCCTATGGCGACCACCTCTATAACTGGCCGCAATTGGGGCCGTTCGTCGGTTTCCGAGTCTCGCGGGACTACGGTCAGACCTGGGAGGACTGCCCTCACACGCCGGAGGACTCGATTTTCGGAGAAAGCGGCTTATGCGGATATCCGGTGAAGATCGGCGCGCCCCATTTTGTCGACTTCGGAAAGAACATGGAGCATTCACCTGACGGCAAGGCCTACTTGGTCGCGCACGGTTCCGATCCGAAGTTCTATCCGGTCGACAACTTCGCCCACCTGAGCTGGATAACGGGCGACCAAGTCCACCTCCTGCGCGTCACGCCCAGTGTCGAGACCATCAACGACCCGCACGCTTATGAATTCTTTTGTGGCTATGGCGAGGATGGCATCGCTGTCTGGACTCCGGATTTTGCCAGGATCACGCCCATGCTGGAGTGGCGGAACAACATGGGCTGCGCCACTATGACCTATAACAGGCCGCTGCAGAAATACTTTCTCTGCGTCACCGACGGAGGCAACACCTGCACCAAAATGAACACTTACATTTTGGAAGCCGATCAGGTGTCCGGCCCGTGGAGCCTCGTCACCTATATGAAGGACTTCGGCGAGCAGGCCTATTTCGTCAACCTGCCATCGAAATTCGTCTCGGCCGACGGCCGCAAAATGTGGATATGCTATTCGGGGAACTTCTGGAAGGAATATGAGGGCGAGACCATCGCGTCGAATCCGCCCGGAAGCCGGTACGGCTTGGTCTTGCAGGAGATAATGCTCTCATAGCCCGGACCGCCATACCGAGTGCCCGGTCGGCACCGCCAAGACGGGCTTTAGGGGAAGTCCGCAAGCCAGTGGAACAGGCGGTCATCGCGCCGAATCGGGCCGATCACGGCTCAGACCTCGCCCGGCCAGCGGCTGTTCTGGCTGCCACCGACTCCGGCTCTCCGTCGGTCCGCCCCAGCAACGCCAGCTGCTCTTCCAGCCCCTTCGCGTCCACGCCATGTGGTCTACTTGATAACTACTTCCTATTACTTGCTAATCGCCGACCCGGCCATAGCAAGTTCATATCAAGTCGATTCGGAACCGATCTGCACAGGCCCGCACAACCCAGTGTCCGGTTCGCCGATGCCGCCGGGCCGGGTCCGCCCCGCAACTCGCCTGGGTCATGGGCCCGGTCGGGCGCCAGAAGCCGCCAACCAGAAATGGCGCCAGGTCCATTTCTGGCCGTGGCCGTCCGGATGCGGGCGCGGCGGGTGGCATCGTGCACCCCTTGACCCAACCCACTGCCGCAGCCCCCGGGGCGGCTGCCACGGTGGGTTAG
>JAISCU010000136.1 GCA_031265345.1 Bifidobacteriaceae bacterium
CGAACGGATGCTGTCGCGGATCGGGTGTGGCGCCCGGCCCCGGTCTTCGTGGACTGGTCGACGGTGGAACGTGGCGGCCATGGAGTGCGTGGATCGCCCAAGATTGGATCGAATCTGCGACTGTCCGAGGGCCTCGCCGATCCGAACACCACCGGGCCGCCGAAGGGCGGCGTCGAGACCTCATCGGATCGATCGGCCTGATCACTCTCGGCAGTGCTGGCACCGGTACCGCTAGCACCGGCCGCGGTCCTGTGGGAAGGAGCCCCACCGGCGGAAGTCCTACCGCCGCGGGCCGTACCGGCAGCGGTCCTATTGGCCGGGGTCCCGCCGCCAGGAGTTCGACCGGCAGAAGCTGTGCCGCCTGTGGTCCCATCAACGCCAGCGCCCTCGCGGGATGGAAGGTCCGCCTCTGTGGCCCTGGCCTGAGCCGCCTCCGCAGTGCTGGCCAGGGCCAGCTTGGTCCCGCGCGGAATGCGCAAGGCGGGTTTGATGGCCGGGTCATCGGCCAAAGAGGCGGACTTGCTCCGGCGCGGCAAAGGACTGCCTCTCAAAACCGACCTGATGCCCGTCGGTGTGTCAGCAGGCGACCGCGTGGATGGGGCAGTGTCTTCAGGAGGCGCCTTCGGCCCAGGCGCCTCGGCCGTTGCTCGGACGGTGGACGGAGCCGCCTCGACCGGGGAGGCTTCAGGCTCTAAGGCCGGGCCGGGGCGAGCCGTGGAGTGGGCCGCTGGCTGCGGGGCCGGGACGGCGCGAACCGGCGAGGGGGGCGGAGCTGGCTTAGCGGCATCGTGCGTATGGTCGGCGTCTTGCCTGATGGCGGGCGAGCCGGGCGCGCGCCCAGACGAGGAAGCCGACCTATCGGGAGCGGGCGCAGCGGCGCGTGCGGACAGACGCACCCGTGCGACCCGTGCGGCCGGCGCCTCGCCGTTGTCGCGCAGCCACTCGAGCAGGCCCGGGCTGACGTTCGCGTGCCACGCGACGCGCACTTGGAGCTCGGGGTGGTCTTTCGCGATTTGGGCCAACTCCTGGGGAGGCAAGCTCTGATCGAGAACCGCGGGCGCTGGGTCCACCCGGCTCGAGCTTAGAGTTACCATCTGACCATCATGGCGTAGAAACCACCTCGTTTTCGACCTTTGCGCGCAATGTTCCCAGTCCAGTGACTGCGATTTCAACTTCCTGGCCGTCTTGAAGGTATACCGGCGGCTGGCGGGCGTGGCCCACACCGGCCGGCGTCCCGGTGGCGATCAGGTCGCCGGGGCTCAGCGAGATGAAGGTCGAGATGTAGGAGACCAGCGCCGCCGGGGAGGCCACCAGGTCGGAGATTTGTGCTCGTTGCGCCTCGTGGCCGTCCACCTTGGTGGTGATCTCGGCGTTGGCCGGGAGCTCGTCGGGGGTCGCCAACCACGGCCCCAACGGCGTGGACCGTTCCCAGGTCTTGCCCTGCAGCCATTGCGGGGTGCGGTATTGCCAGTCGCGCATGGACGTGTCGCACATCAGGGTGTATCCGCCGATCCCGTTCGCGGCCTCGATCAGGTCGGCCCGGCGCAAACGCTTCCCGATCACCACCACCAACTCGCCCTCCCAATCGACTCGCGAGGACTCGGGCGGCAGTTGGATCGATTCGCCGTGGCCGATCAGCGTCTCTTTCCACTTGGAGAACAGGGCCGGATGCGTGGGCGAGGATCGGCCCATTTCCCTGGTGTGCGCCCGGTAGTTCATGCCGACGCAGAGGATCTTTCCCGGCGCTGGGACCACCGGCGCGAAGCGGGCCTGGTCCAGGCGGACCCGCGTCCCGTCCAAGCTGGCGGCGGCCTCGAGCGCGCCGGCCTCCAGCACCGAAGCGACGTCCGCGAACTGGTCCAAGATGACCGCTTGGTCGCCCTCGATCCGGGCGGCCGCGGTGGTCCGCCCGTCCGGCCCGGTCCTCAATGTGGCCAGTCGCATGGTTCTGATCTCCTTCGGTCGAACATCGATTGGGTGTTAGTCGCAGGTCACAAGAGCGAGTCGATCACCTGGGCGAGCCCGTCGCGGTCGATCGTGCCGGTCACTTCGTCGGCGGCGGCCACCACGTCCCAGCGCGAACCTCCCATGGCGACGCCCCGACCGGCCCATTCCAGCATGGAGATGTCGTTGCCGCCGTCCCCGATCGCGACTGTCCGGTGCGCCCCAATCCCGAGCCGTTGCCTGACCTTCTCCAGCGCCGAGGCTTTGGATATGCCAGGCGGGTTCAGATCGACCCAGCCGGTCCATCCGACCGCGTAGGTGACGTCCGGCAACTTGGTCTCCTCGACCACCTCCCGCAACTCGTCCAAGGTCAGCTCGGTGTCCCGCAGTATGAGGCGCGTGACGGGCCGGGCGGTCAGCTCCCCAGGGCTGACTACGCGCACCTGGCCGTCCAGCTCTCCGGCCGGGAATTCGGCCGTGACCAGGAACCCCCGGCCCAGGTCCTCGGCCGCCATGCGCGCTTGGGGCAGGTGCCGCAGGATCGAGGCCACAGCGGCGGCCGCGTCGAAGGTGACCACCTCGAGCAGTTCCCAGCCTTCCGGCAGGTCCGGATCGAGCTGGATCGTGACGGAGCCGTTCGAGCAGACGGCCAGCCCTCGCCGCAAGCCGATGCGCCGGGCCACCGACAGGGTCGAATGCAACGACCGGCCGGTGGCCAGCACGAACTCTATGGAAGGCGTCGTGAGCGCGCCGCGGACGGCCCGTTCGGCGGAGGGGTAGAGCTCCCCGTCCCAAGTCAACAGGGTGCCGTCGATGTCGACGGCGAGGAGGGTCTTGGCGGCCGTGGACTCGGTGGCCGTGGTCTCAGTGGCGACGGTCTTGGCAGGAGGCTGGCTCAAGCGCTCGATCCTCCTGGTTCGATCGCTTCGAGTCCGCCCATGCCTGGCCGCAGCGCCTCAGGGATGAGGACTGAGCCGTCGGCCTGCTGGTGGTTCTCCAGGATCGCCACCAGCCAGCGAGTGGTGGCGAGGGTGCCGTTGAGAGTGGCGACGGCCCGGGTCGTTCCGTCCTCGGTCCGCTCGCGGATGTTCAGGCGCCGGGCCTGGAAGGTGGTGCAGTTCGAGGTCGAGGTCATCTCGCGATACTTGCCTTGGCTGGGAATCCAGGCCTCGCAGTCGTATCGGCGGGCCGCCGAGGCGCTCAGATCGCCCGCCGCGGAGTCGATCACCCGGTACGGCAGGCCGACCGCCGCCAACATCTGTTCCTCGAATTGGAGCAAGCGGGAGTGCTCGGCGGTGGCGTCCTTGGGGCGGGCGTAGGAGAACATCTCCACCTTGTGGAACTGGTGCACGCGGAAGATGCCCTTGGTGTCTTTGCCGTAGGACCCGGCTTCGCGGCGGTAGCAGGCCGACCACCCGGCGTACCGCAACGGGCCTGCCTCAAGATCGAGGATCTCGTCTTTGTGGTAACCGGCCAGCGCCACTTCCGATGTGCCGGTCAAGTAGAGGTCGTCGGCCGGCAGATAGTAGACCTCGTCGTTGTGAGCGCCCAGGAAACCGGTGCCGCTCATGACCTCCGGGCGCACCAGGGCGGGCGTGATCATGGGTGTGAAGCCCAGTTCGGCGCCCAGTCCCAGGGCGTGATTGAGGAGCGCCAGTTCGAGCCTTGCGCCAGCTCCTTTGAGGTAGTAGAAGCGAGATCCGGAGACCTTGGCCCCGCGCCCGGTGTCGATTATCCCGAGCGATTCTCCCAGTTCGTCGTGCGCCTTCGGCTCGAATCCGCGGGCTGCGAAATCGGGTATCTGACCGACTTCTTTCAAGACGACGAACTTGTCCTCGCCGCCTTCCGGCACGCCTTCCTCGACCAGATTGGACAGGGCCATCGCGGATCGGTCCAATTCCGTTTGTGCCCGTTCGAGGTTGGCGCTGGCCTGCTTCACCTCCGCGGCCAGGCTCTTGGCCCGTGCCACCAGCGCGGCTTTGTCCTGCCCGGCCGCCTTGGCCACGAGTTTGCCGAGGGATTTCTGTTCGGCACGGGCGGTCTCGAACGCGACCAGCGCCTCGCGATGGGCCTGGTCGGCGGCGAGGATCGCATCGACCACCGTCGGGTCGGCGCCGCGAGCGCGCTGCGACGCCCGCGCCGCGTCCGGATTGAGGCGCAGAAGCTTCAAGTCGATCACCAGTCGAGCCTACCCTCAGGCTCCGACACCGCCCGACCGGTGGATAGGACCGGCACGGCCGTCCGTTAGGTTGGTCCGGTGGCAGCGCGCGTCTCCGGTCGGTGGTGGGTGGCCGCCTGGTTGGCGTTGGCCCTGCAGCTTTGGGTGCTCTATGCGCCTTCGGTGCCCGATGCCGCTTCGTTCGCCCCGCCTTTCGCCGACAAGTTGGTGCATGGTTTTGTTTTCGGCCTGGCTGTCTGGGCGTGGTCGCGCCTGCGGCGCCGCTGGGCTTGGCTGATCGCGGCCCTCTTCGCCGCGCACGCGGTGGCCTCCGAGTTCATTCAGTGGCGTTTCCTGGCCGAACGGACCGGCGACCCCTGGGACGTGGTGGCGGACCTGGCCGGCGTGGCTCTGGGGCTCGGGGCCGCCCTCCGGTGGCGTCGCCCCTGACCGGCCAATCCGAAGCCGGGCGGGCGGCATCGTGAATCGAAACCGACGGTTAAGGAGCCGGTACAGAACGGGTCAAGATCATGTTTGGGCCATGTTCGAGACGGACGAGCCGCCTTCGTCGCCGCAGCTACGGCACAAACGCCAGGGAGCGGCGCGAAGCCGCAGGTTAACGACCGGCTGTCTCACCATCTGCAGCAGTGGCTCCTAGGAGACGGAGCTGGACTTGGCCCGTGCGATCATCGGAAGCACCTCCCCCAAGACAAACACAGACAAAGGTAAGGAACCATCATGAGGAAAGTCATCTCAAGCCTGCTACTGGCAGGCGTCCTGGCGGTCGGCGGTGCTGCGATAGCGCTTGCCAACACCACCTACCCTCCGGAAGGGGGCCGCTGGGACTGGGGAGTGAACGACAACTGCTACTCGAACTACTACCACGGGTCCAAGACACATGGGTCGACTGCTTCCAGCGCCAACGGTGTTGATCGCTCCGAGGACATCGAGCGTGGGTTCACCTCGTACGCCGCAGTGAAAGCCAGCGGCTCTGGCAACAATGCCTACTATCGCGTCAAGTGACGCACCCGCGCTTGAAGCGGGTGGTCAGGCTGTAAGTCTGGCCACCCGCAGCGCGCGGTGCCTCGTCACTTGTTCGGGCACAGCGGGAAGCACTCAGGGGCACGTGTGCAAGCCTTGGTGAAGTGGGCATTGGCGATCGCGTTGGCCACTGCTGGCGCATTAGTCTTTGGCCTTTATCAGACCCGTGACGAGTCTTTGCCGTACGGAACTCGGACGGTCTTGATCGTGGAATCGTTCGGAGCGGACATGTCAAAGGCGGAGTTCATCCAAACGGTTCAGCAGACGGCCCAAGACCGAGGCATAAACATCTACAAATTGGTCGCTGACCCAAATGATTTCGAGCATGGCCGTATGCTATACGCGGCAGTCGGTGACCAGGCGGACTACCAGACGCACACCAAAGATGGCAGATACCCGGACTTCGCCGCAGGGTTCAACACGACATTGCGGCCGCTGGCGGAACTGGGTGACCACGACGCGCGAGGCCAGTATTTCCTGAACGCTGCGGCAGCAGTCGCCGCGACAGTGGCCGGTGACTGGGCTCATGCCGGCATCGGCGTCCACCAAGAATCACTCGGATTTGAACGGATCGCGGCCTGGATTTTGGCCGGATCTCAACTTGTGGTTCCAGCCGCCGTCGCGCTGATCGGTCTAGCGCTGGTGATCACATTTTCCACTGCTCTGGCTTCCAAAGGGCGCGCGTTGGCCGCCATACACGGCCGGAGCCGCTGGCAGGTGTTCGGGAGCGCCATATTGCACCTGACGAACAGCTTCGCTATTGCGGCCGGGGCGATTCTGGCCCTCGGGTTGGGAGCTTTGTGGTTCGTCAACCGGTGGCGGCAGTTGTGGCCTTTCGCTGTGTGGTTCGCTTGGGCCGCTGCCGCCGTCTACATTGTCGCCGTCTCATGTTTGGTCGCAGCCCTCGCCTCACAGGGCCAATTGAACTTGGCCCCAGCAATTAAGGGTCAATTGCCAGTAGCCCTCCTCGTCACCGTCGCTGCGGCGGCACAGGTGTTGACGCTGCTATTGGCTTTCACGGTCATCGGATCGGTGGTGCGCCGCAACGAAATCCTACAGCAGCAACAGGCGGCGAGCACCGCGTGGGCCGAAAACAGTGAACTCGTCAGCATCCGGTTCTCTGGGACCATGACGGAAGACGATTTCGAGCGAGCGATACCCCCGTTCCGTCAAATAGTCGGAGCCCTTGCCTCGGACGACCGCGTGGTCCTAGCCGAACATGAAACCCGTGTCCCGAACACAGGCGCGTTCTGGCCCGGCGTAGGCAATACATTAGTCGTGAACGACGAGTTCCTCCGGAGAGTGGACGTGCTAGATGAAACCGGTGCCCTGGTGTCGGCCGATGCGGGTCCTGGGAACGCCGGTCATATTCGGCTCTTGATCCCCGCCGACCAGGCCGGGGAATCGCAATCGATCATGGCCGGTACAGAGGCATGGGCCAACGCCCAACAGTCCCGCCTAGACGAGGAACGCGGTGCGACGGCGGGCGAGCGCCAGCCGCTCGAGCGCTTCATCGACATCGTGTTCGTCCGAAACGACCAGGATGTCTTCAATTTTGGGAGCACTTGGGACATGGAGGCCGTGGCACAACGCTCACCTGTAGTAGTAGTCGTTCCCACCGTCTCAGAAAACCTTTCCGGCGATTTCCTGATATCGGTCGCCACTGGCGGCAGTCTCTTGTTTGAGCCAGCCGACGATCTCCACGAGAGGCTCATCCAAGCGGGCGTTGGCCAATTCGTCATGACCATCGACCGGGCCGCCGATTTGGCGCTGGAAGAAATGACGGAGAACGCCCGCTCGATCAAACGGGGAATGCTCACCATCGCTGCCACCGTATTGGTCTTGTTCTTGGCGAGCCTTGTGCTCGCGGTCGCCTACTCGAATCGCAAACACCGGGAATTGTTTGTGGAACACTTGCACGGGCATACCTGGATCAGGCGCAATCGTCGGTTCCTGGGAGCAGTGGCAGGCGCGAGCCTGGTGGTCTTGACGGCCAGCACCCTTGCCGGCCGTATCGCCACTCCTGTTGGCTGGTCGATGGCGCTGGTGGTAGTCGCGGTCAATGCCGGTATTACTGCAGCAGTGCTGGGTGTGGTGCAGCGGCGATTCCGTGCTGACCACATCAAACGGGTATGAAAGAGGTTGGATGGCGTGAATACGAATGGCGGACTTGGTGTGCTGATGGAGGCATGCGGTTTGACAAAGGGGTTCGGCGGCCGTCTGCTCTGGTCGGAACTAAGCTTCGAGGCAACTCCGGGGTCTATCACCGCGATCACAGGGGCCAGCGGGGCAGGCAAGACCACCCTGTTGAACTGTTTGGCGGCCCTAGAGCCGATCGATTCTGGGAGCATCATGATCGGCGGCTCGCGGTTGCATATGCTGCGCGGCCGGCAAAGGCGGCTGTTCTTCCGCGACCAGCTAGGGATGCTGTTCCAGAACTATGGTTTGGTCGAGAACTGGACGGCACGGCGCAACCTGGAGGTCGCCATCAGGCCGGGCAGCATGCGACGCTCGGCCAGGGAGCGGAGATGCAGCGAGGCACTAGCGGTTTTCGGGCTGGACGGCGTGGCGGACACAAAGGTGTTCAAGTTGAGTGGCGGCGAGCAGCAACGGGTTGCTTTGGCGCGGCTGGCGGTGAAAGAGCCGAGGCTCGTCCTGGCGGACGAACCTACTGGGTCGCTTGACCAGTCCAATGCTGACCTGGTGATCTCGACACTGCGGGAGATGGCCGGCCAAGGACGCACCGTCGTGATTTCCACCCACGATCCAGCGGTGGTGAGTCAATGCGACCATTTGATCGAACTTGGCGTACCATCTCGGTCGGCCACGGCGGCCAGGTATCCCGATTCGCCCGATCGGCCGGGCGGTCGAAGCGATGCAGGTTCGGAACGTCGCGCCGAAATGACAATGGCACAGGAAGGTTGAACAGAATGCGAGCAACACGCTGCAACAAGCAAGTCGGACGATCCAGAATCGCGTGGTTCCTGTCCGTAATGGTCACGCTGTCCGCAGCAGCAGCCGGGTGTTCCGAAAACGACGATGTGGACACGCTGATTCCCGGCAAGGCGGCGGGAGACGGCGATCATCTTGAGACGGCCGAGCAACACAGGATGGCCGATGCATTCGCGGACTGCTTGCGGACCGACGGCATCAACGCCGCCACCGAACTCAATTCGCAGGATGCCGCCAAACAGTTGGACGTGCGCGTCGATGGACACAGCATGTGGGCGTGGGCCATCGACGGCTCCTACGGCGGCGCAAGCGGCCCAGAGGAAGACACGCCAGAAGACAACCAAGCATTCTGGATGAGGGTCGCGGAAACCGTCGGGTTGGCGGACGGCGAAGACGTGTTCAAGTCCAACTACTTGGTGGTCAACTGGGAGGACCGCACAAACTTGTTGGACGCGTGCCGCAAAGAGACGGGGTTCACGCCGCCGGAGTTCACGTGGGACCCGACGATCGAGCTGGCAGATAAGGCCAAGATCGCGGCCGCCTCAGTCGAGTGGGCTACCTGCGCGCGATCCAATGGGTTCCCCGACCTGGCAGACCCGCCCCCTCCTGTGGCGGACCAATGGCAGACCGAACCCAGAGTGGCCCTACCCGAAACGGTCACCCCAGCCCAGCTAAGATCGCTCCTGGCGGTCTGCCCGAGTTTCAATGCCGCTGACCGCGACGAAGCCGAACGCCAGATAGACCAGGCGGCCGACGACTTGAGTTTCGAGGGCCAGCTAGCGTTGATTCCCGCCGACCCGGCGATCACTGTCGCTGGGCCGTGCGACCCTACGAGCAACCTCGACCAGTGCGCCGGCGACGCTCGACAGCTGCACGACGAATTGACCGCCATCATAGGCGAAGCCAAGCTGGAATACTTCGCGAGCCACAAGTCCAGTGCCCCACGCCGCTAATTCGCCGCAAGAATCTGGCGATAGAGAGCGAGTACCTGTTCGACACTCTTCGTCCAAATAACCGACCTGGGGTCCTCCTTCCAGACCGCCGCCCGCTCGGCAGACTCATCCGCCGTGCATCACCGTCCACGAAAGTCCAGATTCCGGGAGTTCGTCACCAGGCCAAGTGCGTCCGTACCCGGCTCGATCAGCGTCGAGGCGTTCGAGGACATTCTGCGGGAGTGCTCACCCGTCGATCCGGATCGGGACTCTAGCGTCGGGAACACGGACCCACTCCGAGCGGCCCTGGACCAACACCGGGCCAACCTGTATGACGGCGCCCTACGCCAAGACCCATAAGGCCGCCTCTGACTACCTCGACTAGCCGCGCCGACTCGCTCTCGTCAGCGCACTTCGCCAGTCGCCAGGGGCGAAAGGAAACTTCTGCCTGCCGGTAAGCTGTCAGCCTTACGGCTTCAGCCAACCTGCTGTAACCCGCACAACTACGTATCAATGCTCGTATCGCTGCCGGCCCCATGTCCTATGAGACGACTTGTCGCCAGGGGTCGTTGTGCCTGATATGCGACAACTGGGATTGCGCGACGTCCGGCGCCCCGCAGATGTCGACGACCCGGCTCGCCGCGTCCGTCAACTAGTCCTGAACGTGGGCGACCCTCTCCATGGCGTCGGTGGCGTCGTCCGTTCCCAGGCTGCTCTGCCCTTCGACCGCTAGAGCCAGCCTCTCGAATGCCTCGGAGCTGTCCCCGATCGGCAGCTTCGGGTCTCCGAGGAGGCTGTACACGTCCCCGACGCTCGTGGTGTCGTCGATTGTCCGCGCAACCGCGTGGGTGTGCTTGGCTGCTTTGTCCGCCTCCTGGACTGCGGTAAGTCCGTGTTCTTCGCTGACCGTAATGGGGACAGTCCCCAATACTGCTTAGAACGGTTCTCGGCGGGGCGGCTGGGGTCGTCGTCCGGAAATGGACCCGGTGGCATTTCTGGCCGGGGCGGCGGCATCGTGAATCGGGTGCGTCAGAATTGCGGCCCAAGCCTCCAGGCGGGGCAGAATTGTCAGATGCAGTGGTACGAGTTCGTGGCCATAGGCGGCGGCCTGGCCGGGTTGGTGGGCGGGATCGTCGCCCTGGTCGCGTTCGTGAGACTGCGGCGGACGCAACGGACCCTGGCCCGGGCGGCGCAACTGCGACGGGATTCGGACCAGGTCGAGCGCGTGGGCTTTGTGGCCAACCCGTCCAAGAGCGGCTACGTCGACTTCAAACTGGCGGCTTACACCATGTGCCACGAGCTCGGTCTGGGGGAGCCGGTCTGGCTGGAGACCACCATCGAGTCGCCCGGCACCGCGCAGGCGGCCCAAGCGGCGGTCCAGGCCGGGGTCCGCACGGTGGTGGCCGCCGGCGGGGACGGCACCGTCCGGGCGGTCGCGCAGGGCCTCACCGGAACCGGGGTGCCCATGGGGATCGTGCCGCTCGGCACCGCCAACCTGCTGGCCCGCAACCTCAAACTGCCGCTGGTCTCGAGCCGTGACGCGCTCGAAGTCGCGTTGACCGGCAACCGTCGCCAAATCGATGTGGGGCGCCTGTCCGCGTGGAACGAGCGGGGCGAACTGGTCCTGGACGAAGAGGCGTTCCTGGTGATTTCCGGCCTCGGCTTCGACGCGGCGATGGTCTCCGGAACGGATTCTGGTCTCAAGCGCCTGCTCGGCTGGCCCGCCTACTTCATCTCCGGGTTCAACCACCTGGCGGACAAACCGATCCGGGTCCAACTCCATGTCGAGGGCGAAGCCAGGCCAGTGCTGGCCCGTTCTATCATGTTCGGCAACTGTGGGCTGCTCCCAGCCCGCCTCAATTTGGTGCCGGATGCCGACCTGGCCGATGGCAAGCTCGATCTGGCCATGGCGGAGACCCGGCACGGCTTGGTCGGCTGGGCCGCGCTCGCGCTGCAAGTCGTGCTGCACTCGGTCGGCATCCGGTTCACTCCGGCCTGGGCGTCCGGGCGCATGGTCTATCGTCAGGGCCAGTCCTTCCGGGTGGCCTGCGAAACCGACCAGCTAGTGCAGATCGACGGCGAATTAGTGGGACGGGCCTGCGCGCTGCACGCCTGGATCCAGCACCTGACCCTCTGCGTGCGCGTGGCCAGCTGACTGCGGCGCGTTGCCAGTCGAGCGGCCGGATGGCTCGGTGCGCGGTCGACTGGCGCTCACCCGGTCAGTGGCCGGGGGACGAATCGTGACCTGCGGCGGAGCGGCCCCTCGACCGGCGGCGGTCTTGGGCGAACGGGGGCCTGGCGCGGCGCGGCAGCCGACTGAGCAGCCATGTGACTGGCGGCGGACTCGAGTGAAAGGCGACCCGGCGCGGCGGCATCGGCGGCGGTGGTGCCTTCAGACCGAGCGGCCGTCCTGGACGGCCTGGACCCAATCACGGGCGCCGGCGTAGTCGGATTCCTCGGTTCCGGGCCGCAGGCGGGTCGGCACGAAGTCGGCCTTGGGGTAGGAGCCCAAGTAACGCACGTGCGGGGAGAAGCGATGCAGGCCGACCAACGCCTCGGCCATGCGGGGCTCCGAGACGTGGGCCTCGGCGTCGATCGAGAACAGGTACCGCCCCAGGGCGTCGCCGGAGGGACGCGACTCGATGCGGGTCAAGTTGATGCCGCGCG